>NZ_JBQOJB010000015.1:0-62538 GCF_054971365.1 Marinococcus salis | reverse complement strand
GAGTCCACGGAGGATTCCTCTTCTGCTCCTTCCGGGGACGGCTCCGGGGACAGCGGCAGCTCCGGCGGCGCATCCACCGATGAAGAGGAGTCCACGGAGGATTCCTCTTCTGCTCCTTCCAGGGATAGCGATGCCGAGAGTGACGAAGATTCCAGCACTTCCTCAACAAATAGCGAAGCCCCTGGCGAAAGTTCCTCGCCAGAGGCCTCAAGTGGTACTGAAAATGAAACAGAAGAAAGCTCTTCTTCTGAACAGGAAGAATAGAAAACAAAAAACCGTTATGTAGTGAAATTAAGACTTATGCGATTTGAGCCAGTCCAATCCATACTAGTAATATTGCGAGTGGTACTGAAACTATTCCCGCTGTCCGCAAAAACCGGCGATTTTCTTTACTTCCTTTAAATATTAAGAAGAAACTTTCCAACAAAAGAATAAGACCGATAATTAACGCAACCAAAGCGATCTTCCTCCTTTTCATTTCTTTTATTTATCATACCCGAAGGAATATTAGAAATAAAGAAGCCCCCGTACATAATTAAGTACAGGGGCTTCTTGCGTTTTCCTGCTCTAATCCTCCATGGTGGAAAGATCCCCGGTTGGCAGATCAAGTTCCCATGCTTTCAAGACACGGCGCATAATCTTACCACTTCTTGTTTTCGGAAGTGACTTCCGGAATTCGATCTCTTTTGGAGCCACGTGTCCGGCAAGTTCCTTCTTTACAAAACTTTGGATTTCTTCTTTCAGTTCATCCGAAGGTTCATATCCTTCCCGGAGAGCTACAAATGCCTTAATAATTTCTCCGCGCACAGGGTCAGGCTTCCCGATAACGCCTGCCTCCCCTACAGCCGGGTGTTCAACCAGTTTGCTTTCTACTTCAAACGGCCCGACTCTTTCACCAGCAGTCATAATAACATCATCTACACGTCCCTGGAACCAGAAGTATCCATCTTCATCCATATAAGCGGAATCACCAGATACATACCAGCCGTTCAATTCAAAGTAACTATCGAACTTTTCTTTTCTATTCCAAATAGCCCGCATCATCGAAGGCCAAGTTGGTTTAATCGCCAGGTTGCCCATCCGGTTTGGAGGTAGTTCATTACCCTGGTCATCGACAATAGCTCCGTAGACTCCAGGAATAGGTTTCCCCATAGAACCGGCTTTGATGGTCATAGCAGGATAGTTGCATATCATCATTGCTCCGGTTTCTGTCATCCACCACGTATCATGAATACGGAGATTGAATGCTTTTTCGCCCCAGCGTACAACCTCTGGGTTCAACGGTTCTCCGACACTTAAAATGTGACGCAGCGAAGAAAGGTCATAGTCTTTCATAAGCTCGTCTCCGGCGCTCATAAGCATCCGAAACGCGGTTGGTGCGCTATACCAGACAGAAACATTGTAGCGGTCCAGTGTGTCATACCAATCCTGCGCACTGAAGCGTCCGCCGCGTACCACGTTTGTCACACCAGCGAGCCACGGGCCAAAAATACCATAAGAAGTACCAGTTACCCAGCCTGGATCAGCTGTACACCAGTATACATCTCCGTCTTTCAAATCCAGGACCCATTTTGCTGTCTGGTAGTGTTGAATCATAGCATTATGCACGTGATAAACACCTTTTGGTTTTCCAGTAGAGCCTGATGTATAATGCAGGATCAGTCCATCTTCCCGGTCTACCCATTCCGGTTCGAAATCGCTGCCTGCCTGCTGCAGCCTTGCATCAAAATCCAAAAAACCGCCTTTTTCATCATCCACGCCTCCATGGATGAACACCGTTTCCAGGTTGGGAAGATCATCAAACGGCACCCTTTCCACTAACTGAGGGGTCGTGACCAGCGCTTTTGCTTCGCTGTCTTCCAGTCGGTCCCGGACAGCTCCTTCCATAAACGCTTCAAATAACGGCCCCACGATAGCACCTACTTTAATTGCCCCGAGAAGGGCAAAATAAAGTTCCGGGGAACGGGACATGAATATAAAAACACGGTCCCCTTTTTGAATACCTGCTTCTTTCATTACATTTGCTGCTTTGTTTGTGTATTTTTTCATATCCGCAAATGTGTACTCCTCTTTGCGGCTTCCATCTAAATAATGCAGTGCGACTTGATTTTGTTTATCAGGATTCTCCGCATGGCGATCAATTGCTTCATATGCCATGTTTACCTTTCCTGTTTCGTGCCAAGAGAATTGTTTTTCAATTTCCGACCAGTCAAAGTTTTGTTTTGCTTCTTCGTAGTCTTGTAGGTTGTAATTTCCGTCAGTTGGTGGAAGCGTTTGCACTTTCATTTGAAACATTCCCTTCTGTCGATCTTAATTTGCACAAATTCATTATAATATAAGTTCATATATTGTTCAATTCTTTCATTTCTTAATATTCACATTTCTTCCACCAATCTGAAGTATTTTTCTGATATGATAATAATGTAAGCAGTACCATAGGTGGATGAAGGATGGTGTACATGATTCACAAAAAGACCTATTATTCCAGGGAAATCGCATGGAACAACCACACTCTGCTCATGGAGGGCCCTGTTTCCGGTAAAACACTTCACGATTATGACTTTCATCCAGGACTTACAGCGTTTCGTTCTCATGAAGAACAAAAGAAGGCATTAATTGGCATTGCTGATCTTCCTGAAGGAAGAATTAACATTGTCGCTGACGGCAAAACGATTGTCGGCTATGTCACTTTTGTCTATCCAGATCCTTTAGAGCGCTGGTCCGAAGCACGGTTGGACAGTCTTCTCGAACTAGGGGCCATCGAAATAGCCAAAGAATACAGAGGGGCTAAAATCGGCAAACGGCTATTGGAGTTTTCTATGCTCGATGACGCCATGGAAGATTATATTATTATTACGACAGAGTACTATTGGCACTGGGATCTCAAATCCAGCGGGTTGACCGTATGGGAGTATAGAAAGCTGATGGAAAAAATGATGAACGCCGGAGGTCTTGAATGGATGGCTACTGACGACCCCGAAATATCCTCCCATCCTGCAAACTGTTTAATGGTAAGGTTAGGCTCCCGTGTGTCAGATAATGATGTTCAACAGTTTGATAATGTTCGTTTCACTAATAAATTTATGTTTTAACCGCCTGTTTAGAGGAGGAATGTTTGCTTGTTCGTGGAAGAAATCATGGTTAAAGACGTCATAACAATTGAACGTACTACACTCATCCGTACGGCTTTAGAGCTTTTGGAAAAACATCGCATCCGGCATATACCTGTAATTGACGAAAATGATTACGTTGTGGGGATTGTCGCAGACCGGGATATCCGCGATGCCAGCCCATCTATTTTTCAGCCGGGGGACGATAAAAAAGAATTGGAACAGCCTGTTTCTACTATTATGACTGCTCCCGTTATCACAATCATGTCATATGATTTAATGGCAGATGCTGCTGTAGTGCTGTATGATAACGATATCAGCGCACTTCCAGTCGTATCTTCAGATGAGAAGCTTGTGGGCATACTAACTGAAACTAACGTTTTGCATACATTAGTTAAAATGACAGGCGCCAATCAGCCGTCTTCCCAAATAGATGTTGTTATCCCTAACTTATCCGGGCAATTAGCAGAACTATCACTGATTTTTAAAGAGAAAGGCACAAATGTTATCAGCGTATTGCTCTTTCCGCACAGTGATACCGACAAGCAGGTGCTGAGCTTTCGAGTGCAGACAATGGACCCCCGCAGACTAATCTCTGCCATAGAGGAAAAAGGCTATACCGTACAATGGCCGAGAACACCGGAGCCGGGATCATGATGAATCACGCCCTCGTTTATTCTCCGGATATGCCGCAATATAAATTTAATGATGATCACCCTTTCAGCCCATTGCGCCAGCAAATCACCTTTGATCTTCTGCTTGAAATGGGGGCAATCAGTGATGATAAGCTTGTGCCTTCACGGATGGCGACAGATGAAGAAATAATGCTTGTGCACGACCAGCACTATCTGGAGGCCGTCAAGGCAGCCGGAAAAGGTGAACTGAGTATCGGCGTCGCAAATAACTACGGGCTCGGCACCGAAGACACGCCTATTTTTGACCATATGCACGAAGCTTCTGCTACACTTGTTGGCGGCACTCTACAGGCTGTAGAAACCGTTCTTTCAGGTAAAGCATCTCACGCTTTTCACCTTGGCGGAGGCCTGCACCATGGCTTCCAGGGAAAAGCTTCAGGTTTTTGTGTATATAATGACAGTGCCATTGCTATCGAATACGCACGTAAGCATTTCGGGGCACGTGTTTTATATGTTGATACTGATGCCCATCATGGAGACGGTGTCCAGTTTTCTTTTTACGAGGATCCGGACGTCTGTACTCTCTCCATTCATGAAACAGGAAGATACCTGTTCCCAGGAACCGGCAGCGTTGGCGAAAAAGGAGCCGGTCAAGGCTACGGCACTTCGATCAACATACCTGTGGATGCATTTACTGAGGACGAGTCTTTTTTACATTGCTACGAAGCAGCCCTGCGTGAAGCTGCCGAGTTTTTCAAACCGGATGTCATTTTTACGCTTAACGGGGCAGACGCACACTACTTCGACCCACTCACCCATCTTTCCTTAAGCATTGAGTCGTACAAAGCTATCCCAGCCATCGCTCATCAAGTAGCTCATGAATACTGCGAAGGCAGATGGATTGCCGTCGGCGGCGGAGGCTATGATATGTGGAGAGTCGTACCAAGAGCCTGGGCAGCTGTGTGGCTTGAAATGAGTGAACAGACCCACTTGTACGAACAAAACTGCCCGGAAGATTGGCGGAGCCGCTGGGGAGAAAGTGCTCCCATTGAGCTTCCTACAAGATGGCAGGACCCGGAGCATATGTACGCCCCCATCCCGAGGCGACCGGAAATTGAAGAAAAAAATATACGCTCATTAGAAAAAGCCCTTTTTCATATTAGAAATGAAAAAAGACCATAAATATAAAAAATAAGGAAGCAGTTAAACTGCTTCCCTTATTTTTCAGGAATGGTCGTTGATTGTCTGTATTCCAGTCGGTGCGGGAGGACTACAGTACTTTCGTCTACTTCTTCTTTGTTCATAAACTTCGTCAAAAGGCGCATGGAGACTGCTCCAATATCGTACATCGGCTGCACTACGGTTGTTAATGTTGGGCGTACCATAGTCGCAAGGCGTGTATTGTCAAAACCAATGACGTTCACTTGATCCGGCACGCTAAACCCATCATCCTGCAGCCCATGGATTACGCCAAGGGCCATTTCATCTGTGGATGCAAAAATCGCCGTAGGAGGATTCTCAAGCTTCATCAGTGACTGCGCAGCCCGGAGGCCGGAATCATATGAATAGTCTCCTACTGTTACTAATTCTTCCTCAAAAGAAATGTTATTTTTATTTAGCGCTTCTTTATATCCACTGAATTTTTTATATCCATTTACCGGATCTTCAAGAGAGCCCGAAACCATACCAATTCTTTGATGTCCCCCCTCGATTAACTCCTCCACTGCATCAAAAGCAGCGTCTGCATAATCAATATTTACCGAAGGCACTTCCTTGTTTTCATCAACTGTTGCAGCCAGGACAATAGGTACTGGGGATTGCTTGAACTGCTCCACGTGCTCCTCGGTGATTTCGCCACCCATAAATACAATCCCATCCACCTGTTTTTCAAGCAGGGTATTAATTAGGTTAATTTCCCGATCTTTATTTTGGTCGGAGTTGCTCAGGATGATATTATATTTATACATCATGGCGATGTCTTCAATCCCCCGGGCCAATTCAGCAAAGAAAATGCTTGATATATCTGGAATAATTACACCGACAGTTGTGGTTTTTTTACTTGCAAGGCCACGCGCTACCGCGTTCGGACGATAGCCAAGCCCTTCGATGGCGTCCAGTACCTTTTTCCGCGTAGCCGGCTTTACGTTTGGGTTGCCGTTCACGACACGTGAAACGGTGGCCATCGAAACGCCAGCCTCTCTTGCTACATCATAAATTGTTGTATTCACTAGTAATCCTCCTTCAAATCCCTTTCATCCACTTTTCAACAGATGATGCTATCATATAATAATGTTGATCAACCCTGCAATTCATTTATGAAAACTTTTCATAACTTCCTGAGCATATATGAATATTCGAGTTTTGTTCTTCTCTTCACAATTACAGATTTTTTAATCGTATCATACATAAACACCTAACGTCTTTATTCTTGATTTAGCTTGTTTTCAATTGTTTTCATTTTACTATGTTTTCATACTTCTTTTCAAGAAAACGCTATCAACTAATTTAAATTGGTTATAACTGCTCACCATATAAAAAGCACAGGAGAGTCCCTGTGCTTTCATGTAGAGAATTAGTATTTGTATAATCCGGAAGCCCTGAGGGAATCCAGGAAAGATTCAAATTGGGCAATATCCATTTGCTGCGCAGAATCGGAAAGAGCGACCGCAGGATCCGGGTGTACTTCAGCCATGACCGCATCTGCGCCGATAGCAAATGCTGCACGGGCAGTTGGTTCAAGCAAATCTCTTCTACCTGTGGAGTGCGTCACATCTACCATGACCGGAAGGTGAGTTTCTTTTTTCAAAATTGGTACTGCAGAAATATCGAGTGTATTTCTAGTTGCTTTTTCATACGTGCGAATACCGCGTTCGCAAAGAATAATATTTTCATTTCCTTTAGCCAGGATGTATTCGGCGCCTTTAATTAATTCGTCGATAGTCGAGGACATTCCGCGTTTCATTAATACAGGCTTGTCCACGCCTCCCACTTCTTTCAGTAATTCAAAGTTCTGGGAGTTTCTCGCGCCGACCTGGATAACGTCAAGGTAATCCAGGGCCATTTCTACATCCTGCGGACTTACAATTTCACTGATTACCACCATATCCAGTTCGTCAGCTACACGGCGCAGAATTTCAAGACCTTCTTTTCCAAGCCCCTGAAAGTCATAAGGTGAAGTTCTCGGCTTAAATGCTCCGCCGCGCAGAAGACGAATGCCCTGGTTTTTCATGGATTTGGCAACTTCGTACACCTGCTCGTAGCTTTCTACGGAACAAGGGCCTGCAACAATACGCTGGGAGCCATCTCCGATTTTTTCGCCCTTCAGGTCAACAATTGTATCTTCAGGCTTCTTCTTGCGAGATACCAGCAATTCTTTGCGGTTATCATCTTCCTGAAGCTCGAGCCCCGCCTGGAAGATTTGCTTAAAAATGTGCTGGACCGTGGAAGTGTAGAAGGGCCCTTCGTTATGTTCTGCAATGTGATCGAGCATATGGCGTTCACGTACCGGGTCGAATCGCTTCTGCCCGGACTTACTTTTAACATCCCCAATTTCCCGGACCAGCCGTCCGCGTTCATTAATTTGTTCCAAAAGTTTTACGTTCACTTCGTCTAATTGTTCTCTTAAGGCATCTAACTGCTCGTTACTCATATTCTCCACTCCTTCGGTCAATTACTTATCTTTTCGATTACGCCCAATTATAAACGAAGAATTCTGTTCTGTCAGCCCTTTTTTCTTTATTTCTTAAACGCTTTTAAGTGTTAAAGTATTTTTGCCTCTAAAATAAGCTTTTCTTTTAAGTCTAACTAAAAATATAATAAAAACCGCTGCATTTAGCGCAGCGGTTTTAGCTGTTACGTGTCATTATTTTTGTTTTCTGAGGAATCTTTATGCAGTTCACGCACGTCTTTTTTTACATCCTCTGCCGCTTCTTCTTCGCTTTCATCAATGCGTTCATTCAACTCTTGTGCTAGCTTTTCAGCAGATTTCTCTTCATCTTCTCCCGAGCTTCCTTTCACTCGTTCATACAGATGAGAAGACTGGGCAGAAACATTTTTGGCAATTTCGCTGGACTTATCTTTTGCAAGATTTGCCCACTCACTGCCCTTTTCGTATGCTTCAGAGGTTAACCCGCTTGATTTCTGTTTTACTGACTGAGTCCCTTCAGAAAGATTCTGGCGCCATTCCTCCCCTGATTTTGGGGTAAGAAGCAGCGCTGTCGACGCCCCTACAATGCTTCCAATGATTGTTCCTATAATAAAATCTTTTGTGTTGTATGAAGCCATTCTTTATCGTCCCCTTTTATTTTGTCCGTTTCTTCCAGCGGGCATACAAATCAATAAAGGCATTCCCCCACTGAATTACCTGGGTGACCTGCTCTGATTGTTTTGAAGAATAATTGGAAACAGAATCGGCTACACGGCGGAATGAATGGTTGACGTTATCCACTGATTCCCCGACATTTTGCAATGACCCTACAAAACCATTAATACTCTCTGTTTTGGTCTGGACATCTTCCATAATAGTATTAGAACGATTAAGCATAGCCTCTGATTCTCTGGTAATGCCCTGTACCTGCTGCTCTACCTGTTCCATTGTGTTCCCTACGCGCTCCATCATTGTAGTAGCTGTTTTCAGTGTTTTCACGAGGAAAATAATTAGAACGGCAAAAGCGATCGCTGCAATCAGCGCGCTTATGTAACCTAAAATAGCCATATCACAATACACCTCCTGTCGCCATTTTACCACTCTTTGTCTGTTTTGAAACTCCATTCTTCACAGAGAGAGGCTTCTAATTTCTTTTTCCCTATCCTTCAAAAAATATGCCTGCTGGCGAAAATATCGTCCCCGTAATGCTTTAGCATTTTTACTGTCGATACGAAGAAGACGGAAAGCTCTCGCCTTCCGTCTTGTGATTCTATTGCTTGGAGGATTCAAGATGAGCTTCATAGGCACTTTGAAACTTTTGGATGTCTCCAGCCCCCATAAATAAAAGCACGGCGTCATTATGAGTTTCAAGCACCTGTACTCCGTCCTCCTGAATTATTTTCGCGCCAGGAATGCGCTGTTTTAAGTCCTCGATGCTTAAGCTTCCATCCTGTTCCCTTGCCGATCCAAAAATATCACAAAGGTAAACATAGTCTGCCATTTGGAGGCTGGCTGCGAAATCATCAAGAAAGGCTTTCGTTCTTGAAAAGGTATGCGGCTGGAAAACAGCTGCTATCGGCCGGTTCGGGTATTTTTGTTTGGCTGATTCGATGGTAGCCCGAATTTCAGTAGGATGATGGGCATAATCATCAATCAGCACCTGCGACCCGGAAGTTTTTTCCGTAAAACGGCGTTTCACACCGCTGAAAGTAGCCAGTTGTTCGCGAATAATCGCGGCCGGCACCTCTTCATAGTGACAGATAGCAATAACAGCGAGTGCATTTAGAATATGGTGCTTGCCATAGCCTGGGATAGTAAAGCGACCAAACCGGTCCCCACGGATTTGCACATCAAAACTGGTTCCATTCTCGTCTACTATTATGTTTTCCGCGTTGAAATCATGCTTTCCTTCAATACCATAATAAACAATTGGCACAGGCGCATGCAGCTTTTGAAGGTGTTCGTCATCACCGCACGCTACAATACCTTTTTTTACTTTTTGAGCCATTTCATTAAATGCCTGAACAACATCGTCTACGTCTGAAAAGTAATCGGGGTGATCAAAATCAATATTTGTCATAATCGCATAGTCAGGAGTATAGTTTAAAAAATGACGGCGGTACTCGCAGGCTTCAAATGTAAAAAAGCGACTGTTTTCCATGCCTTTCCCTGTGCCATCGCCAATTAAGTATGAGGTAGGCTTATACGCCTCTAGTACGTGTGCTAAAAGACCAGTCGTGGTCGTTTTACCGTGTGAGCCCGCCACTGCTATCGAAGTGAAATTTTGAAGGAATTCTCCTAAAAACTGTGGGTAGGAATGGACCTCTACCCCTGCCTGCTTTGCCTGTTTCACTTCTTCGTGCGTATCACCATAAGCTGCTGAAGCAACCACCGTCTGGCCTTCCTGGATGTTGTCCGCCTGAAAAGGAAGAATAGAAATATTTTTCTTTTCAAGAGGCTGCTGTGTAAAAAATGTTTTTTCAACATCCGAGCCCTGTACACTATGATTCATATCGTGCAGAATCTGGGCAAGAGCACTCATGCCGGATCCCTTAATTCCAATAAAATGATAATTAGACATATTGTCTTCCTCCGTTCTTTCAAAAAACCTTGCCGCTAAAACGCACAGGTGAAAGAGATCGTTTTTCATGGTGTTTATCATATGTAAACATACTTGTCTTATTATAGCAAAAACCTTTGGTTCCTCCAACGGAACGACTAAAATTGGGCATAAAAGCATGACCCCCGTCTCGTTTACAAATCAGAAACTTACGGACGGGAGTGCAAAATGGAGCCAGGAGGCCCCTTTTTCTTTATGCCAGCGGATGTGTTCTTCTTTATAGTAGGCTTCTTCCGCCTCAAGCATCAACGCCTGAAACTCTTCACTATTCGGCTGGATCGGCACTGCCTGGCCCAGACGGGTGTCTTCAAACCCTACACGCGCTGTCCGCACAAGCCAGGTGGAAGATACAGCCGGTTCTAAAGCAGGGTCCTGCTGCAGCCGGCCGGAAAATTCCTGCTTTCCTACTGCCCGGGCCCACCGGTTTTTTTCATTTAATTCCACCGGCAGCCAGGAAGCCGTCAGCAGCAGTCCGCCCAGTTGAAGATCCATCCGGGTCCGCTCAGTCAGCGTCTGTTTTAAGAACATATCAAATAGATGAGTACCGATAATCGTTACATAATCGTATGAAAACCATTCCTCAAACAGCATATCCCATGGCCTTTTTTCCACCTGTTCCACCGCCAGGCCTGTTTGTTCGGCGAAAAGGTGTTTAGCACGTACCTTTTCACGCAGGTTCGTATTTTCTTCTTTCCAGTCTTTAAATGCTGCGAGCAGGCTTTCAAGGCGCCGGTCTGCTTCTACCTGCCGGCGCTGCCGGTACCTCTGTATATCCGAACGCACGGCAAAGAACTCCTTTCCGGAAATTAATAATCAACAAGCTCCATTCGGCTGTTTGGACGATGCTTCCGCCCGGCTTTAGCTTCATGCTTTCCATTTAACAATACATTGTCTCCTGTAAAACCAATATGAATTTTTAACAGGCTGCTCCCAATACCATAAATATCTACGGGAACATCTTTAGCTTCATATTCCTCAATACGTGCGGCATTGAAACCACCGCTTACCATTATTTTAACATGATCAAAGCCTTCATCATCCAACACCCTCCGTAAGGCAAAAATCAGCTCAGGATTTACTCCGGTGGGGTTGAAAGAGCCAAGCACTTCTGGATGCCGGCAGAAATATTGATCCACCATGCTGGCCGAAGTATCAAGACGAACTGTCTGAAGGTCCTTGCCGAACTCCCTGGCCACTTTTAAAGAATCGGTAATGACGTCATTATTATAGTCCACCAGCGCTACAAGTTCATCTTCCGGAAATGTTTCTTTGTACGCCCGGGTCGCCTGAATGATATCGCCCTCGAAAAGCTGAAGCAGGGCATGCGGCATCGTTCCCATTCCTTTTTTCCCCCACCACTCGCTCATGGCATGGGTTGCCTGGGCTTTAGAGCCGCCAATAAAAGCACTGTATCCGTCCCCAGCCTGCTGCGTGAAATGATCGTCCCGATCCCCCATGAAAATGACGGGTTTTTTTCTGCCGGAGAGTTTTGCTGCATTTACTACATTGAAGACGTTCGTAGCCACAGAGGTACGTCTCGCAAGTATACCGTCAATCAGGCCCTCAAGAAAGCCAAAATCCTGATATTTCCCTTCAACTGTCATCACTGTTTCGTACGGCGCAATTTTATTGCCGTCTTCAAGAGCATGAATGGTAAGATCCTCCGGGTAGGAAGAAAAGGTTTTAACTAAAGCAACCGCTTCATCTACTCCGCATAATACAGCGTGATCTTTTTGAAAAAACTGCATCAGCACTCGTTCTTCCGGCTTGTATTTTTCCGCGATTTTTTTGGTTTTTAAAAAATATACAGCGGAAAACCATCCTTCTTTTACTCGTTCATCGAATTTAAATGTTTCATTTGTTAATCGCTTTTGTTTCCCTTGCAGTTTAAGTTCAATTTCCTTCATAACAGCTGCTCCTTAACCTATGTATCAGAATAAGAGCCCGTGATTTTCCACGGGCTGCTTCAATATTCTATTTATCATATAAAACCTTTAATGGGAAAGCAAGCCTATACCGTTTCTTCCCACTCCTGCCGGGTTACTAATACATTTCGAGGTTTGCTCCCTCTCGCCTCGGAAACGATCCCACGATTTTCCATCGTATCGATCAGCTTAGCCGCTCGGTTGTAACCTAACGAAAAACGACGCTGCAGCTGGGAGGCGGAAGCCTGCTTCTGGTCGATGACGAATTCACACGCATTATTATAGAGCGGGTCCTGATTTTCCTCTTTTTCGAGGTGCTTTTGCAGTTCTTCTTTTTGAAACTGATAAACGGGTTTTTTCTGCTCTTTTACAAAATCTGTGACAGCGTCTATTTCTTCATCTGTCACAAAGGTGCCCTGGACACGCGTTGGCTTGGATGCGCCGTTTGGATAGAAAAGCATATCGCCCTTACCAATCAAACGTTCAGCACCGCCTCCGTCCAAAATCGTACGGGAATCCACCTGTGAAGATACGGAGAATGCTATTCTGGTTGGGATATTTGCTTTAATGAGTCCTGTAATAACGTCCACCGAGGGGCGCTGCGTTGCTACAAGCAAGTGCATGCCGCAGGCTCTTGCTTTTTGCGCTATACGGCAGATCGCATCTTCTACATCCTGTGGCGACACCATCATCAAATCTGCCAATTCATCAATTACAATAACGAGGTACGGCATTTTATCAGCCGGGCGCCCCTGTTTTTCCATTCGTTCGTTATATTTTTTCATGTCCCGCACGCCTTCGCGGGCCAGACGTTCATAACGATCTTCCATTTCCTGGACTGCCCATTTTAACGCTCCTGTTGCTTCCTTGGCGTCATTGATTACCGGCGTAATAAGGTGCGGCACCTCCCGGTAAGAAGCAAGCTCCACCATTTTAGGATCGATCAGCATCCATTTACATTCTTCCGGAGAGGATTTGTACAACAGGCTCAGCAGAATTGAATTAATGCAGACACTCTTTCCGGAACCCGTAGCGCCTGCTATTAATCCATGCGGCATATTCTGCAGGTCAGCGATGACAGGGTTGCCTCCAATATCGAGACCCATGGCAACTGAAAGCGGCGATTGATGATTTTTAAACACGTCCCGGCGGAGAATCTCTCTTAAAAATACCGGCGCCGATGTCGGATTGGGTACTTCAATGCCAATAGCATTCTTCCCGGGAATAGGCGCTTCCATTCTTAGATCTTTAGCTGCAAGCGCCATTTTAATATCATCTGTTAGATTGGTTACTTTTGTCACTTTCACTCCTGGAGCCGGCTGGACTTCAAACCTTGTAACCGACGGTCCTTTTGTAATCTGAGAAACTTTTGCATCCACATGAAAGTTTTTCAGCGTGGTTTCAAGCTGGCCCCTTTGCTCTTCTAGCTCACTTTGGTCTTCGTCTTCTTTTTTTGGAGGAATATTGAGCAGTTGCAGCGACGGCAGCCGATATCCTGTCTGCTTCGGCTGTCGTCCGGCAGAGCGTTTATCCTTGGGATACATCATGACATTAAACGGGGTTGAGGTAGATGGCCGTTTACTGCTGGACTGTTTTTTTGCCGGTGCTGCCGGTTTCTCTTTTACTGCTGAAGCCGAAGCACTCTTCGGCTTGTCAGTTTTTGATTCATGTTTTTTTACAGGCAGGCCGCTATTTTCCGGTAGTGGCTCCAGGTTATTTTCAAAAGCTGGCTGCTCTGTTCTTTCTTTCTCTTTCGTGTTTTCCGTATTATCAACTGGAATATTTTCTTTTTCCCGGCCCACGGAAACCGCCTGAGGCTCTTCCTCTTTTTCCGGCACTTCTATCTCAATGGACTTGTTATCTTCCGGTTCTATTTCAAACGCAGTGCCGGAAGGAAATAGATCATTGTCTTTTTTTTCATCCGAACCGTGTTCATCCGCCGGCTCATTGTTATCTGTATCCCCATCCTGCGCTTTTGTATCCCATTTACCGCTTCTCTGGGCTCTGCTGATCTCCATAAAGCGATCGGTGTCCTCCTGTAATATGGAAGGAGCTCTGCGCTTTCGGCCTGCTTCTTTTTCTTCCACCTGTTTTGTAACAGCTGAAGGTCTTCTTGCTCCAGTACGGATGGAATTCAGAAAAGCAATATCTTCCCGGATCTGCTCCTGAACGGAGGTTTCCTTTCTTTCTTCTGCATCTGGATCCCTTAAATTACCCGGATGCAGATCAGCCTGCTGATATCCAAAGACAGGAGAAGGAATACTTCCTGCTTCGAAATTTTTACCCTGAAAATAGCCTTCGTTTTCTGGTTCTGTCTTTTTCTCTTCTTTTGAACCAGTCCGTTTAGCATCGCCCCCGACACGTTCCTGTTCGCGTCCCGCGCGCTCGGAGGCGCGCGATTTCGCAGAAGTGCTCGAAAGCTTTGCTGCACTTGGGCGTTCCGGAGCCTGCGGGCTGTTCTTTTGTTTTTGAGCTTCTTCATAGCTTTTAGGATAAACATTAAACATTTTCACCGGCTCAGATTCCTGATACGTCATTCTCGCTATGTATGGAGGAGGATCCTCTCCGGAGCGCTTTATACGATTTTCACGGTTGTTTTCCTCTGGCTGTTCTTCATCGTTAAAAAGAAAATGCTGCATTCTTTTCATCCATTGTTGAAAGGATGACGGCATTTTCAACCCCTCCTTTTCTTACCGGACTTTCTTGAGTCCTAATTAACTTTGTCTGCACAAGAAAAACCCCTAGCACCACTAGCGGTTTTTCACTTCCTACACGGACGCTGAAACCGGGCGTTCGTGATACTGTTTATAAAAATCCTGGCCCGTTTCGTACGATTCATCAAGAACGAGAATGCCTTTTTCTGTCTGTTTTTCCGGCAGTGCAAGCTCAGACACTGAGCAGATCATGCCGGTAGAAGTCACGCCACGGAGTTTTGATTTTTTAATTTTCATCCCTGAAGGCATAACTGCCCCTGGTACGGCTACAGCTACTTTCTGGCCTTTGTCGACATTCGGAGCTCCGCAGACGATTTGAAGCGTCTCTGTACCCGTTTCCACCTGGCAGACGCTCAGCTTGTCTGCATCCGGATGCCGCTTTTTATCCGTCACGGCACCTACGAGGAAATTGGGCTGGGACGGCACTTCAAGAGAACTGTCTACATTGTTTTCTTTTAAAGCTCTATTGACAAGCTGAATATGGGCCTCATCCCCTGCTATTCTGCCCGTCCCTGTAATTTCTCCATAGGAAGAAGCATTAAAAATATGATAACCTGCTGTTTCTTTCGTTGTCGCATGGGTGAGCACGGCGACATCTCCGTACCTTACCGTTTTACGCTGTTTTGAATCTATTGGTTTTAAGGAAAGGAGAAGCACATCTCCAATTCCTGTTGGGTTATAAAAAATATTCATTCGTTGAGACTCCTTTTCGCTAACTTAACTTTTATTGTATCACAGCTTGCACGCTCCCGCGAATCAGGATTTAGGGCGTTTTTTTGCCAGGATAAAGATAGGTTCAAATTCTCCATTTTCATACATGAACGGCAGGGCTGTAATCGGCACCCGTCCGTCATTGAAGAAGCGGAAAGCCATCTGGCCAAGGACATCGTAGCCAGCATCATTGGTAATATCTGCAATAATAAAGACATCGTTATGCGGCACTGCTACTGCCATGTCGCCCTGCACACCCTCAGCTACACTTTGCAGCAAAGCTTCATTTAATACGCGGCTTGCATCATAGCCGTCATTTGTATTAATAAAATAAAACGTATTTCCGGCCACCATATCTTTTTTCATTGGCACTTCCAATGTCTTTAAATTATTGCGGGCAGCGCGGCGGATGTTTTCGGTTTCAATCTGCTCAGCTTCAAGCGTTTCTTGTTCGATCAATGAATACGCCTCTCCCATATCAAGAGCGTAAAAAATTCTGGTTTCCGCTGTATGGTCGTCCCATACGAGCTCTTTCCCCTCCTTTGTCTCAGTCGGGAAGGAGGTAGAGCGGATGACCGGATAAATAAAACTTTCCTGTCCGGAGAGTGAAACATCGCGTTCCATGGCGCGAAAGGATGTATCGATATAATGCACGACATCCTCCACAGCTTTTTCTCCCTCTCGTTCATATTTCGCCGCCCATTTGCTTAAATCCAAATCCACTCCGGTTTTCAGCTGCTTGTGCTCGACCCGCAGCGAGCTGTGTTCATCATCATATTTAAACGTCCGGGACTCATCGTCTTTCAATCGTTCCCGCAGTATGCGCTGTAGTTTTCGTACTTCCATTTCTATCGCTCCTCTTGAACATTCTTAATTCTATCGTAACACGTGCAGTCGTGTACTCCCACACTCGTGCTTACTGTTAAAAAAAAGACCGTCCCTTTTTCAGGGACAGCCTCCTGGACCTTTATGAAGCCTCGTTGGCTTTTTCCAATGCTTCGTTTAGGAAGTGCTGGACTTCTTCCGGCGTTTTCCGCTGCTTGCTTACAAAGCGGTGTACTTCTTTTCCATTACGAAAAGCAAGAAAACTCGGTATACCCATTACGCCGTAGTCAATGCATACATCCATCAGCTCATCACGATCCGCTTTGTAGAAAGTAAACTGATCGTACTGCTGCTCGATCTCGGGCATCGCCGGGTCAATATACGTACAATCCGGGCACCAGCCGGCGGAGAACATAATTACTGTATTTCCATTATCAATGGCTTGATTAAAAGATTCCTGTGTAGTTAAATTTTCCATTGTTTTTCCTCCTTGAATTAATACATACAGAAAAGGCTACCCTTCCCGTATTTTCATATCCCCCATTCTAATCCAATTTCTTTTGCGCATCCACTCTGACAAACCGAGACTGATTAACGCGGGGGCAGCAACATGAAGAAGCAGCACTGTTCCAAGCACTTCAAAAGAAAATCCCATCGTCTGGAAAGTCATAATCTGGCCCACCAGGCCGCTCGTACCCATTCCGGCTCCTGCTGCATTATTTTCCATCATGAAAACCATCGTAGAAAAAGGAGCCACTATCATTCCTGCAAGCGTTGGCGGAATCAAAATGAGCGGCCGCCTCACGACATTGGGCACCTGAAGCATGGAAGTTCCGATCCCGAGAGCGGCGAGGCCTGAAAACTTATTTTCCCGAAAACTGCTGGCTGCAAAACCAACCATCTGTGCTGCACATCCTACAGTAGCCGCCCCGGCCGCAATTCCATTCAAATCGAGAATAATGGCAATAGCAGCACTTGAAATGGGTGCTGTCAGAGCAAGGCCCATCAGCCCGGCAACTAAAATTCCCATAATAAGCGGCTGCCTTTCTGTAGCCCAGACAATCAAATCTCCGAAGCCTGTCATAAACGCCTGAATTCCCGGCCCAAGAAGCTGGGCGATCCCATATCCCGCGATAATCGTCACAAGCGGTGTCACAATAATATCAAGCCTTGTTTCTTTGGAAACCAGCTTACCAAGCTCCACAGAAACGAGTGCTGCAATAAAAGCTCCTGCTGGTCCTCCGAGCTCTGCTCCGGCAGCGCCAGTAGCTACCGCAGAAAAAACAACCAGCGCCGGAGCCTGCAGCCCGTAAGCTACAGCCACCCCAATGGCAGGCCCCATTAATGAAATCGCAAGCGTGCCCATGTCCTCAAAGAAAGTAATGCCAAGCTGCCGGCCAATTGTCTGAATAATTAGTCCGATGATTAAAGACGCAAACAACCCAAGCGCCATGTAGCTTAAAGCTGTAACTCCATATGTCTTTACACTTAAATTTACACCCTTTTTCAAAAAAAATGACCGCATGTCCTCTCTCCTTCTCTTTTTTCCCATTGTAACCATAATTTAATTTAATGAAAAGGCGCCGTTTAAAACCGGCGCCCTGTTTGATGCAGCCACTGGCCGTAAAGCAGGGATACAACATGGTGAAAAAGGGCAGTCCGGTCCACCCGGCCGGCGGTCAGGATTCCGACTGCCCCTTCGTTTTGATGAGTATCTGTCAGCTGTGAGTAATGGTCCACTGCTGTTTTTAATTCCACGCCGTCCCTGAGCATAGCAGCAATATGTTCCGGCAGCAGTATACGGGCTCCGCCGGCCGTCCATGTACCTGTGCCATCTGTAAGCGCCCCCCAGCTGACCAAGTATATGTCATTTTCTTCAGCCTGTACGCCGCCTTCGAGCCCTATCCCAATATCAGCACGTTTTTGCACATGCCGGGCACGGTTTACAGCTCCTTCTCTCGTCTCCACATCGGAAAACGGCTGATCACTCACTTCCGAAGCCGCAGCTGTACCGGAAACGGAAAATTCCGGATAGAGCACCTGGCGTACTGCTTCTATTTTTACAGGATTTTTTGATCCTACTAAAGCCTTTTTCAACTTCAGACTCCTTTATGAATCATATCGAGGGCCTGTTGGTCTGTGGTTCGCACGAGCTTTGTCAGCAGTTCTTTTGCTGCAGCGTAATCATCCACATGCAGCAGGGAAGCAGAAGTATGGATATAGCGGGAACAGACTCCGATAACAGCAGATGGAATACCTTCGTTGGCCATATGCACACGCCCGGCATCAGTCCCTCCCTGAGAAATAAAGTACTGGTACGGGATATTGTTACTTTCCGCCGTATCTAGAACGAAATCCCGCATGCCACGGTGAGTGATCATCGTCTGGTCAAATATACGCAAAAGCGCCCCTTTACCAAGCTGGCCGAAGGCATCTTTCCCTCCAGTGGAATCGTTCGCCGGACTTGCATCCAAAGCGTAAAAAATATCCGGCTGGATCATTTGTGCAGCCGTCTGGCCCCCGCGCAGCCCTACTTCTTCCTGTACTGTGGCGCCTGCGTAAAGCGTGTTTGGAAGGCTTTCATCCTGGACTTCTTTCATTAATTCTAAAGTCAGGCCGACACCATACCGGTTATCCCATGCCTTTGCCATAATTTTTTTCTCGTCCGCCATTGGAGTGAATGGACAGACCGGAGATATTGGCATACCCGGACGGACACCGAGCTGTTCCGCATGCTCACTGCTGTCAGCTCCAATATCAATAAACATCTTATTTAACGGCATCGGCTTCTCCCGCTGCTCCGGTTCCAGCAGGTGTGGAGGGGTGGAACCAATCACCCCCGGAATGATTCCATTTTCTGTATACACTTGAACACGCTGGGCAAGCAGTACCTGGCTCCACCAGCCGCCAAGCGTTTGAAACCGGAGCATTCCGTTTTCATCGATGGATTTAACCATAAATCCTACTTCATCCATGTGGCCGGCTATCATTACTTTCGGGCCTTCCTGAGCGCTGCGTTTCACTCCAAACAAGCTTCCGAGCCGGTCCTGGATAATTTCGTCACTTACCGGCTCCAGTTCTTTTCTCATGTATGTACGGATTTGATGTTCAAAACCCGGTACTGCCGGTGTCTCTGTTAAAAACTTAAACATGTCGCGTGTTTCCTGCTTCATAAAATACTCCTTTCGCTTGTCAGGCTCTGCCTAATTTTCATTTTATCGAACGACTCACGTTTTTACCACTATTGAAAACGGGTATGTATTTGGATATACGCATTATTTGCGGTATACTGAGTATAATAAGAAATGGAAAGGCAGGGACATAATAATGAATACAAAGAATATCCTTATTGGAGTAGGTCTTGGTGTTGCTTTGGGAATTTTGGTTAAGCAGTTCACAAAGAAAGATGAAATTTCCCCGGAAAAAGCGCTGAAGACGGTAAAAGAAAACGTACAGGATCATCTGCCGGTTAACGGCTCCTGGATCCACATGACGCCGGAAACCTACAAAAAAGACGACCTGGAATACAAGGTTTACCGTGGCGGCCTTTCAAGCACCAATCAGGGAGAGACCCGTCAATTAGACTTTATTGTAGATGCTGAAACCGGCACTATTTTAGAACTGAGCTCTTAATCAACATAGCTTCCGGCCTTATTCCAGGGCCGGAAGCTTTTTATTTTCCTTCATAATACAAAAGAGAGGCACCTTCATTGGCGCCTCTCTTTTGTATTAGTTAAGATGCTTCTTTTTTCTCTTTAGAATCCTTATAATCCTGTACTTCGTTTTTCGACTGCTCCAGCGGCTTCTTCAAAATAGCCAGCATAACCATCGTCACAAGTGATCCGATAAGGATCGCGAGGAAGTATAGAAAAACTCCGCCGCCCTGCACAGCATTCAGGAAGAACACGAGAAAACCTCCGTGCGGTGCAAGCAGTTCCACGTTAAAGAACATGGCCAGGCCGCCTGCTACTGCAGATCCAGTAACGATGGAAGGAATAACCCGAAGTGGGTCCGCTGCCGCAAACGGAATGGCACCCTCTGTAATGAAAAATGATCCGAGCGCATAGTTTGTGTACCCAGCCGAACGCTGTTCTTTTGGAAAACGGTTCTTAAAGAACGTGACCGCAAGGGCGATACCAAGCGGCGGCACCATCCCGCCGGCCATTACAGCCGCATGCGGAGCGTAAATGCCCTGGCCGATTAGAGCGACACCGACTGTGAAGGCCGCTTTGTTGAACGGTCCGCCCATGTCGATTGCCATCATGCCGCCGAGCAGAATCCCAAGCAGGACCAGGTTGCTTGTACCAAGACCTGTGATCCAGTCCTGAAGAGCTGTATTTAGAAAAGCAACTGGTGTAATAAACACGTAGTACATCAAAAGACCGGTGATCAAAATATTGATAACTGGATAAAATAAAATTGTTTTAATTCCGTCAAGCACCTGCGGGAGTCCAGACATAGCCTTCTTCACGCCAAGAGCGACATAACCGCCAAGGAAACCGGCAATGATACCGCCAAGGAAACCGGCTGTGGCGTTCTCAGCTCCTGGAATGCCCTGAGTGGACATGAAACCACCAACCATTGCCGGCATGAAACCAGGCCGGTCTGCGATGCTCATACCGATAAAGCCGGCAAGCACTGCTACGAATAATCCAAAGGCGTACTGTCCGCCTATTGCATTCAGAGCCTGGGCAAACCCGTTAAACTGGTCACTTTCAGGATCCGCCGAGTTAATCCCCCAGAAGAAAGAAAGAGCGATAAGAATCCCGCCGCCGATAACAAATGGCAGCATGTTCGAAACCCCGTTCATCAGGTGGCGGTAAATAGCATTTCCAACTGCTTTTGCTCCGCCTCCGCCGCTAGAAGCGCTCTCTTCTTCATCCGACGATGAACTTCTGCCAGAGCCGCGGTATTTCGAAAATTCTCCGTTCACAGCCTGGTTAATTAACTGTTCCGGTTTACGGATGCCATCCGTAACTTTGGTGGATAAAAGCGGCTTTCCGTTAAATCGGTCCATTTCGATTTTTGTATCAGACGCTACAATAATAGCTTCCGCATTTGCAATTTCTTCGGAGGTGAGACGGTTTTTAACCCCTCCGGATCCATTCGTTTCCACTTTGATAGAAACTCCGAGCTCTTTTGCTTTATCCTTCAGGGCATCTGCTGCCATATAGGTATGGGCGATACCAGTTGGACATCCGGTTACTGCAAGAATCCTCGGCGTATTGCTGTCGTCGGCAGCCTGGGCTGAAGAGGTTTCGGATGCTTCTTCCTCATCACTTCCAAGCTTGTCTCTTTCTTTTGCGTCTACCGCCGCCATGACCTCGTCTTCGGATTCTGCATTCAAGAGATCCTGGCGGAAGTTTTCATCCATCAGCAGCGTAGACAAACGGGACAATGTAGTTAAATGTGCTTCATTCGCTCCCTCAGTTGCTGCAATCATGAAAAACAGATGCGCCGGCTGGCCGTCCAATGATTCATAATCTGCACCTTCCTGAGAACGGCCGAATGCAATAGCCGGTGTATCTACAGCGCTTGTCTTTGCGTGAGGAATGGCGATGCCTTCGCCGATACCGGTAGAGCTTTCTGATTCCCTTTTTTCAATTGCTTCTTTAAAAGCATGGCGATCATTTAACCGACCGGCAGTGTCAAGCTTGTTTACCAGCTCATCAATCACTCCCGCTTTATCTGTCGAAGACAGAGACAGCAGCACGGTATCTCTTTTTAATAGATCGGTAATTTTCATTCTGCTTCCCCCTTTAAGCTTGATTAGTCTCTTCGCTTTCGAGCGAACGGATCGTGATCTTTTGACTTAGTTCTTCTACTTCTTTTTTCGTGCAGAATGTTTCAGAAAATGCTGTAGCACTTCCGGAAGCTACTGCTTTGTTCAACACCTGAGCCGGATCCAGGCGTTCCGCGATTCCGGCGGCGAATCCAGCTACCAGGGAGTCACCTGCCCCGACAGAGTTCACGGCTTTTTGCTTTGGCACGGAGGCGTGAAGGGTCTGTGATTTATTAATATATACAGCTCCTTCTCCTGCCATCGATATAACCACATGCTCAATATCAAAATCCTCCAGAAGCTTTCGGCCATACACTGCAGCATCTTCCACACTGTTCACTTCCACTTCGTACAACTCTGCGAGTTCCAGATGGTTCGGCTTCACGAAATAAGGGCGGCCTTTCAATGCCTCACCGAGCGCTTCGCCGCTTGTGTCCAAACACACCCTGACTCCTTTGTTTCTCACCCGTTCCATTATGTCCAGATAGATGCTGTGAGGGAGAGAAGAAGGAACACTTCCTGAAAGTATTAATTCATCTTCCTGCGTCAGAACATCCAGCTTCTGGTACAGTGCTTCCACGTCTTCGCGCGAGACGCCCGGGGAGGTTCCATTAATTTCAGATTCCTCGCCGCCACGGATTTTGACGTTAATTCTTGTATCCTCTTCTACCTGCACAAAATCCGTTTGGATGTTTTCTTTTTCCAGGCTTTCTTTAATATACTGGCCGGTAAACCCGCCTACAAAACCGAGCGCAGTTGACTGCTCTCCGAGTCTTTGCAGCACTCTCGAAACGTTAATGCCTTTACCGCCTGGATATTTCAAATCATTTTTCGACCGATGGATATTTCCCGGAATAAACTCTTCTAGTTCGACTACATAATCGATTGCCGGGTTCAGCGTTACTGTATATATCATGTACTCACGACCTTCACATCTGTATATTTCTTCAAGTTTGTCCGCTCATCGTCCCGCAGCCTGTCCGACGTAATAATTTCCGCTAAAGCAAGTTCACCAATGTTGGCAAATGTAATGGAATTAATCTTCGAATGATCCGCCAGCACATAGCTCCTTTCCGCAAGATCAAGCGCTGTCCGCTTAACCACTGCTTCATCCGGATCCGGGGTGGTATACCCGTGAACAGGATGAACACCGTTAATACCGAGAAAGCAGGCGTCAAAACAAAATTCCTTCAGTGCTTCTATAGCTTTAATTCCTACGAGGGCCCCAGTCCCCTGCTTGCCTTTACCTCCGATGACGTACGTTTCAATGCCCTTCTCGAGCAAAAGCGGTACATGCGGAATGCCGTTGGTTACCACGACAAGATTCCGGTCAGCCAAATAAGGGATCATCTCCAGGGTCGTCGTCCCGGCGTCCAGAAAAAGACATTCACCGGGTTCAAGCAGGGAAGCTGCTGCTTCTGCAATCTTTTTCTTTTCCCATTGGTTTACACTGCTCTTCTCTGCGATAGTTGGTTCGTTTCGGCGGCGCCTGGAGAGAGAAGCTCCGCCGTGAATTCGTTTAATCTGTTCATCCGATTCCAGTTTGGATAAGTCCCTTCGAACTGTTGCTTCTGAAGCACCAGTCAGTTCCACCAGCTCATGAATAGAAGCAGTGTCTTTCGTTTTTAGAATTTCGATGATGGTGTCTCTGCGCTCAGTGTGAAGCATTACCTTCCCTCTCCTTTCCGGGTTTGGCATAAAAAGCAACAGGCATCTGCAGAAGTTTTGATCGTTTTCTATTTTTGCTTGTTTAATTAACTTCATTGTACACGCTTACTTAATCATAATCAATCAATTTTACTCAAAAACAATCATTTACTTTTGTTCATTGATTGAAATTGACATTTTCATGTTTGGCATTGTTATGTATTTCAGAAATAAAAAAACACGCCTCAGCTTTTAGAGGCGTGTGTAAAAATATGAACGTTCTGGTCAGATTTCGCTCTGCTTTTCCCTGGCTACAGCTTCGATTACTTCTCCCGCAGGATTAAACTTTAAAGCACGGTACAGCTCATCGTGGTAGAAAGTAAACCATGCTTGGCGCTGGCAGCCCCAGTTCATATAATGCTCTTTCATGTACACTGAGTCCATTGGATAATCATCATAGGCGGTCACCCAGAGCACATTCTGGTGGGCGTGTGTAGGCATATTGTCAGCCATGTGGATTAGTGTATTGCTTTCATCCTCAATCAAAATAATGCTCATACCGGCGCTGTGTCCGCCTGTATGCACCATTCGTATGTTTTCAGTAATATGAAGCTCTGACTCGAACGCTTCAACCTGGTGGGCGATTGGCTTCCAGTTCTTTTCCCAGTACGTGTTTTCGGAACGGATATTCGGATTTTTCATTTCCTCCCATTCCGTTTCCGATACGTAAATAACAGCATTGCGAAAGATTGGCACACTCTGGCCCTGCTCTTCACGGGCCAGCCCTGAAGCATGGTCAAAATGCATATGCGTCATTAACACAGCATCAATATCTGAAGCATAAAGATTCATTTCCCGCAGACTCTGCTCCACATTTGACTCTTTCGTTACGCCATAATTTCTCTGTTGCTTTTTGCTGAGCCGGCCGTTTCCAATCCCTGCATCAACCAGTAAATTTTTACCCTCTCCCTGAATAAGCAGAGGGTCTGTCGGCATTGGAACTTGATTGCTGTCATTGACCGGGTATTTTTTTGACCAGAGCGGTTTCGGTACCACGCCGAACACCGCACCCCCGTCCATGTTTGTCATGCCACCTTCGAGCCATGTAATGGTATAATTGCCGATGGTTAATTGGTTCATGAAAACAGCCCCTCCATTTCATACAAATGATCCCTTTTATCAAA
Organism: Marinococcus salis; assembly: GCF_054971365.1. Taxonomy (NCBI): domain Bacteria; kingdom Bacillati; phylum Bacillota; class Bacilli; order Caryophanales; family Bacillaceae; genus Marinococcus; species Marinococcus salis. The sequence continues at coordinate 37,739 of NZ_JBQOJB010000015.1, read as the reverse complement.
CACTATGGCCTTACCGCTTTAGTAAAATAAATAGGCACTCCCTTTGCGTAAAACTTCTCTTCATATTCTGTCATCACATTTTCTTCTGCCTCTTCACTTTCATGCAGATGGAGACGCACCTTTTTTAATGAAAAACCAAACGTGGAAAGGGAGGAAAGAGAATATTCAAACAATCCCTGATTATCAGTCTTCATCTGCACGGTTCCTCCCGGTACCAAAACCTGCTTATACAATTCCAGAAAATCCGGGTGCGTCAGCCGGCGTTTTTCATGACGTTTTTTTGGCCACGGATCAGTAAAATTAATATAAAGTGTTTCTACTGAGGCAGGCTCAAAATAGTCCATTAAATAGCGTACATCACCATGAATAAAGGCGAGATTCTCCGGCTGCTTGAACAAGGCGCGCTGCACCCCGGTCGCAAGAACACTTTCATACATTTCCATACCAATAAAATTGACACCCGGGTATTTGATGCTGTTGTCGCTTAAGTATTTCCCTTTGCCTGTGCCTACTTCCAAATGAAGAGGCTGGTCGTTCCCAAACCTTTTTCCCCAATTTTTATTTACCTGTTCCGCTGTTGTGACCACCAGCTCCGGGTGTTCTTGCAAAAATTCGTGGGCCCACGGCTTATGTCGGAGTCTCATCCATCTTTTCCCTCTTTCTTCATATAATAACTACCTATTTGACAGACAAAATCCGCTGAAAACGCAGTGACGTTCCAGCGGATTTTTATATTTGCAATGAGTCCCGGTCGAGCACTGCTTCAAGCTGTTTCTTATAAAACTCTGCTTCTTTTATCCGGTTCGTGAGTAATGCCTGCTGGGCATGATCAAGCAGGTGGCTGATAATCTGCCAGCGCATCCGCCTTTGTAAATGGGAGGTTAAGGGCAGCCCGTATTCCTGCAGCCACACTTCCCACTCTTCTTTTGGAATGTACTCATACAGAATCAGGGCTAAATCAAGTGCAGGATCGCTGACTGTTGCATTGTCCCAGTCCACTAAATATAAATCTCCATTGGCATCAAACATCCAATTGTTGTGGTTCATATCACCGTGACAGACAACGAGGCGGGGAGGCTGTACTTCGCCAGACGTCCCTGCAAGTTCATCGAGAGCTCCGGTCATCGAAGTCGTAATATAAGGAAGCCGTTCCTGCTGCTCTCTTAATACAGTGGTTGTTGCTTCCGGAGTGCGGGCGTGGTTCCCTATTCTCATAAACATGTCCAGCAGTTCACTCGAGGAGTGTATTTTAGATAATAACTGGGCCACCCGTTTGTTATCCATATCGCCGCCCGTTAGTTCACGGCCGTCAACCCAGCGCTGTGCGGTAATTACATCACCGTTAGCCTGGCGCTTTGTCCAAAGCAGTTTAGGCACTATTCCTTCTGCTGAAAGCACAGCGAGAAATGGAGAAGAATTTCTTTTCAGAAATAACACTTGTTCCCCGGCACGCGCGAGGTAAGCTTCTCCTGAAGAGCCACCGGCTGGTTCAATCGTCCATCCGTCTCCCATCAGCAGTTCCAATACTTTCACCTTCGATCTATCATAGTGGTCTGAATATTTCATAGCCGATCCTTTTTTAACAATATTTTATTTCAATGCCTGTCTTGTTTTATTTAATTGTATGTATAAAATACCCTCTATGAAATGATCTCCTCTACTTCTCGTGCGGGTAAAAGTGTTCCTATTTGCGTTTTTATTTTTACAGCGAATCGTTCTTAATAATAGCAAACATTGAATTTAGAAGTCAATCGACCATAATACTTGTGACCGACCTCTCATCTGCTATTTTTCCGCGTATCTTCCATTTAAGCCTACTTGGTAACTTACCCTTTTTTTCCCTCATTCAGAGTGGTATAGTAATTTCGTTCATTATTACAGGGCAACTGCTTATATGAAGGAGGACGTTATTATGCCAGACCGCTCGCTTGGCAATGGCCGGCTATTAATTACATGCCCGGACCAGCCGGGAATTGTAGCCGCTATATCTGATTTTCTGCACCAGCATGGTGCTAATATTATTCATTCCGCCCAGCATACAAACGATCCGGAAGGCGGACGTTTTTTTATGAGAATTGTTTTTTCCATTTCGCCATATCCGGAGAAATTTAATCAAGTAAAAGAAGAATTTCTTCCTATTGCTGATCATTTCGATATGGAATGGTCATTAGAGCGTGAAGACCGCAAAAAAAGTGTGGCGATTTTCATTTCAAAAGAAGACCACTGCTTAACTGAATTATTGTGGAGATGGCGTTCCGGGGAACTGCCTATTCATATCAGCTGCGTCATCAGTAACCACACGACGCTTAAAAATGTAGTAGAAAGCTATGAAATTCCTTTTTACCACATACCGATAGATAAAAATGCCAAGCCGGAAGCAGAAAATAAAATACTTCGTACGCTTGAGCAGTATCCGATCGATTTTCTTGTGTTGGCCCGCTATATGCAAATACTGTCGCCGGATTTTGTTGCTCACTACCCGGCAAAAATCATTAATATTCATCATTCGTTTCTCCCGGCCTTTATCGGAGCGAACCCTTACAGACAGGCTTTTGAACGCGGCGTGAAACTTATTGGTGCTACCGCCCATTACGTGACCAACGACCTCGACGAAGGCCCAATCATTGAACAAGACGTCCTTCGGGTCAATCACCAATACAATGCCAATGATTTAAAAATCACCGGACGCAACGCTGAAAAAATTGCGCTGGCAAGAGCCGTTACCTGGCATGCAGAAGACCGTGTCATTGTCGACGACAATAAAACGATTGTTTTTCTGTAAAGCTGCTTATTCGCCGTATTCATTCGAAGAGTAGATTTCACTACGGAGGACAGAAACGGTTGCCGCTTGCCCCATAAGCGCTTCTGCGGAAAACAACTGCCGGTTTTTCACCGGGGATGGATTGTTGATACGTCTTTCCATCCACCGTTTGTATTCGCGTTTATCTGCTGTATGTGCGTATAAAACTTCACGGTTATCAATAATGGAAGCGGGTGAAACCACTGTCGCCTGGACAGGAAAGGTGGTCCCCGCTTGTTTTAATACAGCTTCCACTACGTTTGTTGTTCTTTTCAGCGCAAGGACTGGGCTGACAAATGTATGCTGCTTCTGATTCACGTACTCCTTCCAGAACCTGCTGTCTGCCGGTTCAAATACACTGTACATTGTTCCTTCTAAAATATGTACCACGTCGATCCCTACTGGGCCAATGATAGTAATGGCCCCCTCCATCGTCGTCTGTTTTGTATGAAAAACCGGATAGTACATAACAAAATACGTATCGGGAAGCTCCCTGAGAAGGGTGCGCAGCCGGTAGTCGTATTTTAATTTCGGATCCATCATTGAAATTTCAGAGATTGTGGAAGAGGCCCACTCCAGCTGGATTAAAAACCAGTTATCATAAAAGATATCCTTGAGCTCCTCGAGCGTTTTTCCCTTAAAAAATAAGTAGGCATCGCTTTCGTTAATTTCCACTTCCTCCTTTTCTTGCTTCCACCACTTTAACCGGTTCACTGCTTTTCCCATCCGGGTGTTGTTCTCGAGCGGCTCTTCTCCGGACACTTTTGGGCTCGATTTATTTGCAATCATCCAGTCTGTTTTCATACGCTGCCAGTACGATTTTTTGGCAGCTAAAAATTCCGCGTTTTGGTGAAGAAAATGGTATTCATAACGCGAAGCATAGTCTTTCATCTTTATTAGTTGAGCCATTCAACTCTCCCTTCTCCTTCATTGCAGCCTTTCTCTTAGAAGGTGCGTCTCTACATAGAAGCTGCAGGCCTCCACTTTTATTATTATATCGTCATTGTCCGGCTGATGTTCACATTACAGGAATAAATTACCTGCCAATGGGGCTAAAAAAGCAACAATAACGGCACTGACTGTCATAGCTACCGAACTGACCGCCCCTTCCGTTTCACTGTTTTCGAGCGATTTAGCTGTTCCTATCGCGTGAGCCGCACTACCCATGCCTATTCCCTTCGCTACCGGATCAGTTACCCCCACCGCTTTCATCACCTGGGCGTGAACCACTACTCCGCCGATACCCGCCACCATCACAAACATTGCCGCCAAGGGAGCGTCTCCGCCGAGCGTTGTCGTAATGTCCATGGCTACCGGTGTTGTTACTGACTTAGGCAGCACCGCTGCCGCCCATTCTTTAGATGCACCCGCTGCTCTCGTAAAAACAAGTCCCGAAATGATACCTATCACCGCTCCCGTCCCAATACCGCTGAGAATCGGAACAGAATATCGTTTTAACAGATGCCTTTGTTCATACAGCGGGCAGGCCAGTGCCACCACCGCAGGCCCCAGCAGCGATTCTATCCATTGGCCTCCGGTCATATAGGCATTGTAGGGGATTCCGGAAATTAACAGAAATAATATAATAACAATGGTACCAGTGACGATCGGAAGCATTAATGGCGCCGGAAAACGCCGGTACATTCTTTTGGAGGCGGCGTACACCATCATCGTCCCGGCAATAGCAGCAACTCCTGTCCACCATTCATTCACGATGCTCCCTCCTTTTTTTCAATAAATACTGGGACACCCATGAGCCAGTTCCCATTACAAGAAGTGTACTGATAAACACAGCAGTCACAAGCACGGCTCCAGGCACTGAAAACAGCTCTCCGTGGATCACCAGTCCTGCGGTCACCGGAAGAAACAACAGCGGCATGTTTCCGAGCAGCAGCCCGGATCCCTCCTGAATCCATTTTGGCGTGGCTGAAGTAAAAATAAAAACTGCAAGCAAAAGCAGCATGCCGAGGATACTTCCCGGAATTGGAAGCTGAAGCACTCCCTGAATCCAGACACCAGTCCAGTAAAATGCATACAAAATCAGTATGTGAATGACAATTCTAAATACGTTCATACATTCCCCTCATTTATTCGGTCAATTCCGTCCAATGTACTGTTTCGTATTTTACACTTCGTCCTGGGTGAATGCGATAAAGATGCAATTGAGAGGCGTGAAAAAATAAGGCTTCCGGAAGAGGCACGGCCGGCCACGTAAACATCTGCTCCTTGATTCTCTTTTTGGCAAGAGTCATATGAGGGCAGTACGGACGTTGCTCTGTCTTTATTCCCATGCCTTTCAATTGTTCTTTCCATTCAGTGTACAAAGTGAACAGCCCTTCTTCTGCGCCTACTTTTGTATAAAGCACATTTTCACGGCCTTCCGGACCGAAAAAGTCTACCCCATCCAGCCTGATCTGAGGCTGGGATAATAATGTTATTCTATTCATCTTTTCCTGGACAGCATCAACCTTGTCTGGTAAAAGCCGGCCGAAAAAATGAAGTGTAATATGAAAATCCTGCGGATGTACCCATTGTTTAAATGGAAGATCATTTTTAACCTTTGATGCCCAGTCCCCCCAGGAAAGCCTGGCCTCTTCCGGTACTGAAATTCCAAGAAAATAATGATTATCCAAGGTTTACTTCCTCCCTTTCTTGCTTTAAAGCCGTTGAAAACGAACAAGCAATGCAAATGTGTTAAAATATACAAATGAATGATAGAAAAAGGATGTGTAACAGCCATGCGTGTAGCAAACAATATGTCAGAACTAGTCGGCGATACGCCTTTAGTCAAATTAAACCGCCTCCCTGATACTCGAGGAGCGGACGTATATTTGAAGCTTGAATTTCAAAACCCCAGCGGCAGTGTTAAAGACAGAGCAGCAAAAAATATGCTGAAGCAGGCCGAAGAAGAGGGGAAAATCAATGAAAATACTACTATTATCGAGCCTACTTCCGGCAATACCGGCATCGGTCTTGCCATGAATGCCGCTGCCCGCGGCTACCGTGCCATATTAGTTATGCCGGACACCATGTCTCAAGAAAGAATCAACCTGTTGAAGGCATACGGCGCGGAAGTAGAACTCACCCCAGGCGACAAAAAAATGCCCGGAGCCATTTCCCGGGCTCATGAACTTGTAGAAACGATTGCTGACAGCTTCATGCCCATGCAGTTTGAAAACGAAGCCAACTCGGATGCCCACCGGGAAAGCACGGCACTTGAAATTGAAGAAGCAATGAAGGAAATTGGTAAGCCCCTGGGCGGGTTCGTCGCTGCTTCCGGTACCGGCGGCACTGTGACAGGAACTGGGGAAAAGTTAAAAGAACTGTACCCAGACGTTCAGATACATGTCGTAGAACCATTTGGCTCCCCGGTGCTTTCGGGCGGAAAACCAGGCCCCCATAAACTCGTCGGCACCAGCCCCGGGTTTATACCGCCTATTTTGAATCAGAAGATATACGACCATATTTATAAAATTACCGACGAAGATGCTTATAAAACCACAAGAGACCTTGCCGGCCAGGAAGGCATCCTGGTTGGCCCCTCTTCAGGGGCTGCCTGCTACGCTGCCATGGAAACAGCAAAACAGTTGCCTCCGGATCAGGTCGTGGTTGCAATTGCCTGTGATACTGGCGAACGGTATTTATCTACTGACCTTTTCCGTTTCGATCAATAAAATCTTTTTCAAAGACTCCTTTACAAAAAAGGGGTCTTTTTTTACATAATTTTTACATTAAGTATTTTGTGAAATAAAATGGATAGTTCCATCGCCGATTTTGTTTTTTTTAACTGATCACGCACAATAAAACATTATTTTAGCAAATCATTCGATTTTTGTGTTACTTCGTAAATAAATTGAATGGATTTTTGTCAAAAATTTTGCGATAAATAAATAAATGGTATAAACTATTAAGTACAGGGACGCTTACAAAATATTTTGAATACTTTTATCCTACATGCTGCTGAACTTCCTACGGAAAGTTCCACAGAGCAGTTGACACAACAACAGTCGAAACCATCAATTATACTTCCTATTTACGTGCGCAGTCCCGGGCATGTCTTCAAGTGCCATAAATTCATTGGCTAAGGAGTGGTTTTTTGAGAACGTCCACCGACCGAATGATAACCCGTATTAAGTCTATCTATCTCTATATTAAAAAGAGAGGAACGGTGACCACCGGGGAATTGGTTGACGAATTCGGAATTACACAGCGCACCATTCAGCGTGATTTGAATGTGCTTGAATACAATGAATTGGTCTGCAGCCCTTCTAGAGGGGCCTGGACGACGACTGCCCGAAAAGTAAAAGCTTCCTGAATGACTATACCTATCCCCTGGCGCCAGGATTAACATCCTGGCGTTTTTTCATACGTCAAAAATTCCCCGCATCCTTCTAGCCGCTTCGGCAAAAAGCCGTTCCTTCTTCACCAATATTTCTTTTTTTGACACGTCAGGCTCCACAATAATATCTCTATGGTCTATGCCCCGCAACGCCTTTCCTGCTTCTTCCCAGCTACATTCATGAACAGCTTTCCATCCGCAGGCAGCGGCTCCGAACATAGCTAGGCGTTCCTGTTCAGCGCTCACCTGCACCCTGCATTGAAATACGTCCGCCACTATTTGCCGCAAAGCTCTGCTTTTCGTACCCCCACCCACAAGAAAGAGGCTGGAAGAAGCCAGGCCAGCCTGAGCAAAGACCTGCTTTAAAGAAAAAGCCAGGCCTTCAAGCACCGCGCGGGCCATATGGCTCTCGTCCACCTGGCTGTCAATGCCAATGAACGCCCCTCGGGCTTTTTCATCAACGATTGGATTTCTTTCTCCGTTTAGATAAGGAATAAATACAAGCGACTCGGGCATAGCCTTTGGCTCAGCTGCCAGTTTTTCAAACTCTTCGAAGTTGTCATGGCCACACCACGTATGAACCGCCCATTGATGCACATTTCCCATGTTGAGAAGCGGCATAATTTTAATAAACTGGCCTTTCTGCGGGGCAGCCAAATGAAAAACACTGCCTTCCTTTGACATTGCCAATGTATCTGCCGGCACCGCTGCCCATCCCGTGCTTCCTGCGTAAGCATAGCCGCTGTCCCCACCCCCTTGAAAACCAGCTGCAAGCGTCACTGCCCCTCCGTCTCCAAGGCCACAGCAAACGGGTGTTCCAGCTGGTATTCCCGTTTGCACGGCGGCCTCTTTCAATACATAACCGGCTATGTCTTCGGGCTCCAGAAGAAGAGGAAGCTGACGATAGGAAATCCCGGTGCCGTTCCATAACTGTTCGTCCCACGTTCTTGTATGTATATTCATCATTCCAGTGACAGTACCATTTACTGGATCACAGACTGATACGCCCGTTAAGCAGTAAATTAAATAATCTTTAGAACCAAATAACACCCGCTCCCACTTTTCCGGGGCTTCATCCGCCAGCCATTTCATCAGAGGGGTCGTGGATTTCCAATCATTTCCTGTGACGGCCGTAACAGCCTCCGAAGCTAAATGCCTGTTTTGCAGCCTTCTGCTCCCTCCCTGGTCAGAATAAAGTATTGCCGTATCCGCACGCCCGTCTTTAACAGGGATGAAATCCTCCATCTGACCAGTGCATACAACCGCGTCGACATCCAGCCCCGTCCCCTGATTATGCAGAGTTCTGCATGCTTTTTTAAAGCTCTTCCACCATTCTGCCGGCTTTTGTTCGTGCCTTTTTCCCTCGGTATAAGTAAGGACAGGCTCTGATGTACTGCTCTCCACCTGTCCACCACCGCCCATTATCATTATTTTTAAAGACGAGGTGCCCAGGTCTGCAATTAGCAGTCTACAGCTCATCGCCGCTTGCTCCCTGTGATTTTTCCCCGACGCTGTCCCGAAGCAGCTGAATTTCCTCTTCATTTAATTCCCGGTATTCCCCCGGCAGTAAATCTTCATCGAGTGACAGCCTGCCGAACGACTCTCTTTTTAAATAAACGACTTCATTCCCCACTGCTTCAAACATCCGTTTTACCTGGTGAAATTTCCCTTCTGTTATTTCCACATACACTTCCCGGTGTGTATCAGGCACTTGTCGCAGAACAGCAGGTTTACAAATATAGCCGTCATCAAGCTTTACACCTTTTTTAAACTGCTCAATATCCCTTTCTTCTATCGGATGCTCGAGTACCGCCCGGTAGACTTTTACGACGCCATGCTTCGGCGACGTGAGAAAATGATTAAGCTTGCCGTCGTTCGTCAACAGCAGCAGCCCCTCCGTATCAATGTCAAGCCGGCCGACCGGGAAAGGTTCTCTTACCGCATCCTCCTGTTCTAAAATATCCAGCACCGTATCATGCACGCTGTCTTCGGTAGCACTGATAACCCCCGCTGGTTTATGCATGAGAAAATAAACGAATTCCGTATAGTGAATGTCCTCTCCAAACACGCTGACCTGCTGCTCTTCGGGATCCACCTGAACCGCCCCGTTGTTTACCGGCTCCCCGTCGACAAATACGCCTCCCTTTTTCAGCATCTTTTTTACTTCCTTGCGAGTTCCATATCCTAATTCCGCCAACAGTTTATCCATTCTCATGCTGATCACCTCTCTCCATCTGTTCCAGAATTCCCGAAGCAAACTCCCCATGTGAGCCGTTTATATGTGCTTCAATTACTCCTGCCGGAATCTGGCGGAGTACGGCTTCCTGTACGGTTTTTGATATATTCTGCTCCTGCATCTTTTTTTCGATACTCACTATCATTTTCAATGTTTCTTCCACTGCTGTTTTATTTGCAGCTTCTACCTCCTGCTCAGTGCCTTCAATAACTGTAAATGCCCCTCCGAGCCAGTTCTGGAGATATTCGCGGTCGCTTTTTTTTGCGCTGTTAACTACAAAAATGTTTTCTCCCCCACTAGCTGCAGCCCTTTCAGCATGACCGGCAAATTTAGCCGCAGCCTTCCGCACATGGGCAGGCACTTCCAGCTCCTCCGAGCAGAGCGACGTAGCCGGTATGTATATAACGCTTCCTTCCGCTAAATAAGGTCCGTGCCAATAAATAAACTCTTTGATTCCTTCCGGCGGAAGCGCTAAAAAAATATAGGGAAAACGAGGAAGCTCCAGCTCATCCACCCGGGAAATCTCCTTTTTTGTTTCCCTCATCCAGAGTTTTTCCTTTCCCCGGTACATTACAGAGACAAAGGGAGGTTCACTTTTTGTTACTGTAAGCTTCGCTAGCCTCCCGGATCCTACTACTAACATTTCATTTTCCTCCAATACATTTCGGTATGTGCAGCTGCCGGTCTGAAAAAGAGACGTTGCTGTTAACAACGTCTCTTTACACTATGCGGAAGTTGGTTTATTGATATCCTGGCCCTGGACCCGGGCAAGCCGGTTATTGTTACGGGAAATATTTGCCAGCAGTCCAAGCATCGCCAGGGTTATTAATAAAGAGGAGCCTCCGTAGCTTAAAAGCGGAAACGGCAGGCCGGTAATTGGCATCATGCCCGCGACCGCTCCGGCATTAATGACAGCCTGGCTGAGCAGCTGAAAAACAATTCCAAAAGCGAGCAAAGTGCCAAACTGCCCCTTAGCGTGAAGCCCGATTTTTATGCCGCGCCAGGCAATAACGCCAAGCAGGCCTACGACGAGCAGAACCCCGAAAATCCCAAGCTCTTCAGCAATAATCGGTAGAATGAAGTCGGTATGGGCTTCAGGAAGATAGTTCATTTTCTGCACGCTCTCCCCGAGGCCGACCCCAAATAATCCACCATGGGCAATGGCAATATAGCCCTGGATCAGCTGGTAGCTGCCTCCGCCAACAGCGTCTGCATTTGCGAATGGGTCCATAAAAGAGACGAGCCGGGCCAGGCGGTAAGGCTCTGTCAGCGCAATATATGCAAACAGCACCGCCGCGACTCCCCCGAGCATAAACATATGCCGAAACTTTGCTCCTGATAAGAAGACAATTACGATCGTTGTCATCATCAGAGCAGCCGCTGTACCAACGTCAGGCTGCATAACGATGAATCCAAGCAGCACAGCAACAACTATAAGCGGCGGCAGTACTCCCTTCATAAATGAGTCAATATACTTTTGCTTCTGAGAGTACACCTGGGCCAGATAAATAATCAAACTTAATTTCACGAATTCTGCGGGCTGAATGTTTACCGGCCCGAAGCCGATCCAGCTTTTTGCCCCGTTTACTTCATTACCTATTACAAGCACAAGCAACAGTAAAAAAATAGACAACCCTATTAATAATGGTGTGGTTTTCTTCCATTTTTCATAAGGCACATGCATCATGAAAGCAAACACACCTACTCCAAGTATAAAAAACATTATCTGTCGTTTAAGAAAAAAGGCCGCATCATCATAAGCCCTCATCCCGAGCGGAAAGCTTGCGCTGTACACCATAATAATGCCAAACAATGTTAATAGCGCGACCGCACCGATCAAGAGCCAGTCATAATCTTTATATCTCCACGTTTTCATGTTTCACCTCTAATGCCGCCCCTTTTAAAAGGCGGCTTGATGCGTTTGTCTCTGTTTCTATAAAGTGAATTAATTATATCACCATCCCTCGCGGAACAAAAGATCAGAAAGCAGGAGTTTTCTTTACGCTGAAAAGCGCTTCCCAAGAACCCTTTCGGCCAGGCCGCTCTTCATGGCAAGTGCCATAAAAAGCACACCGCCAACACCGACACTAATAATTTCCACCATGAATAAATCCATCCAGCTCGTGCCTGCAAATAAAACTTCCATGCCGTTTCTTGTAATTAAAACCCCGAGGCCCATAATTAATGACAAAAGAACCACTACACCGCCCCGGCGCGAGACGCCTCCAAAATGAAAACCAGTAAATTTCGCGATCGCCCATGCGTTGAACAGTACTCCGAACGCAAAGCCAATAATCGTACTGTAAATGCCCCCGATCGGGCCAAGAAGTAATAGCAGCACATAAGCACTGATAATTTTCACCAGCAGCCCTATTAATAGAGAGGCAATAGCATATTTCTGGCGGTTGATTCCCTGCAGAACAGCTGCGCTTACCGAAAAAAGGGAAAAAACGATGGCCGCATACGCGTAATGCTGCAGCACGTAGCTGCCTATTTCCAGTGACTCTGTCCCAAAAAGCACTCCGAATGTTGGTTTTGCAAGCAACGACAGTCCGACTGCGGCAGGCACTGATAAAAACAAAATCACCTGGTAGGTCTGCGTAATCTGGCGCTGCAGCAAATCCTGGTCATTGCCTGTAAATGATTTTGTGATCGTCGGGATAAGGGTAATCGACATGGCCGTAGCAATTGCTACAGGGATGAGAATCAGCTTATGGGAAGAGCCCGCGAACGCACCGTACGCTGTCTGGATCTGCCCGGACGTCCATTCCCCGGTCTGCTCCAGTGCCCGGGTGAAGGTAAACATGTCCACCATTTGAAACAGGGGAATAGCCAGTCCGACAAAAGAAAGCGGCAGAGCATACCGGATCAGTTCACTGTACATGCTTGTTAATGGCAGGTCGCTCGACACCGTGCTTTGGGACTGTTCCCGCTGCAAAAAGCGCTGCCTTTTTTTCCAATAAAAAATTAGTACAGCCATGCTGGCCAACCCGCCGACAAACGCTCCAAAGGTGGCAAATCCAATAGCAGTGCCGAGGTTTCCGTCGACTACGTACAGAATAAACAAAGCCATCACCAAAATGAACACAATACGCACAACCTGCTCAATAACCTGTGAAACAGCGGTAGGCCCCATCGACTGATGCCCCTGAAAAAACCCTCTCATAATCGCCATCGTTGGAATAATCATTAAAGCAAAGCTTACCATGCGGATCGTAAACACAATATCATCTGATGTAAAAGCTTCACTTGAATCAAACGAAATTAAATTCACAATAAGCGGAGCGCCAAAAAATAAAATAAGAAACGCTGCAATGCCGGTAATGGTCATAAAAAAAAGACCCGACTTAAACAACCTTCGGCCTGTTTCAAAATCTCCCATGGCGTTGTATTTGGATACAAATTTCGACATAGCCATCGGTATACCGAGCGTAGCTACGCTGAGCATTAATGTGTATGGCTGGTAGCCGTATTGGTAAAGTGCGATCCCCTGCTGGCCGACCATGGCCGCAAACGGAAATATGTAAATCATACCTAAAAATTTCGAAACAAATGTCGCTATGCTTAACAGAAGCGTTCCCCGCAAAAATTTTGAATCAGACATTCTTATGTTCAGCTCCATCGTGTAATCGTCTTGTGCTCTCTATGCGAATTTTACCATACTATTTTCCATTCTGGCGTCCCTTTGCCTGAAAATTAATATCAGAAATAAAGGAAAACGCCCGTTCTTTGTAAAACGGGCGTACTTTTTATTATACGTCGCTTAAGCCTTTAATATAAAAGGTGCGGGGCCGGGGACCATCAAATTCACAAAAATAAATTCCCTGCCATGTGCCGAGCACAAGTTCACCCTGCTCTACAATGATCGTCTGTTCTGTACCCATTGTACTTGCTTTTAAATGAGAAGCAGAGTTGCCTTCAGCGTGACGATATTTTTCATGTTCCCAGGGATATACTTCTTCAAGGCGCATAAGCATATCATGCTGCACGTTTGGGTCTGCGTTTTCATTCACAGTAATTCCCGCTGTCGTATGCGGAGAATAAACGATAACCGCTCCGTGGTCGAGTCCTTCTTCTTTCACATACGTACGGACCTTTTCCGTAACGTCTATCATTTCTGCATGCTCATTAGTAGATAGTTCGAGCTTTCGCAGCATTTCAGCCGCCTCCTTTATCCTTGTGTAAAAATGAATTTTCTCTTATGATACAATACAGCTATTATAACCGATTCCGAAGCATTTTAATCTTACCGGATAATTGCTTCGAGGTCGTAAGGAGAGAATAAATAAAATGACGAATGTCATTGTTATCGGCGGTGGTCCAGCAGGATTAATGGCCTCCGTCGCTGCCGCAGAGCACGGCGCCGATGTCACTTTAATTGATAAGGGCTCCAAACTGGGAAGAAAGCTTGCTATTTCCGGTGGCGGCCGCTGCAATGTCACTAACCGCATGGAACGTAAAGAGCTGATCGAACACATTCCCGGCAACGGCAAATTTATGCACAGCCCGTTTTCCATCTTTGATAATGAAAACATTATCCGTTTTTTCGAAAACCTTGGAATCGATCTGAAGGAAGAAGATATGGGACGCATGTTCCCTGTTAACGATAAAGCTATCACTGTCGTGAATACCCTGCTCGACGAAATGGAACGCCTTGGGGTGCATACACGCACCAAAACCAAAGTCTCTTCCATCGATTACGGCGAAGACCATGTCCGGGGGCTTTATTTAGAAGACGGCGCTTATCTTCAGGCAGACCGTATCATTATTGCCTCCGGAGGCAAATCCGTACCAAAGACTGGCTCTACCGGCGATGGCTATCCCTGGGCGGAAGCAGCAGGCCATACAATTACAGAGTTGTACCCTACAGAGGTGCCTATTACTTCTCCGGCTTCTTACATCCAGGACCGCACGCTTCAAGGAATTTCTCTTTCAGGCGTAGCCCTGACAGTTTACCGGCCAGGCGGTAAAGCTATTAAAACCCACACCGGCGACATGATTTTTACCCATTTCGGCGTTTCCGGGCCGATCGGCCTGCGTTGCAGCCAGTACGTCGTGAAAGCGCTGAAAAAGTATAAAACCGAACAGGTGGAGCTCGGCCTTTCCCTCTATCCTGAGGAAAACCATGAATCCATGTTCCAGCGGCTTGTGTCCCTGAAAAAAAACCACGAAGCAAAAACGGTAAAAAATGCTCTTAAAGGCCTTGCAATGGAGCGACTGCTGCTTTTTCTCCTGCAGGAATCAGGTATTTCCAGTACGATGACCATTGGTGAAGCCACAAATAAAAAACTGCGCTCACTTGCGCTTTTATTTACCGATTTCCGTTTTCCGGCAGATAGCACGCTCTCGATCGAAGAAGCATTTGTTACCGGCGGCGGGATCTCCATCAAAGAAGTATTTCCAAAACGGCTTGAGTCCAGGCTGAAAAGCGGACTGTTCTTCTGCGGCGAAATTTTAGACATTCATGGTTATACCGGCGGCTTTAACATCACGTGCGCGTTTTCCACCGGATATACTGCAGGAAAAGCTGCTTCCGAACATCCTGCCGCCCAGACTGAAACACCTGCCTCCTACTCAAAAAGCTGACCGCATAGCGGCCAGCTTTTTTTAATTAGCTACAATATTTACGAGCTTCCCTGGAATGGCAATAACCTTTCGCACGGTCTTGCCTTCAAGCTCCTGCACAATTTTTTCCTGCTCCATTGCCGTCGATTCGAGGTCCTTCTCGTCGGCATCTCTTGGCACCACTGCTTTTGCCCGAAGCTTTCCATTTACCTGAATAATGATTTCAATTTCATCTTCGATCAGCATCTGCTCATCGTGTACCGGCCAGCTGCTCCTTGAAATCGAATGCTCTTCCCCGAGACGGCTCCAAAGCTCTTCTGCCAGATGCGGCGCAATAGCGCTCAACAGCTGCAGAAATCCTTTTAACTCCTGTTTCGGAAGCGTCTCCTGCTTGTTCGCTTCGTTAACAAAGACCATCAGCTGGCTGATACCAGTATTAAAACGAAGTTCAGTAAATTCTTCGGTTACTTTTTTCACCGTTTGATGATACGTTCGCGCGAACGGCTCTGGTGCTTTCTCATCATGGATGCTCTCCCGGATGGCTCCTTCGTCTGTTACAAACAAACGCCATACCCGGTCCAAAAAGCGTCTTGCACCATCGAGGCCGCTGTTTGACCAGGCAATCGAAGCGTCGAGCGGTCCCATAAACATCTCATACAGACGCAGCGTATCTGCCCCGTGAGTGCGGATAATTTCATCCGGATTCACTACGTTTCCTTTGGATTTACTCATTTTTTCATTATTTTCGCCCAGGATCATTCCCTGATTGTATAGCCGCTGGAATGGCTCATTTGTAGGAACTACTCCAATGTCATATAAAAACTTATGCCAAAACCGTGCATACAGCAGGTGAAGCACCGCATGCTCCGCACCGCCTATATACAGGTCAACCGGCAGCCATTTTTCAAGCGCTTCTTTGGATGCCAATTCTTCTTCATTTTCCGGGTCGGCAAAACGAAGGAAGTACCAGCAGCTGCCGGCCCACTGCGGCATCGTATTTGTCTCGCGGCGCCCTTTCATGCCCGTGTCGGGATCAGTGACTTCAAGCCATTCCGTGTTGGTAGCAAGGGGCGATTCGCCTGTGCCTGAAGGACGGAACTCGTCCATTTCCGGAAGTTCGAGCGGCAGTTCTTCTTTAGGAAGCGTGGTCATCGTGCCGTCCTCCCAGTGAATAACTGGAATCGGTTCTCCCCAGTACCGCTGGCGGCTGAAGAGCCAGTCGCGGAGACGGTAGGTTGTTTTCTTTTGGCCAAGCCCTTTTTCTTCAAGCCATTCAAGCATCTTACCGATCGCTTCATCTTTATATAGGCCATTCAAAAACTCTGAGTTTACATGCGGGCCATCCTCCGTATAAGCTTCCCGGAACGTGTCTCCGCCTTCCACCACTTCCACAATCGGAAGATCAAATGTTTTCGCAAATTCGTAGTCCCGCTCATCATGCGCCGGCACGGCCATAATTGCACCACTGCCGTAAGTGGCGAGAACGTAATCAGCGATCCAGATCGGCATTTTTTCCCCGTTCACTGGATTAATGGCGTACGAACCTGTAAATACGCCGGATTTTTCCTTCTGCAGCTCTGTGCGTTCAAGATCACTTTTCATAGCTGCATCGTGCTGGTATTTTTCCACTGCTTCCTTTTGCTGCGGCGTAGTAATTTCTCCAACATAGTCATGCTCCGGTGCGAATACACAGTAGGTTGCTCCAAACAAAGTGTCCGGACGGGTCGTAAACACGTCAAACGAAAGATCCTTCCCCTCGACGTGGAAGGTCAGCTCCGCTCCTTCTGAGCGGCCGATCCAGTTTCGCTGCATTTCTTTAATACTGTCGGGCCAGTCCAGTCCTTCGAGATCTTCAAGCAGACGATCGGCGTAGGCTGTGATTTTGAGCATCCACTGCTTCATCGGCCGGCGTTCCACCGGATGGCCGCCGCGTTCACTTTTTCCGTCAATCACTTCTTCATTGGCAAGCACAGTCCCAAGCGCCGGGCACCAGTTGACCGGCACTTCGTCAATATAAGCAAGACCGTGTTCGTACAGCTTCGTGAAAATCCACTGCGTCCATTTATAATAATGCGGATCCGTCGTATTAATTTCTCTCGACCAGTCGTAGGAAAAGCCCAGTTCCTTAATTTGGCGCTTGAAATTGGTAATGTTCGCCTGAGTAAATTCCCGCGGATTTTTTCCGGTATCAAGCGCAAACTGCTCCGCCGGAAGGCCAAAAGCATCCCAGCCCATCGGATGCAGGACATCATAGCCCTGCATGCGTTTCATTCTTGAGGTGATGTCTGTGGCGGTGTAGCCCTCGGGATGGCCCACGTGCAGGCCCGCTCCGGAAGGATAAGGAAACATATCGAGTGCATAATATTTCGGGGCGCCGGTATCTGCGTTGGATACGGCAAAGATTTCATTTTCCTCCCAGTATGACTGCCATTTGGGTTCTATCTGTTGGTGGGGATATGCCATGATTGTCGTTCCTCCTTTAAATAGTTGGAGCATCTGTGATGATTTTATCTGTAAAAAAGCCTCTCTCCCAGCTGGAAAGCAGGGACGAGAGGCTTAAATTCCACGAAACAAACGGCGGGATGCGCACACGCCACTCAAGTGCGTTTCCGACTCTGACGCTTCGCTCACCCGTTTCGTCAAGCGTCTGCTGGGTGCATAACGATAAACAAAGTACGCCGATATTCAATACTTGATATTTTATGAATTTATCCCCCTGCTGTCAAGCCTTTCTCCGTGGTTCTTTTCCTTTGCACTTTGGGAATAGAGGCAAAACATGCTAAAATAAGAAGGAATATTTTATGCACGATGGAAGGAGAGGCTCTTCATGAGCTCGGAATTATCAAACGAAGAACCGCTTGTCTGGGGAGAGAAGCGGTATCATACATGGAATCACCACTTAAAGGAATCATTTGGCCATAAAATCTTTAAAGTCCCGCTCGACGGCGGGTTTGACTGCCCGAACCGCGACGGCAACGTCGCTCACGGCGGCTGCACGTTCTGCTCCGCGGCAGGCTCCGGGGATTTTGCCGGTAACCGGGCCGACGATGTGATCACCCAGTTTCATGAAATTAAAGACCGCATGCACAAGAAATGGAAAAACGGAAAATACATTGGTTATTTTCAGGCATTCAGCAATACTTACGCCCCCGTGGAAGAACTTCGGGAAATGTATGAAGCAGTGCTCGCCCAGGATAACGTCGTCGGTCTTTCTATTGCGACGCGCCCGGATTGCCTGCCGGATGATGTCGTTGAATATCTGGCCGAGCTGAATGAACGCACCTACCTGTGGGTGGAGCTCGGGCTGCAGACGGTACACGAAACAACTGCCGAAACGATCAACCGCGCACATGATTTTGAATGCTACAAAGAGGGCGTAGACAAGCTCCGTAAGCATAACATTCGCGTGTGCTCCCACATTATCAACGGGCTTCCCCAGGAGGACCACCAAATGATGATGGAAACCGCCCAGGCTGTTGCTGACCTTGATGTCCAGGGGATTAAAATTCACCTGCTGCATCTACTGAAAAAAACACCGATGGTTAAGCAGTATGAAAAAGGAATGGTGGAGTTTCTCGGCCGTGATGAGTACGTCAGTCTCGTCGTGGACCAGCTCGAAATTCTGCCGCCTGACATGCTCATTCACCGCATTACCGGTGACGGGCCAACTGAGCTTCTCATCGGGCCGATGTGGAGCGTGAACAAGTTCGAAGTACTCAATGAAATTCATAAAGAACAGGTCCGCAGAAACAGCTGGCAGGGAAAATATTATCAGCCTGCTCCGGCAGCTTTATGACTCTGCCAAAAGCTGTGGCTTTCGCCCATTGGATGATTGCACAGAATGTTCGCCCCGGCGACACCGTGATTGATGCCACATGCGGAAATGGCGGGGACACTGCCTTTCTGGCAGAGGCGGTGTCTCCCTCCGGGCATGTGCATGCCTTTGACATTCAGGGCGAAGCCATCCAGGCTACATATGCGCGATTAAAAAAGGAAAGCCTGGATTCATATGTCACTCTCCATCACTGCAGTCATGAGCGTGCGGCTTCGGTGCTCACCAAAATGGAAAGTACAGGCGTCCGGGCAGCCGTCTTTAACCTCGGGTATCTGCCCGGAAGCGATAAGCAGATAGTGACGTCCGCTTCTTCTACGACAGCAGCGGTGCTTTCTTATCTTCACACGTTTTCACCGGGCGTTCCGGTTATCGTCGTCGTTTATCATGGCCACCCTGGAGGAAAGTCAGAGCGTACAGCCATTGAGCACCTTGCTGCTGAACTTTTGGAACAGGAAGTTCGGGTGCTGCGGTACAGCCTGGAATTTCAAGAGAAGGCGCCCCCTTACGTGTTAACTTTTGAAAAAATAGGAGAAGACACTCCTCACTTATCTGAATTAGTTCAAGCTTATTCACATATATCTACGAAGGGATGATGAATCATGTCAGAAGTGGTGAAATCTATTTTAGAGCACAATCAGCAGTTTGTTCAAAACAAAGAATATGAAGCTTTTGAAACAGATAAATTTCCAAATAAACGTATCGTTGTTTTAACCTGCATGGATACAAGACTTATTGAACTGCTTCCTAAAGCCATGGGTATCCGGAATGGAGACGCAAAGCTGATCCGTAACGCCGGGGCAATGATTACGGATCCGTATGACAGTATTACACGAAGTATTCTGGTTGCTTTATACGAATTAAAGGCCGAAGAAGTGCTGATTATCGGCCATTACGGATGCGGCATGACCGGTCTTCAGGCCGGCCAGGTGCTTGAAAAAGCATATGACCGGGGAGTTTCATCCGATGCAGAGGCAGTGATGCATGCTGAGGGCGTCTCCGTACACGAATGGCTGCGCGGTTTTTCGGATGTAGAGGACAACGTGCATCAATCCGTTCAGGTCATGAGAAATCACCCGCTCCTTCCGCCGGGAACACCAGTGCACGGCCTGGTTATTTCCCCGGAGACCGGAGAACTTACTTCACTGGATACGGCTGATATGTAAAAAGAACCGCCTTTTCTTTCGGGAAGAGGCGGTTTTTCGTTTATATTTTTTTCCGGTACATCCATGAATTCCAATAGTAAATAAGCGAGGTCATGCCGCCGAAGCGGAGCAGATGCTTTGCCTGCTGCTTCATTTTTTCATTTGCCTGTACTTTTTCGTCAGACAAATAGATGGAGAGAAGCCCCTTGTTTAATTGTTTATGAAAACCAGATTCCGGCAGCTTAGCTACTTTTTTATCTGCTTCAGACTTAAAAAATTCCAGCCGCGACATCATATGGCCGGCAGACGCATATTTTTCGGTGAAGTTTAACGAGCCCTGCTCTACGTCTTCTTCTTGGTCAATAAAGTAATCCAGCAGAATATGCAGCCCTTGTACATAAGGAAAATGAGCTTCTTTAATCGACTTCGCCTGAAGCTCTGCAAGTGGTGACCGGGCAGCGTATCCGGCCAGTGCATAAATGCCGAGCGTCGACCCCGAAGCAGCGCAAAATTCATACCAGGTCATCGGTGGAACACGGTCTTTAAAGTGCTCATAAAACTCAATCAACTTCCCCTCACGTTCATTAACATCAATGTGCTTATATATCTGCATCTCCCTGTAATACATGGACAGTTCTTCCATAAACGGCTGGGCGCCGGAAAAGCCTGGAAAGCTCTGCAGGGCGGACTGGCACGTTTCAACTAAATCCGCTAAAAACCCTCCGTCTCCATCTCCTTTTTTTCTTTTGAGATAATCTTCCTGGATCGCCGACGGATCCAGGGCATGCTTCATCGCTTCGTGAATGTCACGATAAAAGACCTCCCCTTCCTCCTGGCTCATGTCACAGATGCTGTCTAAATAATCGCTGATGTTTTGATAAGCCACGATAAAACGAAGCAGCTCGCTCTGGGCATGTTCAGGAGCAATTAGGGCATAAAGAGACCCCCCCTCGTAGTGGAACGTTTTTTCATCGATGGCTTCGAGCGCGGCCTCCCGGTAAAGCGTCTCAGGGATCTGTTCTGCTTTTTCCTTCCATTCGCTTAAGTATTGCCGGGCAGCCGGCAGGGCGTCTTTCACCCCGTAGTACATAATAGTCGGTATCGACGTCGGTGCTGACATTTCAAAAGGCCTCCTTGATTGGCTGGTTCATTTCAGGAATGCTGATTCATAAAGTGAATAATATATCTTACCACCCGTTCCTGTTCGGGCTCATTCAATATTTCATGGTAAAGATTGTTCCATATTTTAATCGTTCGTTCCGATGTATGCAGCCGGTTAAACCAACGCACAGTTGCTTCTTTATCAACGATATAATCCTCTCCGGCCTGCATAACCAGAAGTGGCGTATCCGGAAAGCTTTCCGGCTGTGCCAGGCTGATCCGCATTGCCCGGATCATCTCCTGGTACCAACGGACCGTAACCGTATCATTCACTAATTCATCCTTCTGGTACTCGGCTCTCGTCTCCGGATTTCTTGTTAAATACTGGGCTTGGATGCCGGTTTTTAAATTTTTGCCCGGCATGAGCCGGTGCGCAAGCCTTCCGGACAATTCCCGGACCCTGTTTGGATATGCGTATAACCCAAGCGCGGGGGAAGACAGTATAATACCTTTTACTGGCATATACCGCTCGGATACCGCCCGAATGACAATTAATCCCCCCATGCTGTGGCCAAGCATAAAAATAGGCAGCTTAAAAGAAGCTGCTTCTCTATACCATTCATATACGGTATCAGTATATTCACGGAAGCTATCTATATGGCCTCTTCGCCCGTTAGTTTCTCCGTGTCCCGGCAAGTCCCCGGTAATCACATGCAGATGCTGGCGTTTCAATACATGGATCAGCCATTCATATCTCCGGTAATGCTCTCCTGATCCATGAACCAGCACCACTACCCCACGCGGGCGGTCTACTAACCTTTTTTCCAAAATCATCGCCCCCTTTCTCCCTCGGTCCAGTACACTGGGAACTATATCTTTCTTTATTTTACTATTATTTTTGCTACACTTGCATTAGAAATGCAGAATAAATTTCGGAAAGAGTGGTTTTTTATGATTTATCCGTATAATAATCAGTACCCTTCCATTGCTTCCACCGTTTTTTTAGCAGACTTCACGATCATTACAGGCGACGTTACGATTGGCGAAGAGTCTAGTATCTGGTTTCACACTGTCATTCGCGGGGACGTAGCTCCCACACTGATTGGCAGCAGAGTCAACATTCAGGATCAGTGCCTGCTTCATCAAAGCCCAAAGCATCCTTTAATTATTGAGGACGACGTTACCGTTGGGCACCAGGTGATGCTTCATTCTGCCATTATACGAAAAAAAGCCTTGGTCGGTATGGGCTCTACGATACTTGATGGAGCGGAAATTGGAGAAGGCGCTTTTATTGGTGCCGGCAGCCTTGTGCCTCCTGGTAAAAAAATTCCATCCGGCACGCTCGCTTTTGGGCGCCCGGCCAAGGTTGTCCGGGAGCTTACAGCCGAGGACAAAGAGGATATGGAGCGCATACGGACCGAGTACGTTGAGAAAGCAAAACAGTATAAAGAGATAAGCCGCCGGCATCAGTGATGTCAGCGGCTTATTCTTTAATACTGGTGCGGGAGATCTCTTGTTATGATTTCACCTGTAACGGGCGTTATCTGCTGAACCGGTACTGTTAATGCCATTAATAATGCTAACACAGCGCACCATACACCTGTCTTTTTCATTTCTTCACCTCTTTATTATATGCTCGTTTTAGTATATTCGAACTACAAAAAGAGTGTTTTTCGCTTCCGGGACCAAAATCGATTATTTTCCTAAGACTTTCCTCTTTTTTCTCCCGATTTCTTCCCGTAAAATAACTATAGGAATATTTGAGAGACAGGGAGAGGGCTATATTGATGGATTTTTCAAGAGTGGGCCGTAAGATACAGGAATTAAGAAAATACCGGGGCTATACACAAAAAGAACTTGCCAAGGATATTTGTACCCAGGCGCAGATCAGTAAAATTGAAAAAGGCACGATTGTTCCGTATGCGAGCACAATGTTTTATATTGCCGAACGGCTGGGAGCCAACATGTATTACTTTTTTGAAGAAGCGTTAACCGAGCGGAGCGACTACGTTCGTTCTGTATTTAGTATGCTTGAAACCTACCGCTTCGAGCATGATTATGCTTCGATGCGGGAGCTGCTTTCCAAAGAGCAGAATAATCCCATTTTTAAAATCGGCTATTACGAGCAGTATATGCTCTGGCATGAAGCCATCTGCGCTTACGAAATCGACAACGATCCTACCCGGGCCCTCGAGCTGGCTTCTGCTGCCCTCGATGCTTACCATAAAGGAATCTATACGGAACGCAAGGGCGAAATCACTAATGCTATGGCTATTATTTATAACCTCGAACACGAATATAAAAAAGCCGCTGACATATGCCGAAAAGCTCTACAGGACCATCAGGACCTGATGAACCCGGAGAACAAGTCTATTGAATTAAAGCTGATATATACGTTAACAAAAGCACTAACCTACCAGGGAGCCTACCAGCAGTCCATTGATTGGTGTACCAGGGGCATCGACCGCTGCATTGACCTGCAGAACAGCTACGTGTTTGGAGAGCTGCTGTACCAAAGGGGCCAAAACCTTCTGGTGCTCGGATTCGATGACTCAGCTCTTCAGGATTGGGGCCAGGCCTGTTCCATGTTTGATACTATGAAGCAGATTGGCCTTGCAGATCACATCCGCCAGGAAATCAACGACTATAAAAAAGACGGTATCATCCATCTGCATACGCTCCAATAACAATGAAAGCCGGGAAAGGTAAGAATCTTCCCGGCTTTCATGTTATTCATTTTTTCAGGTGATACATAAATGTTTCAAGCTGGCGGATGTCTGTAATATTTTGATTACACCTGCTGCTGTCCTGGCATATATAATTGCCGCGGCTCGTGTACGTTTCTTTCCCGGCCTTTACTACAGCCATAAAAAGACCTGTTTCTTCGTGTTTGTTACAGATTGTACAGATCCCTTTACCAGGAGAGCTTCGAAAAGTTCCAAACACCCCGGTCAGCCTTCTTTGATCTGTCGTAATAATATATTTTCGTTCAGAGCGGACATCATTCCACCCCAGATACGATATATTTCTTAGATTCTTCTCTTCCAAAGGCGGCATCGTCAATTTCTTTACTTTCGGGAAAAGTTTTTTAATCCGTTCAGCCGTAACAGCAGGAAACGAAATCACATACGCTTTCAGTTCAGTCAGTATCTGCTCTGCCTGACTGCTGTCCTCTACATATAGAATCTTTTTTAACAGCTCTTCCTGTTCTTCATTCATAGAATAGAAGGTATTGATAATTTGATCAAAAGCACTGTATTTTAATGCATGGATCACATCAGCGTCTTTTACTGTGGCATGCGCATGAGCAAATTTCCATACATGCTCTTTGATAAAATTAAACTGATCGTTGCGCAAAAATGGTTCCATTTGGCTCATTCATCCATTCCTCATTTCAGTTAATAAGCTTCCTCTCTTTTTCCGAACTGCCAGACTCTGACTGTGAATAGCGATATTAGTATACAATAAATTAATTTTAGTAAAAAACGTTAGAAAACGGACAAACGAGATCCGGCTCTACTAATTTTCTGTCAGAGAACGAATCACAAACTGTACATTTTTTGTTCGTGCCGCTCTCTTTGGCAACACGTAGGAAAAAAACCTGCTGGCATCGATGCCTTCAATAGATAAAAGCTCAAGCGTATTATGTTTTTGTTCTTCCGAGATCGCTGCTTCTGATAATAAGGACAACCCCAGCCCATTTTTCACAGCTTCCTTTACTCCCTGCGTGCTGCTGATCACAAGGAGTGAACGTACACGGATGCCATTTACGTTCATTACATAATCAAACGATTCCCTTGTGCCTGACCCTTTCTCACGCACGACCCACTTCTGGTCCTGCAGCGCTTCAAGGGTTACAGGATAAAAAGGGGTGGAAGTATTTTTCACTACTCCCAGGCGGTCAGCCTGGAACGGTGTCAACGTAATGTCAGCAGCTCCGCTATGTCCTTCCACCAGTCCGATATCGACCTTAAGTGCGCGGACAAGCTGAATAATTTCTTCTGTATTGGCAATCGTTACTTCAAAATGAATCTCTTCGTATTCCTCCTGCATTCTGGCCATCAGTTCAGGAAGAACGTATTCCCCGATCGTAAAGCTGGCACCAATATGAATAGTGCCGCTCACTTCTTCGTGCATCGTGTATACTGCTTCTTTCATACGGTTGTACGTGCTCATCAATTGACGGGCATGGTCTAAAAAAACCTCCCCTTCTCTTGTGAGCATTAACGACTTTGTCGTCCGCTGAAACAGGGGGGCCAGGAATTCTTTTTCAAGGTTTTTTATATGCACGCTTACAGTTGGCTGAGAAAGGGAGAGGACCTCAGAGGCTTTTGTGAAGTTTTTTTCCTCTACCACTGTCAAAAACGTTTTTAATTCGTCAATATGCATTCGGACCTCCTGTTTATTAAAAATATTAATTAATTACATTATATATATTTGTTTTTATAATAAAAAGGCCCGAAGTACAATAGCAGTACTGATTAGGAGTTGAAGGCGGATGAAAAAATTTATTTCTTCCATTCCCATGTTATTGTACGGAGTTATTTTTACGTTTATTGCTGCGGTGCTCAGCAGCGCACTAGCTGAAACTGCCCCATTCTCAGCAATGGGTGCTTTGGTTATCGCAATACTTGTAGGCATACTTTGGCGGACTACCGCCGGCATACCTGAAAGGGCATTACCGGGCATTACTTTTTCGAGCAGATTCCTGCTGCGGCTCGGTATTATTTTTCTCGGCGCGCGTCTTCATTTGGGGGACATTTATGATGCAGGGTTCAACGCTTTTTTCATCGCTGCTTCAGGCTTACTTATTACCCTTCTTTTCATTTATTTTGCCGCCGCGGCCCTCAGAATCGATAAAACGCTAAGTCTGTTAACTGCCTGTGGAACAGCAATCTGCGGAGCCTCTGCTATCGCGGCCATTGCACCAATTGTTAAAGCAGAGCAAAAAACAACGACAGCAAGCATCGCTATTATTGCCTTGATCGGTACTGTTTTTTCTGTTTCCTATACTCTTTTGTTTCCGTTCCTTGGGATGAACGCATATGAATACGGCATCTTATCTGGAGGCACTCTTCACGAAATCGCTCATGCAGTAGCAGCATCCGAAGCCGGGGGCGCCGTTTCGGAAAACAACGCACTTGTGATCAAACTAACGAGGGTGGCTCTTCTTATCCCGGCAGCTCTTGTGATTGCATTGCTTCATGGCCGTAAAGAAAAGGAAAGCCTCCGTAAGCTCCCAGTCCCCTGGTTTATTTTTGGCTTTTTAGCAATGAGTCTGGCTAACACCTTTCATTTGCTCAGCGCGTCCACGGCTGCCTTTATGGTATCTGCTTCTTATATTCTTCTCGGTATGGCCATGGCTGGACTGGGTATGCAAATGCCTGCTGCTTTTTTTAAGACAGTTAATTTAAAGATATTTATCGTTGCCGTTTCCGGCTCGCTGCTGTTGTCCTTTTTCGGCTACTTTCTCATTGAAGTGTTACTTTAATCCGGACGGCACTGCAGAAGCTGTTTGAGACAGATGCCTTCAGGGTAAACATTATTGTTCACACTAACTAGCACGGAGGCCGACAATGAAATTTTCAGGCACAATTTTAGTAGTATTGGCCGCGATGCTTTGGGGCATTTCAGGCGGGCTGGCCGATATTCTTTTACATAAGGGCTGGAGCCCGTTGGTCATTTCCTTTTACCGGGGGGCAGTAGGCTTTGTCTGCATTTTTGCATGGTTTCTGCTCCGTCTGCGCAAGACCGGTTCTCCCACTGTCCGCTTATTCGTATGGGCGGGGCTCGCCGGGGCAGGCGTTGCCGGCAATTTCACCTTTTATTTCCTGAGTATTGAGGCCTCTAGTGTAGCGATTGCGGCTACACTAATGTATACCGCCCCCATTTTTGTCTTTCTAATTTCTTTTTTTCTCCGACAGGAAGCTTCTACTTTTTTCAAATGGGGCTGTATCGCAGTAGTGCTGGTCGGGATTTTTCTTTTGACCGGTGCTTATGATACTGGAGGTTCTACCGTTACGCTTGCAGGAGCCGCTGCCGGCCTCGGGGCCGGTCTTTCCTACGCGTTATTTATTTTCGGGTTCAAATATGCCTCTGCAGCCGGCAGGCCTGAAACTATATTAACCATCGCTTTCTTCATTTTCTGCGTGCTTCTTTTACTATTTATTGACCGGCAGGAAGCGGCTTCTGTGCTGGCTTCCAGTGATGTCGGATGGTTTTTGCTGCTCGGACTCGTGGGGGCCGGTATATCCTTCGTCCTTTATATTATCGGTATAAAGCGAACCACTCCGGTCACTGCTTCAATGGTTGCTATGGCAGAGCCTGTGACCGCTTCGTTGTTTGGGGTAGTCCTTCTTGGGGACAGTTTGACTATCATTCAGGCGGCCGGTATTGCTATCATTCTTCTTTCCATTACAGCATTTAGTGTTCGCCAATCTGCCTAAAAAAGCAGCTCCCAAAGCGGGGCTGCTTTTTATGTGAAAAAATAGTGTAGTCATGGCTTTCTTTTGATATTTGTTACCTTCATCATCCAGCGTTTCTTTTCTTATAAAAGAAGCCCACAGATAAACTGGGGGGGGGCTCTGAACGTCGTATGCATTATAAAAAACTGATGGAAGTGATGGATTTCATAATATGCTGTACATTTGTTAACATGGTCGGCATTTGCTCAATATTCATAAACGGCACAATTACATAAATCATAGAAAGCCCCATCACCATCATCAACACAATTGGGTTACGCAAATTGCAGACCTCTTTTCTCCAAATTATTAATTAAATACCATCGTATCAACCCAATTGTAATTTTTGTGTTTTATTATACACTTGTAACGTAAACGTAATTTCTTTAATCTTTTATACATCAAATGGTTATTTTTGTTATTTTTTAACCCGAATTCGTCCGTTGCTGGCTCCAGGGGATTTTAAAACCGACAAGCTCAATCTGCAGCTGATCAATACGTTTTGTCTGCCCTTCGACATAACCGTGATCATGGAGAATGCTGATGATTTCCTGTATTTCCTCCCATTGCTCATGACTTGCTGTATAAGGAACTTCTAAAATGACAATATCATTATGCTCTTCAACTGTAGAACAAAATCGATGGTTTTTAACCCAGTCCATACCCTTCCCCATAGTTTTTTCCTCCCAAATGATATTGGACCTATGCATATATACCCTATTATACATTATATACACTTGAAATAATTAAAAATCCGGATTTTTCTTTTGCTTTTTTGTTCTTAGCCTAAGTATCCGCTTACAATAATTTCCCTGTTTTCCTGCATGATTACGGTTTACTTCCAGGCAAATCCGCGTTACATTATAGAAAGATTATTAACGTTACATAGTGCGATTCAGTATATATAGTCAATTTCTCACAAGATAGTCCTGTATGACATAAAGCTCTAAAGACTCTCTTAAGAATTTGACTCGTTTCCTTTTTGGAAACGGGTTTTTTGTGTTGTGTTCTGCCATTATTTACGTGTAGGAGGTGCTGGTATGAAAAAGTCGCGCATTCTGTTTATCGGTTTTATGCTGTTTTCTTTATTTTTTGGAGCGGGCAATTTGATTTTCCCACCATTTCTCGGTTATTCTGCGGGAAGCAATTTCACTCCCGCCATCCTTGGTTTTCTATTTACAGGAGTACTCCTTCCGATTCTTGCCATTCTGGCTGTTGTCCAGGCACGCCACGGGCTTATCAGCATCGGAAGCAGAGTCCATCCAGTGTTCGGACTGTTGTTTGCAGTGTTGATTTATTTATCTATCGGCGCGTTGTACGGTATTCCAAGAGCCGCAAACGTCGCCTACGAAATTGGCTTTGTTCCCGCAGCAGGGGTTGGCACCTGGTGGACGCTTTTGCTTTTTTCTGTGATTTTTTTCGTGCTCACCCTGTTGCTGAGCTTAAATCCTGAAAAGATTGTGGACCGTCTCGGTCAATGGCTCACACCTATTTTATTT
Organism: Marinococcus salis; assembly: GCF_054971365.1. NCBI lineage: Bacteria > Bacillati > Bacillota > Bacilli > Caryophanales > Bacillaceae > Marinococcus > Marinococcus salis. The sequence continues at coordinate 8,758 of NZ_JBQOJB010000015.1, read as the reverse complement.
GGAACTTTAGCCATTTTGTTTGTTCGGGCTTTTTTTATTTTCGATGCAGAGCCCACTACGGTTGATGCTCCTTATACCAGTTCACCTTTTATCGGAGGCTTTCTTGAGGGATATTTGACAATGGATGCTCTTGGAGCGCTTGCCTTTGGGATGGTTATTGTTAACAGCCTGAGTGCCCAGGGGGCTTCCTCTAAGCGCGAGCTGATGACCGGCGCCACTGCAGCTACTATAGTAGCTGGCCTTGGGCTTTCTGTTGTTTATATTTCGCTTGGCTGGATTGGTTCCCGGATGTTTCAGCAGGAAGGCATTTCTGACGGGGCCGGCGTTCTTGAACCCGCCGCAGCCATGCTGTTTGGTCCTTCCGGCAGCTTGTTTTTTGGCGTAATTGTTTTCCTTGCCTGCCTGACCACCTGTGTTGGGCTGATAACGGCATGCTCCGAGTTTTTTCACAGCGTTATGCCTCGAATAGCCTACAAATCCTTTGTCGTGCTTTTCATCATCATCGGCATGATGGTGACTAATTTAGGATTGTCCTTGATTTTGAGCATTGCGGTGCCTTTACTTGTATTCATCTATCCACTCGCTATTGTGCTTATTGTGCTTTCGCTTCTTCGTCCACTTATCGGGGAGGGCTCTCTGATGTATCAGCTGTCTATGATTTTCACAGGAATATTTGCCCTCTACGAGGGACTTTCTAACGTCGGCATCTCTGCCCCAGCTGTTACAGGCATTCTTCAGACCGCTCCATTTTTTGAGCAGGGGCTTGGCTGGGCGTTACCAGCACTTATCGGAGCTGCTGTCGGATACCTGCTCGACAGACTTATGTCCTCCAGTTCTTCTCAGAAAGCTTCTTTTAACGAAAAGTGAATTCCATAAAAAAAGCTGCCCCTTTTCAGGAGCAGTTTTTTTATTCAATACTGTCGCCGTCGCGAAGCTCTTCCCGGTAGGCAAATAAGAATAATAGAGAAACAAGGAGAGCACCGCCGATTAAATTACCTATGCTTGCAGGGATTAAATTAAATAGCAGGTATTCATACCAGGCATACTGGGTATCTGCAAATACGCCCATGCTGAAGTATCCCATATTCGCAGCGCTGTGCTGAAAATTGCCGGCCACAAATAAAATGACCGGAAGAGCGGTTGCGACTACTTTTCCTGTAACATCTCTCGCAGCTGTAGTCAGAAACGAGGCCATGCCGATTAACCAGTTCGCCAGAATGCCGGATAACACGACCTGGAACCATCCGATGCCGCCGGCCTCTTTAAATTTCATTTTATCCGACAAATATACTTGCAGCTCCCCGTAAAACTCGGGCGTCAAGGAGCCGGACAGCTGAATGATGACCCCGACAAACAGAGCGCCAACAATATTGCCGATATAGGTAGCAAGCCAGAACCTTACAATCGGCATAAAATAGACGCTGGGCTTTCGAAACAAGTAGCTTGGCAGCAGAATATTGATCTCTGTAAATAATACAGCGCCAGATAGAAATACCATGACATAAGCCGCTGTAAAACCAAGCCCTGACAATAGATAGTATAGCCCTTTCGCTTCTACGCCTGTTGCAAGGAGAATCGAAAAAACAGCTCCGAAGGTCATAAATGATCCCGCCAGTATAGCCAGCAGAAATTGTGCTTTGAATTCCTTACTTAAGTGGTTACGCCCATTTTCCCCAAACGACTGTACCACCTCGGGAGGTTCTTTATACTGCCGGTCGGCTGCCCCGAGCTTTTGTTCTTTCGGCATAACACATCTCTCCTTCTCCTAATCTCTGCTACAGGATCAGTACCAAAGGAAAAAACCCCGAAGCAATCGGGGTTTCCGGTTCACCTTTTTTCCTTTTATACTCAGCCTTTTACCAGAGCTTCTTTTCCGTAATACGAAGCCTTAAACAAGTCCTTCATCTGTTCGAAGGATGTTTCCCGTGGATTGGTGCCGGTACACGGATCGCTTAGTGCATTTTGAGCCATGGTATCCAGATGCTCTTCGAAATCCTTTTCAGGAACACCGTATTCTTCAAGCGTAACAGCTAGTCCTAAATCTTTGTTGAGTTCAAAAATATACTCTACAAGCGAATCTGTCAATTCTTTGTCTGTCTGCCCTTTTAAATGCAGGCGACGCGCAATTTCTGCATAGCGGTCTTCTACCACTGCACGGTTGAACTCAATGACATACGGGAGATAAATTGCATTAGCATAGCCGTGGGGAATATCAAACGTAGGACCGCTTTTATGGGCAAGACTATGCACATTGCCAAGTACCGCATTCGCAAACGCCATCCCGGCCATCGCCTGAATGCTGTGCATCTGCTTTCCGGCTTCATGGTCGCCGTTATACGATGCTTTCAAATTATCTTTAATCACTTCGGCTCCGCCGAGAGCAAGAATGTTAGTATATAACGTACGCGGCTTAGCTACATATGATTCGATAGTATGGGTGAAAGCATCCATACCGGTGTAAGCGGCAATATGCTTCGGCAGATCTTCCACCATGACCGGGTCAATAATAGCAATGTCCGGTGTCAGACCAAAGTCTGCAAGTGGATACTTGACGTTTGTTGTTTCGTCCGCCACTACTGAAAGGTTGGACACTTCAGAACCGCTGCCGCTTGTCGTAGGAATGCCGGCAAATTTCGCCTTTTGGCGGAGACGAGGCAATTCAAAAGGCTTCGTTGCATCCTCAAAGGAAAGCTCAGGATGCTCATAAAAAAGCCACATCGCTTTAGCAGCGTCCATTGCGGAACCACCACCGATGCCTACAATCCAGTCAGGTGCAAAGGAACGCATTTCTTCTGCTCCTTCTTTGACCATTTTTGCAGTTGGTTCAGTATTATACCCTTCCAGAACTTCAGTTTCAATTCCTGCTGCAGCAAGATGCTCCTGGATGCGGGTTAAATTACCGTTCTTTTTCACTGAGCCGCCGCCAATAACGAGCGTGGCTTTTTTTCCTTCAAATGTACGCAGCACTTCAAGCGCATTATCTTCAAAATAGATGTCTCTTGGAATCGTAAATCTGCTCATTAGTTAAGCCTCCCTGTTGTTTTAAGCTAAACGAAGATGTCTGGTATGATTAATGAACATCTATTTTAACTACAATTTAAGCTTTTCCTTTTAGCCGGGCATATTAAACATCGAAGAGATCTCTCCCCGAGTACAAGCATAAAAAAAAGACCCGGGCGGGCCTTTTTTTATGATTCATCTTTTGCAAGTGCGCTGTTTAAGTCTTTTTTAACGCTTTCCATAACCTCGGACTTAATTTCATTCAACAGATCACTTTCAGAATCACCGGCCAGCTCATTACGCAGCTGTTGGACGAGTTCCTGCTTAACGTCTTCATATAAATCACCTTTTAATTCGTCGATCAGTGAATGCTTTACATCTTCGAGGAGCTGGCTGGTTGCTTCTTCGGAAATAAACGAATACCCTTCTTCTGCTGTGTCTTCTTCGGCTGCTGGTTCTTTCTGTTCCACTTCACCACTGTTTTCTTCTGTTTCCTCTTCATGGTCTTCTGACGAACTCTTCTGCTCCTGCGAAGAGTCTGCGTCTTCTTTGTCTTCTGCTTGCTCGTCTTCTGCAGCAGGCTCTTCCTGTTCTTCTTCATCTGAGGTTTCTTCTTCACTATTGTCTGCTTCTGAAGAATCTTCATCCGTATCTTCCTCACCGCCTGCTGTTTCCTGCTCTTGTTTTTCAGAGTCCCCGTCTATATTTTCCTGGGGCGCTTCTCCGTCACCACCGCTCTCAACCTCGGCCATTATTTCATCGATCATTCCTTTTTTATCTGTTGAAGAGAGCTTAAGGCCGCTCTCTTCAGCAAGAGCCTGAATATCTTCTATACTCTGCATATATAAATCAATTTCTTCATCTTCGCCATCTTCATTTGTAATAACAACGTTTGCCTGTTCTTCCGCTTCTTCTAATGAGGAATCCTCTTCGTCATCTTCGCTGCTCGGCTCTTCCTGTTCCTCTTGTTCAGGAAGCTCTTCGTCATTTTCTTCTTTCTGGTCCTGGGCTCTTTCGCTTTCTTCGTCCTCTGAGCCTTGATCTTCTTCGTTATCTTCACTTTCTACTTCGTTCATGATTTCATTAATCATGTCTTGTTTTTTAGTAGAAGATAATTCGAGACCGCTCTCTTCGGCGAGAGCCTTAATATCTTTTACGCTCATCATATAAAGATCTACTTCTTCATCTTCTCCGTCCTCATTCGTGATGACAACATTTGCCTGCTCCTCTGATGATTGTTCCTTTTTAGCCAATGCAATCCCTCTTTTCACTTCTCCCGCTCGAGAATATATTATTGTTTTTATTAGACAAAATGGATAATAATCTGCCGGATTTCTTTTTGGAATTCTCCTGGAATACGCTTTTCATACCTTGTAGAAATTACGCAATGATCCTGCCGCTGAATTTCTGTGATGGGATATTGAAATATTAATCGGCCCTCTTCATCTTTTGCATAAAAAATCATGCGTGCCCGTTTCTTCACCCCGTTAGCATACCGTCCTTTACCCTGCCATTGTGGAAATTGAAACCCAAAGGTGTATTTTCCATCCTCTTTTTCTCCTGAAGCCTGACCGTCTAATGGGATACGGATATTTACTATTCGTCCAGGAAGAACTAACACGATTAACCTCTCCTTATAGATGAGTGTTTTTTCACCGCGCCGGATTGTCCTTTCCATTTATCTGTTTTCTTTCGTTAGTTGTATCATTACCTTTACAACCCTATTTTAACCTTCTACAAAGGAACTAATTTTAAAGGTGAGATTACAGTCGTTATTATAAGATGCTGCATGCACAACAAAGCCCCCTTGGAATTTCAGGGGGCCTTGCCTGGAGTGTTTATAAAATACAGATTGCTCATAGGTTTCTCTTTAAAGCATCTATATATCCTCTAACTGCCCGCTGACTGACTTCTGCCTGCGGGGCAATGCCTTCAAATCCATGAAAGCATCCCGGATACAGATGAAATTCTGCATGCACACCAGCCTGGCTTAGCCTCGAGATATATTCGATCGTTTCATCCCGAAATGGGTCTGCTCCCCCTACCATAGTATAAGCAGCCGGAAGCCCGGTAAAATCTTCTGCTGAAGCGGGAGAAGCATAGACGGAAACATCTTCGGTTTGACCAGCCAGATAAGCCTCCCAGGCTGCCTGATTCGAGTAATAGTTCCATACTCTTGTATCCGTAATTTCCTGACTTGAAGTAGTAATATTTCGATAATCTAACATCGGGCACAGGGGCATTTGGAAAGCTATTTTCGGCCCGCCCCTGTCTCTTGCCATCAAGCATACAGCTGCTGTCAGGCCACCGCCGGCGCTGTGCCCGGCTACTCCGATTCTTTCCGGGTCCAGGCCAAGCTCCCCGGCATGATCCGACACCCATTTAAGTCCTGTATAGCAGTCCTCTACCCCGGCTGGAAATGGATGTTCCGGCGCTAGCCGGTAGGCTATAGATATAACCACACACCCTGCCTCAAGTACAAACCTTTCGCACAAGTCATCATTCATCTCCGGCGTGCCGCTCAAATAGCCGCCTCCATGAATCCAGTACAAGCCCGGAGAGATTGTTTTCACCGGCATCACCGGCTCGTATATACGAATGCGTATGTTCTGCCCCTCTTCCTGGCCCGGGATGTGTTTATCTGTGACTCTTACTTTACTGCGGCTGATAGGAGTTTCTCCTTTAAACGCCTGCTTGGTTAAAGCACGACTATTTCTGATTTCTTCCCGGGTAGAAAATTTCATTTCCGACAGCTCATCCAATACCGCATGCAATTCACTCTGAATTTTTTCCTTCATTTTTCGAATCTCCTGCTTTCTGCTGGTAACGTAAGCTGTATTATAATAAACATTAATTGTATGCGCTTTCAAAAAATGGCAAGATTATTGATTCATTCGATTATTACTATTATAACGGGTCCTGTATCTATCTACAATTAATAAATGAAAAACAGAATAGAGGGCTTTCATCCGAATAATTTTAAATGAAACCAGGGACTATTAATTAGAGGGCAAATTCAGCTGCCACGAAACATTAAATTTATCCTGGATCCAGGCGAAGCGTTTGCTGAACCCGTAATCCTTTAAGGCCATCAGCTTTTTACCACCATCAGAAAGGTGATTGTACAAGTACTCAATCTCCTGGTCAGAGTCACAGTTGACAAACAACGAAAAAGAAGGCGTAAAGGTAAAATCATGCTTTACGTTGCTGTCCATGCATATGAACTCCTGTCCCTGCAGGGATAGCACTGCCTGCATAACGTCTCCCTCATCACCGGATTCATGCGGACCGTACCGGCTCAGACTCACAATTTTTGCCTCGTCAAGCAGGCTTGCATAATAATTAAGTGCTTCTTCTGCGTTTCCCTGAAACATAAGAAAAGGTTTAATGGACGCCATGGATATTCGCTCCTTTTATTTTGATTTCTTCTTATTTATATTCCCCTGATAGGAGTCTTTAAAGCAGGACTGCAGACTTAGAAATGCTTTACTTTTTCATCAACTGCCGACTGCACCGGACTCTCCAGTAAAAAAATTATATATATGGCCCTATCCTCCTTTTACGCTTCCTGCTTTACAATAAAATAAAAATAATCAGAACGGATGATGACCGTGAATACAAAGATGAATCTGCCGTGGCTGATAGCGGCAGCGACGGTGGAATTCCCGGCACTGCTGCTGTCGGCCGGGTGCTTCTTTGCGCTTGCAGGAATGCTCCATGTTCCTGTATATGTTTCTTTTGTCAGTGTGTTTGTCATTCATTATTTTTACTATGAACAAGTATTTTATAAAAGATGGCGGAAGGTGCTTCTCGTTGTAATAAATACTTCGTGCGTGACCGCGCTGCTTTTCCTCCTCGGGTCAATTTAAATATATTTTTTCAGCAGTGTCCGTGCCGGCGCTGCTTTTTTTAATAGCTTTTTTTGAAACGTAAATGGGTAAATAATATTCATCTTTTAGTTTATTCGGCTCTTTTTTGAGGAAGGAGAGGATTATTGATATTTTTCATATGGATTTAATGTGATTACCTGCTTGTTGTTTCCTGCATTTCTTCATTATTCACAGCCATCATGAAAAGACAAAATAAAAAGGGGGATATCAATGAGTGAACAGAATAACGATCAGCAGTCGAAATTAAAGCTGATTGATTACCGCATTTTTGTACCGGCACTTTTAATCATTGTCGCAATCTGTATACCGCTTGCTTTGTATGAGACACGCAGCATGGAAGTTTTAAATGGGATTTTTGATTCCATTGTGGAAGTATTTACATGGGGATATCTCTGGTATGGCTTAATACTCCTTGCTGCCGGGCTTTATTTTTCTTTTTCCAAATACGGAAAAGTTGTATTGGGGGACCCGTTGGAAAAACCGCGTTTTTCATTATTTGAATATGCGTCGATCCTGATTGCTATGGGGCTCGGCTCCACTATTATGCGTACCGGAATGGTGCAGTGGACCTCCGTAGCAAGCGATCCTCCAACCGGGGTGGAAGCCGGTTCCACCCAGGCCCTTATGTGGGGAAACTCTTACAGCATGTTCCTTTGGAGCTTTCAGACATTTGCTATTTTCGTTATGGCGGCCCCGGCAATGGCCTACATTCTTCATGTGCGTAAGCGACCGTTAATGCGTATTTCTGAAGCGTGCCGCGTGCTTTTTGGTGATCGGTTTACTGACGGGCTTGGCGGTAAGTTCTTAGATGTTATTTTCCTGATCAGTATTCTTGCAGGCGCTGCCGTGACACTCGGGCTCGGCTCCCCGATTATTACTAACAATCTGGCAGAGCTGCTTGGCATAGAAATAAGCTTTGGCCTTACGCTGGCCGTAACGCTCGTTTGGGTATTCATGTTTTCCCTAAGCGCCTATCTCGGGATTGAAAGGGGCATCAAACGCCTTAGTACGTTTAACATGTACCTGGCGGGGATTTTCGCTCTATTTATTATGATAGCCGGCCCCGGGATATTTATTTTGAATTATTTCACCGGCAGTCTCGGCTTTCTTATGACCAACTATATTAACATTTCCTTTTACACTGAAGCTCTTTCTTCCGGCGAGGGCAGCTATATAAAGAGCAATACCGTATTCTGGTTCGCTTATAACGCTACATGGGCGATGCTGCACAGCGTATTCGCCGCGAAAATCTCCCGGGGGCGTACTGTAAAAGAAATGATTATGACGTACCTGGCGGCACCAACAATTATCTCCTGGGTAGCTACAGGAGTTCTCGGCGGACTCGGCGTAGACAGGTTTTTAAACGGGAACCTTGACGTACTGAGCATCGTGGAAAACCAGGGGAATATGGCAGCTATACCGGCAATTTTAACTACGCTGCCGCTCTCTGGTCTTGCATTGATCATCTTTATGGTTGTCGCGTTGATCTTCTTAACTACGACACTTGATTCTACGACGTATACTATTTCAGCATATGCAAGCACCGAAAATATGAGTAAAAACGAACCTTCTAAATTCCTGCGTATTGTGGTCGCTGTCATCATTACCACGCTCGCTTTGATCTTAATGAGAATTGGAGGCCTTCCTCCGCTCGAAGTTCTTTCAGGCCTGATGGGGCTGCCAATAATCGTCATCCAGTTCCTGACGATTGCGGCGGCGAAGAAAATGATGGATCAGGACAAAGCATGGATTCACAATGTAAGAGAATAAAAAAGATTAACCGGGTACTCCTATGAAGTGACCTAAATAAATGAGACAGATAAAAGCACCTCTCACGTCGTATTCGTAGTAGGATCGACAGATGGAGG
>NZ_JBQOJB010000014.1:0-73944 GCF_054971365.1 Marinococcus salis | reverse complement strand
CATCATGTCGACTTCCTCGTCGGTGAACAGCTTCTGGAGCATGAGGTAGCCGTTCTCGTCGTAAAAGTCCAGTTCCTTCTGCTGCAGCGGGCCATCATATCCGGCGCTCCCGTGTACTACCGGGTCCTTCCGGTCCATGATTTCCTTATGGTCGCCCTGTCTGGATGGATATTTATCGACTGCCATTGTTCAAAATACCTCCTTTATATTTTAACCAAGGGATTAAAACCTCAGTCAATCAGACACATTCCCGGCTTAAAAAGGAATAAACATTAGAAACGGAAAATTTTTAATAATTAAATAAGCAGGAAAAGTTCTAAGCCGGATTTGATGCGTAATGGACTCATATTAAAAAAAATTTTATTTTTTTAAGCGATAACATCGTATTCAAACCACTTAGTATATGCTTTTATACTTGCTGTTGTGCCGGGAGATTTGGCATTGGCGTTCCCCTTTCAGGATTGATACAATATTAAGCATTGAAAAGTCGATATAGGAGGACACTGGTATGCACATTGTTACGTCCACATTTAGAGTCCCGGAAGAAAAAGCAGCCGAGGTTATTGCAATATATGAAAAAAGATCGCGACGGGTGGACAAGGCAGAAGGGTTTCTGAAGTTTCAGCTTCTGCAGAATGAAAAAAAGCCCGGTGAATTAACGGTCTACATGGTATGGACATCTAAGGAAATGTATTTGAACTGGGTACGGAGTAAAGAATTTAAAGAAATACATGAAATGGAGAAAAACTATCCGGATCAGGAGCTTGCAGGCATTGTGCCGGAAGTTCACCAGTATCAGGTGGTGGCAGAATGACGCCGGAGGAAAAAGAAAAAATTGTTCAGCACGTTTCTGAAGAAATATATAAAGCTCATCCCTGGCTTTGGGAGAGGTTTAAAGAGAGAGGGAGGGAGAAAACAGAAGAAGATAATCATCACCATCTCAAACATCTTGAAACCTCCTATGCTCTTTCGGACCGCTCCTTTTTTCTGGATTACACAGCGTGGCTGGAGTCAGTTTTAAACGAGCGGGGAGTATCTACTGCCATCATTATTGATAACTATAAGCGTTTGAGAGCAATCTTCCCTCTTTATGCGGCTAAAGAGGAGCGGCTCTTTTTTACGGAATGTCTTACGGAGGGAATTGAGCAGCTTGAAGAAAACATTCAGAAATAAGGTGACAATTAATGATAATACAACCGGAAGATCTGGCAGGCATGATGCTCGATGGACTCGATGAAGAGGCCTGGCAGGAAATCCAAAAAGTAAATAAGCACATGACGTTAACCGGGATCTATGAAGATCTGCTGACACCTGCTATGTATCATGTTGGAGAACTCTGGCAGGAGAATAAAATATCGGTCGCAGATGAGCATCTGGCAACGGCGACATGTGATTTTCTGCTTTCCCGACTGGAGCGAAAGGAAGAAAAGCAGCCCTCACCAGATGCTCCAAAAGCACTTCTTTTCGGTGTAGCGGAAGAGCAGCACTATTTAGGCTTAAGAATGGCGGCCTCCATTTTTCGGGCACGCGGCTGGTCGGTGAAGTATCTCGGACCAAATCTGCCAGCTGAGCAGGCGCTCGCTTTTGCAGAAAAATGGCAGCCGCAGGCAGTCGCCATGTCGGCAGCCCTCTCGTATCGTCTTCCTTCGTTATTTTCCTACATTGAGGCCTTTACTGCTCTGAAAGAAAAGCCGGCGGTCCTCCTCGGCGGCAAGATGGCAAGAGAACGCGATGTAGGTGAACTATTTTCCGGGGAAGTTATCCGGATGGATGGGCTGCGTACGCTCGAGCGTTGGATCGAAGGAGAAGAGGAGGGAGGCACCTATGCCAGATCTCAGTCCTGAGGCTCTGCCGCTTCCTTACGTGCAAATAGATAAGCATTACAAAATCATTTATATGTCTTCTTCCGCGCGGAGTCGTTTTGGCCATAAGGAATATTTTTATGAGTGGCTGGATGAAGGAAGCTGGGAAAAGGCAAAACGGCTGTTTCATGATATGCCTGAAGAAAATGGCGTAGAGTTGATTTTTATCGACGAAGACCGCATCTCCACTGTGATGGATGTATACACGGAAAAAAGCAACGATCTGCACATCCACGTGCTGCTTGTGCCAAAGGATCAAAGCTACAGCAATGTCTCAGGCAAGCTCGAACGTCTTCGCGGCCGCCTTCGGGAGACGAATACAGAACTGCTTGAAGAAAAAGAAACGATGGAAGCCGTCATTAAGGAAAATTACCGCCTGTCCGCTCCGTTTATTGAAATTACAAAAGATATGGCCCTCGTGCCCCTTCACGGCGATATTAACGAGCAGAAAGTGTCACTAATCGCTGAAAAAGTTGTTCATGCCTGGCACCAGGGGGAGTACGAAAAGACAATTTTTGATTTTACCGGGGTGGGAGAGGTAGACGAAGAGGGGATGAAGGAACTGCGCAGCACCTTTGAAGCGCTCACCTTGATGGGCACTAAAGTCATCGTGGCCGGCGTCCTCCCGCGCCAGGCCAAACAGCTTCAGGAAATGCATACCTCCCTTGCTTTTGAATTCAGCCGTTCACTCGAACAGGTCTTAACAGCTTCCCTTGGCAGTTAAAAACAAAATGAAACTTTCCAACCTGGAAAGATTCCGCTACAATTAGAGGAAAGAAAGCGTGTGAGGAGGCCTGGCATTGGCACTTACTTTTTATGGATATCCCCCGTGCGATACATGCCGCAAAGCTAAAAAGTGGCTTGAAACAGAAGAGATCCCTTTTAACGAGTATCATATTGTAGACCATCCGCCTTCTAAGGAAGAACTAAAGAAGTGGAAAGAGCAGGAAGGGCTCGAATGGAAACAGTTTTTTAACACAAGCGGAAAAAAGTACAGGGAGATGGACTTGAAGAGCCGTCTGCCGAAAGCGTCCGAAGAAGAAATTCTGGAATGGCTCTCCTCTGATGGAATGCTCATAAAAAGACCTGTCGTGACAGATGGCGAGAGTGTTACCCTTGGGTTTAAGGAACCAGTTTTTGAGGAAAAGTGGAAAGCGTATTAGTATTCATTTGAAGGAGGATGATTATGCATGAGTGTGCCAGATGAACTTTTGTATTCAGAAGAACATGAATGGGTGAAAAAAGAAGACGGACGTCTTCGCGTTGGGGTCACGGATTTTGCCCAATCAGAGCTTGGCGATATTGTATTCGTAGAGCTTCCAGAGGTTGGGGATGAGCTTGAAGCAGGTGAACCATTTGGAAGTGTAGAGTCTGTAAAAACAGTATCGGAGCTTTATGCCCCGGTCACAGGGAAAGTCGTAGAAATTAACGAAGACCTGGATGATTCTCCGGAATTCGTTAATGAATCGCCGTATGAAAAAGCTTGGATGATCGTTGTAGAGCCTTCCAATGAAAGCGAACTGGATGATCTAATGTCTCCGGCTCAGTATTCGGACATGGTAAGCGACGATTAATACTGATTTACATAGAAGCTGGCCTGTAAACAGGCAGCTTCTTTTTTGAAGAGCTTTAATACTGATCGTTTTCACCCTTTTCAGCACGACGCCAACAGTTGACGCTTATAGGAAAAGGTGCTATTATCAATAGCATCGTCAAATATGAACGGATAATCATCGTTCACTTATCAAGAGAGGTGGAGGGGCTGGCCCTGTGAAACCCGGCAACCAGTCTGCATAAGCAGACATGGTGCCAATTCCTGCAGGCATATGTCTGCAAGATGAGTGGAAAGGATTCTTAAAAACCTTTCTGCTCGTGTGCAGAAAGGTTTTTTCTTTATGGTTCGAGGTGGAAAGAGAACATTTGCCGGAACTGTGAAGATTTAAAACCTACTATTTACATCTCTTTAATGAAGATAAAGAAGGACGATGAAGGAGAGAGCGGTATGATTCAATTAAAAGGTTTGTCCAAGGCCTTTCAAACAAAAACACAAACCGTTACTGCTGTAGATAACGTCAGCCTTTCTATTGATGAAGGAGAGATCTTTGGCATTATCGGCTACAGCGGCGCAGGTAAAAGTACGCTTGTAAGGCTGTTAAATAAGCTCGAAACCGCAACGAGCGGTGAAGTAACCATCGAGGGAGAGAGCATTACCTCCTTAAAAGGGCAGTCTCTTCGCAGCGCCCGCCAGGAGATAGGAATGGTGTTTCAACACTTTAACCTGCTGTGGTCGCGGACAGTAGCAGAAAACATTGCGTTTCCACTCGAAATTGCAAAGCAGTCAAAGCAGGAACGAAACAAACGGGTGCAGGAGCTGGTGAACCTTGTCGGCCTTGAAGGCCGGGAAGATTCCTATCCTTCCCAGCTGAGCGGCGGCCAGAAGCAGCGGGTTGGCATTGCAAGGGCTCTTGCTAACAACCCAAAGGTGCTGCTGTGCGATGAAGCGACGTCGGCCCTGGATCCAAAAACAACGGATTCTATTCTCGCTCTGCTGACTGATATTAATAAAAAGCTCGGTTTAACCATTGTGCTGATCACGCACGAAATGCACGTAATCCGTAAAATCTGCCACCGGGTGGCAGTGATGGAAAACGGCAGAGTCGTTGAAGAAGGGCCTGTGCTCCAGGTCTTCCGGAAGCCTCAGGAGCATATGACAAAAGAATTCGTGCGCCAGATTACGGAGCCGGAGGAAGATGCCTCGGAAATTGTATTTAATGAAGAAGAAACCGGGGCAGTGGTACAGCTGAAGTTTTTGGAAAACAAGGCTGAGCAGCCGTTCATTTCCAAAGTCATCCGCCAGTTTGATGTGGATGTGAACATTATTCAGGGAAAAATTTCCCAGACGCAGCGCGGCAGTTATGGCTCTCTTTTCATCCGCATCAAAGGCAGCCATGAGGAAATCGAAAAAGCGCTGGACTACCTCCGTGAAGAAGAAATAGAAGCGGAGGTGATGGAGCATGCTTAGCACCTGGATGGAAGAAATTAATTGGGAAAATATGTGGATTGCTACGTGGGAAACTGTATATATGAGCTTGATCGCGGTAGCAGCAACGTTTTTACTCGGAACAATACTAGGCGTTCTGCTGTATTTAACGGATAAGGGAAACATGTGGGAAAACAAGCCGGTGCATACGGTGACAGCGGCGATCGTCAATATTTTTCGTTCGATTCCGTTTATTATTCTAATCATTCTGCTTATTCCATTCACAACCTTTTTAATTGGCACGATGCTCGGGCCGAGTGCAGCGCTGCCAGCGCTGATTATCGGTGCAGCTCCTTTCTATGCCCGTCTGGTGGAAATTGGCTTGAGAGAAGTAGATAAGGGCGTTATTGAAGCTTCGCAGGCAATGGGGGCGACCCAGTGGCAGATCATCCAAAAGGTGCTTCTGCCTGAAGCCTTGCCATCCTTAATTTCCGGGATCACGGTGACAGGCATCACGCTGGTCAGCTACACCGCCATGGCCGGTGTTGTAGGCGGGGGCGGTCTCGGGAACCTTGCGTATCAGGAAGGGTTCCAGCGAAGCAACAATGACGTGGTGTTTGTTGCTACAGTCCTGATTTTGGTTATTGTCTTCATTCTACAGTGGGTGGGCGATATTTGGACGAGACAGATAGATAAACGATAAATATTATATTAATGGGGGAATTTTTCATGAAGAAAACACTACTTGGAGTTTCATTACTTTCCACGGCAGTACTTGCAGCATGCGGATCTGATTCAGAATCAGGAGACGGTTCCGGAGAAGACACGCAAACACTTACCGTAGGGGCTACGAGTGTACCGCATGCCGAAATTCTGGAATTTGCCGAAGATCAGCTTGAAGAAGAAAATATCGAGCTTGAAATTGAAACCTTCAACGACTATATTGTTCCAAACGAAGCGTTGGCTTCGGAAGAAATTGATGCAAACTATTTTCAGCATATTCCGTATCTTGAAGATCAAATGGAAGAAAACGAAAACTATGATTTTGTTAACATGGGCGGTATTCACATAGAACCTATCGGTGTTTATTCCCAGGAATACGACAGCCTTGATGCCCTTCCTGATGGGGCTGAAATAATTATGAGCAACTCGGTCGCAGACCACGGCCGGATCCTTCAGATGCTTGAACAGGAAGGCATGCTTACGCTTGAAGAAGGGGCCGGTGTGGAAGCAACTGTGGAGGATATTGCTGAAAATCCGAAAAACCTGCAGTTCCAGGCGGACATTGATGCGGCTACACTTCCGCAAGTGTACAATAATGGCGAGGGGGATGCAGTGTTTATTAACTCCAACTACGCGATTGATGCCGACCTGAATCCACAGGAAGATGCCATTGCGCTTGAAAGCCCGGAAGACAATCCGTATGTCAATGTGGTAGCGGCGAGGGCAGAGGATGAAGATAATGAAACGATTCAGACGCTCGTGGAGGTATTGCAATCGGAAGAAACACAGCAATTTATTGAAGAAGAATACGATGGAGCTGTTATTCCTGCCGAGCAATAATAGCGGACAGGCCGGACTTGTTGACTAAGTCCGGTCTTTTGTATTAAGTAGAACTAAAAGAGAATCTCCATTGAAAGAGTTTTTCTTTTTTTACTTCTCACCGAGGTTTGGTATACTGTAAGGGTGAATGAAGGAAAGCATTGAACAAGGAGGGTCGTTCCTGCAAATGTTTGTATAGGCGCCCTCCTTTTTGTATGAATGCTTTTATTGAGAATAAAGCCAAGGAATTCTCATTTATTTCCTATGCGTTTTATTATCATACAGCAGCTTAAAAATGAAATGTATCGGGAGATGAAGCGAGTTTGCTTGAAGTCAGTTTATATTTGTTATAAAATAATAATTATAATAAATAGAGAAAAAACAGCGGTTTCCGCTTGATTCCAAAATATGGAGGTATGCAAAATGGCAACGCCGAATTTGAAAATTGAGAATTTGCACGTAGAAATTGAAGGTACTGAAATCATTAAAGGTTTCGATCTGGAAATGAACGGCGGAGAAATTCACGCAATCATGGGACCAAACGGAACAGGGAAATCCACGCTTGCTTCTGCAGTGATGGGCCATCCGAAATATGAAATTACTAAAGGAACTATCACTCTTGACGGAGAAGACGTTCTCGACATGGAAGTCGACGAGCGCGCAAGAGCAGGTCTTTTTCTCGCAATGCAGTATCCAAGTGAAGTGAGCGGTGTAACGAACTCTGACTTTATGCGTTCGGCCATTAACGCTAAGCGCGGCGAAGGCAATGAAATCCAGCTGATGAAATTTATCCGCCAGATGGATGAAAAAATGAACATGCTTGAAATTGACGAATCGTTCTCCCAGCGTTATTTAAACGAAGGTTTCTCCGGCGGTGAGAAAAAGCGTAATGAAATTCTTCAGCTTCTTATGATGGAACCAAAAATCGCTATCCTGGACGAAATCGATTCCGGTCTTGATATCGACGCGCTCAAAGTCGTTTCCAAAGGCGTAAACGACATGAAAAGTCCGGACTTTGGCTGCTTAATCATCACTCACTATCAACGCCTCTTGAACTACATTACTCCGGATAAAGTGCACGTTATGATGCAGGGACGTATTGTTAAATCCGGCGGCGCCGAATTGGCCCAGCGTCTTGAAAACGAAGGCTATGAGTGGATTAAAGAAGAACTCGGCATTGAAAACGAACGCGTTGGAGAACCACAGGAATAATTTTAACAGCAGGGGAGGCGAAATGATGTCTATAGATACTACTTGGAAATACGATGAAAAATATGTCGAAGATTTTTCAAACAACCAAAATGAACCACAATGGCTGAAGGAGCAGCGCCTGAGCGCAAGCCGCCTGTCAGAAAAGCTGGAGCTGCCAAAACCGGAAAAAACGAACATTAAAACGTGGAACTTTACCGAATTTGAGCACCAGGGCACTTCGAAAGAAACCTTTTCCTCGTCGGACGAACTGCATGAACAAGTGCAGGGACTTATTGATAAAAACGCCACAGAGCAAAATCTTCTCGTGCAAAGAGACGGCCAGACGGTTTTGTATGAAGCAAGCAGCACGCTTGAAGAGCAGGGCGTTATTTTCACAGATATCGCAACGGCGGCCATCGAGCACGGCGATCTGCTCGAACGTTATTTCATGGGCAATGCCGTACAGGTGGATGAGCATCGCTTCACAGCGCTCAACGTAGCTCTGATGAACGGGGGGACATTCATCTATGTGCCGAAAAATGTAAAAGTGGAAGCGCCGCTTCAAGCAATCTATTGGCTGGAGCAGGCCGATATGGGGCTGTTCAACCACGTAGTTATTGTAGCAGAAGCAAACAGTGAAGTGACGTATCTTGAGAACTACGTTTCTTATGATACCGAAACGCCTTCTGTAGTTAATGCAATTGCAGAAGTTTATGCCGAAGAAGGCGCGAACGTTTCCTTTGGCGGAGTGGATCACTTAGAGAAGGCGACCACGGTTTACACTAACCGCCGCGGCTACGCACTTAAGGACGCAAGCATCGACTGGGCACTTGGCCAGATGAATGAAGGAAATACAGTATCGGACAACACGACTGCACTTGTAGGCGATGGTTCGACTTCTGATAAAAAATCCGTGGCTATTGGCCGTGGAGAGCAGAGCCAGAACTTCTGGGCCCATATTATCCAGTTTGGTAAAAATACGGATGGCCAGATTTTGACTCACGGTGTTATGAAAGACAAAGCTTCTGCTATCTTTAACGGCGTTAATAAGATTGAGCACGGAGCAACAAAAGCTAACGGAGAGCAAACCGAGCGTGTGCTTATGCTCAGTGAACGTGCACGTGGCGACGCGAACCCAATTCTCCTTATCGATGAAGACGATGTTACAGCCGGCCACGCAGCTTCTGTCGGCCGCGTTGACCCGGTTCAGCTTTATTACATGATGAGCCGCGGGATTCCGCAAACAGAAGCAGAACGGCTGATTATTCATGGCTTCCTCGCTCCAGTAGTGGACGCACTGCCAATTCAAGCTGTGAAAGATCGTCTGACGGAGGTAATTGAAAGGAAAGTATACTAATGGATGTAAAAGCCATTCGTGAACAGTTTCCTATACTGCAGCAGGAAGTAAATGGAAGCCCGCTGGTCTATCTTGACTCGGCGGCTACTTCCCAAAAACCGCTGCAGGTCATTGAAGCGGTTAATGATTACTACCGCCGCTATAATTCCAATGTCCACCGCGGGGTGCATACACTTGGAAGCATGGCGACGGATGAGTACGAAGGAGCCCGGGAAAAAGTCCGTGCCTTCATCAATGCCCCCTCCTCCCAGCAGATCATTTTCAACCGCGGCACGACAGTCGGCATTAACACGGTGGCTTCAAGCTACGGAGATGCTCATCTGCAGGAAGGCGATGAAATCGTCCTGACAGAAAAAGAACATCATTCCAATCTTATTCCGTGGCAGCAGGCAGCAAAACGTAACGGAGCCCATCTCCGGTATGTGGAGCTTGAAGCAGACGGAACGGTGACGGCAGAAAATGTACGCAAAGCTGTTTCCGAAAAAACAAAAATTGTTGCCGTCAGTCACGTCTCAAACGTACTTGGCACGGTGGACCCCATTAAAGATATTGCCGCTATCGCCCATGAACACGGAGCGATCATCGTCGTAGACGGTGCCCAGAGCGTCCCGCACATGACGGTGGACGTGCAGGACCTGGACGTGGACTTTTACGCCTTCTCCGGGCACAAAATGGGCGGCCCGACAGGGATCGGTGTTCTTTATGGCAGAAAATCTCTTCTGGAAAATATGGAACCGGTGGAATTTGGCGGCGAAATGATTGACTTTGTCGGGCTTTATGATTCAACATGGAAAGAAACCCCGTGGAAGTTTGAAGGGGGCACACCGATCATTGCTGGTGCTATTGGTCTAGGAGCAGCAATTGATTTCCTGAAAGAGATAGGCCTGGATGACATTGCTGCTCACGAAAAAGAGCTCGGCCAATACGCGCTCAAGCAATTATCGGCGGTGGATGGTCTGGAAGTATACGGACCAAAAGAACGTACAGGCATTATGACGTTTAATGTACAGGATGTGCATCCACATGATGTCGCCACCGTTCTTGATGCAGAAGGCATTGCGGTACGCGCCGGCCATCATTGTGCGCAGCCGTTAATGAAGTGGCTCGATGTAGCCTCTACCGCCCGTGCCAGTTTTTATCTTTACAACTCCACAGAAGATATTGATGCTTTGGCAGAGGGGTTAATAAGAGTAAAGGAGTATTTCGGTGATGTCTTCGCATAATTTAGATACACTTTACCGCCAGGTCATCATGGATCACTACAAAAATCCAAGAAACAAAGGTGACCTGGAGGAAGAGACACTTCATGTCAACATGAACAACCCAACATGCGGCGATCGCATCCAGCTTCAGCTGAAGGTGGAAGAAGAAAAAATCTCCGATGCAAGATTTGTTGGAGAAGGCTGCTCGATCAGTTTATCCTCTGCTTCGATGATGACGGAGGCCGTAAAAGGTCACACTGTCGAAGAAGCACTGGATATGGCGCAGATGTTTTCGCAGTTAATGCAGGGCGAAGAGATCGACGATACGAAATACGACCTTGGCGATATCGAAGCCCTGCAGGGCGTTACGAAGTTCCCTGCCCGTATTAAATGCGCAACACTTGCGTGGAAGGCCATGGAAAAAGGGTTAGTGGAAGAAGAAGACCGTTCATAATACAGCAACGTGCTTGAAACACAGCGGGAATGACTATGTTCATTCCTGACTCTAAGGAGGTATTTTCATATGGCAAAACAAATGCCGGAAATTGGTGAAGACTATCAGTATGGTTTTCATGACAAAGACGTTTCCATTTTCCGTTCTGGTAAAGGCCTCACAGAAGAAATTGTAGAAGAAATCTCCAGAATTAAAGAAGAACCTCAGTGGATGCTTGACTTCCGTCTGAAATCTCTGGAAATCTTTTATAAAAAACCAATGCCGCAATGGGGCGGCGATCTCTCCGGATTGGACTTTGACGCTATTACGTACTACGTAAAACCGTCGGAGCGTTCCGAAAAATCCTGGGATGAAGTTCCGGAAGAAATCAAAAACACATTCGACAAGCTCGGTATTCCGGAAGCAGAGCAAAAGTATCTGGCAGGGGTATCAGCACAGTACGAATCCGAAGTTGTATACCACAACATGGAAAAAGAGCTTGAAGAGCAAGGAATCGTGTTTAAAGATACTGACACTGCAGTAAAAGAAAACGAAGAGCTGTTCCGCGAGCACTTCGGCAAAGTAATTCCGCCGTCGGATAACAAATTCTCGGCACTAAACTCTGCAGTGTGGTCCGGTGGTTCCTTTATCTATGTACCAAAAGGTGCAAAGGTAGAAACACCGCTCCAGGCTTATTTCCGGATTAATTCGGAAAACATGGGACAGTTTGAGCGTACGCTGATCATTGCAGACGAAGGCAGCTCCGTGCACTATGTGGAAGGTTGTACCGCGCCGGTCTACTCCACTGATTCCCTGCACAGCGCCGTTGTTGAAATCATCGTGAAGAAAGACGCGTACTGCCGTTATACGACTATCCAGAACTGGGCTCCAAACGTTTACAACCTCGTAACAAAACGGGCGGTTGCAGACGCAGGCGCTACGATGGAATGGGTTGACGGTAACATCGGTTCTAAACTGACGATGAAATATCCATCGATTATTATGCGCGGTGAAGGTGCGAAAGGTACTGTTCTTTCCATCGCTATCGCCGGCCGCGGCCAGCATCAGGACGCAGGCGCGAAGGTAATGCACCTGGCTCCTAACTGTTCCTCCACTATCGTTTCGAAATCTATTTCGAAACAGGGCGGAAAAGTAACGTACCGCGGCATTGCGAACTTCGGACGTAAGTCTGACGGTTCCAAATCGAAAATCGAATGTGATACGTTGATTATGGATAATGAATCCACTTCGGATACCATCCCGTACAACGAAATTTATAACAACAACATTGCTCTTGAGCACGAAGCAACGGTTTCCAAAGTATCAGAAGAGCAGCTCTTCTATCTGATGAGCCGCGGCGTTGGTGAACAGGAAGCAACTGAAATGATCGTTATGGGCTTCATTGAGCCGTTTACAAAAGAACTGCCAATGGAATATGCCGTAGAAATGAACCGCTTGATCAGCTTTGAAATGGAAGGCTCGATCGGTTAATTTCCGAGTCCAGTACGAAACAGGGGAAACTGTCCTTGGAAGAGCTATTACTGCTCTGAAAAGGGCAGTTTTTTTGTTTTATTTTAAAGAAGAACGTGAAAAGAACAGAGAGGTGAATAAATGATGATATACGTTGGATTAACCGGCTGGGGGGATCATGACTCTCTCTATCCGAAAGGATTAAAGCAAACAGACAAGCTGAAAGAATACAGCAAATATTTCCCGACAGTAGAAGTGGATTCCTCCTTCTACGCGATCCAGCCCAAGAAAAATATCGATAAATGGCTGCGGGAGACGCCGGATTCGTTCCGGTTTATTATGAAAGCCTATCAGGAGATGACCGGGCACCAGCGGGGTCCGAGTAAATATGAATCAAAGCAGGAAATGTTCGAACAGTATGCTCTGTCAGTGCGCCCGATGAAAGAAGCAGGCAAATTAGCGATGGTGCTTTGCCAGTTTCCACCCTGGTTTGAGTGCAATCGGGAAAACGTGGACTATCTTCGCTATTTAAGAGACCAGCTGCACGAATTTCCCTGCGCCCTTGAATTCCGGCATGAATCATGGTTCCATCCGGAGTTTCGGGAAAAAACGCTCGAATTCATGAAAAATGAAGACTGGATTCATTCGGTGGTAGATGAACCGCAGATTGAAGGCGGGTCGGTGCCAATCGTGGAGGAAGCGACTACGTCTTCCAAAACGCTGATCCGTCTGCACGGACGTGATAAGAACGCCTGGCTGAAGCCGGCACGCGGTCAGGAATGGCGGAAGGTGCGTTATCGCTATAACTATTCTGATACAGAGCTTCAGGAATGGCAGGCACGGGCAGAACGACTGCAGAAAGAAAGCAGCGACGTGTACATGATCTTTAATAACAATTCCGAGCGTCACGCGGCTCCGAATGCACGCCGGCTGCTAGAGCTCTCCGGCATAGAATATGAGGGGCTGACTCCAAAACAAACCTCTCTCTTTAATGACGAGACCCGTGATTCGTAGTAAGATAAAAGAAGATGAAATGCACTCGTTCAGCATCTCAGCAGGAGGGAACGAGTCCAAAGGCGGTGAGACCTATTGTCCTCCAGTTTTTCTGTTTACCTGTACCATACAAATGATATTCACAGCGATCTTGACCAATGGACACGCACAGCAGCTTTTTTGAAAGAACGGGAAAAATTCCGCCAGGAACGGGGAGAGTCAGTGCTTCTTCTTGACCTCGGGGATCACACCGACCGGGTGCATGCAGTCACGGAGGCCACACATGGAAAAGGGAATGTGGAGCTGATGAACGAAGCCGGGATTCGATATGCTACGATTGGAAACAATGAAGGCATTACGTTCGCAAAGGAAGAGCTGCATCATATATACGATGAAGCAGAGTTTCAAGTGCTCCTGGCCAATTTGTTCGATACAGATGGCCGGCGTCCCAGCTGGGCGGAGCCGTATACTATTCATACAACAGCAGAGGGGGTGCGGATTGGCCTGCTTGGCGTTACCGTCCCTTTTTATCCGTTTTATGACGGCCTGGACTGGAAAATTACAGAGCCAGAGCAGGTGATAGAGGAGTATTTACCCGAGCTCCGGGAACAGGCAGACGTTATGATTTTAATGTCGCATCTGGGTTATCCTAAGGACCTGGAGCTCGCTTCTTCGTATGATTTTGATGTTATTTTGGGGGCGCATACCCACCATCTGCTTGAAGAGCCGGAATGGATGCACAATACATTGATTACGCAGTGTGGCAAGTTCGGCACGCATGCCGGAGAGCTTGAGCTACAGTTTGACGGGCCAACGAAGCGCCTCTCCGGCATTATTGGCAGAACCGTGGATGTACGCCGGCTGAAGCCTTCGCCGGTTACTGAAAGGCTTCTGGAGGCGCTCGAGGATGAAGCAGATAAGAATATGAATGAAGTAGTGACAGAGATTGCAGAACCGTTATCTGTATCGTGGACCCAGGAATCGCCGTTTGCTTCTCTTCTTGCCCACGGTTTGCGGGAGTGGTGCAAAACGGAGATATCCATGCTGAATTCGGGACTGCTGCTTCATTCGCTGCCGGCTGGGCCGGTGACGAAAAAAGATATCCATCGTCTCTGTCCTCATCCAATTAATCCATGCGTAGTGGAAGTGCAGGGGCATGTGCTTGAAGAAGTAGTGAAAAAAGCCTTTACGGAGGAAATGATCCGTTTGCCGCTGAAGGGCTTTGGTTTTCGCGGCGAAATGCTTGGCCATATGGTATTCAGCGGGATGGAGGTAAAAGCAGACTACGAGTATGGAGAATGGACCGTACGGAGTGTCTGGATTGGACAGGAGCTGCTTGACCCGTCAGAGACCTATGAGCTGGCTACACTTGATATGTTTACGCTTGGGCCGTTATACACTGGTCTATCGAATGCGGCCTCGAAGCGGTATTACATGCCGGAAATGATGCGCGACATTTTAGCTGATGTTCTCGTAAAGCAGTATACTGCGGGCGCCTGAGCAAGATGGAAAATGGAAAGCCTTCAGCTTGATATTAAGCTCGAAGGCGCTTCCGTGCTTTTGCAAAAGAAGTACAAACATAGGGAGGAACAAACGTGAAACAATACTTAGATCTTTGCCGGCACGTGCTTGAAAATGGCGGGCAGAAAGACGATAGAACCGGCACCGGAACAATCAGCACCTTTGGCTGGCAGATGCGTTTTGACCTGCAGCAGGGCTTCCCGGTGATTACCACGAAAAAGCTGCACCTGCGCTCCATTATTCATGAACTGCTCTGGTTTTTGCAGGGGGAAACAAACATTGCTTACTTAAAAGAAAACAAAGTGAAAATCTGGGACGCCTGGGCAGATGAAGAGGGCAATTTAGGTCCGATCTACGGCAAACAGTGGCGTTCATGGGAAGGAGCAGGAGGCAAAACGGTGGACCAGATTTCAGACGTCGTGAAGGCGATCAAAACAAATCCGGACTCCAGAAGACTGATTGTCAGCGCTTGGAATGCCGCAGAAATTGAAGAGATGGCACTTGCGCCCTGCCACTGCCTCTTTCAATTTTACGTGCAGGACGGAAAATTGTCGTGCCAGCTGTATCAGCGGAGCGCAGATATTTTCCTGGGCGTGCCGTTTAACATTGCTTCGTATGCTCTCTTAACGCAAATGATCGCGCACGTGTGTGACCTTGAACCGGGAGAGTTCATTCACACCTTTGGAGATGCCCACATTTACAATAACCACGTGGAACAAATCAGGACTCAGTTGGAGCGGGAGCCGCGAAGCCTTCCGGAAATGAAAATTACCCGGAACGTGGATTCTATCTTTGATTTCACCATTGATGACTTTTCTCTCGAAGGATACGATCCGCATCCACATATTAAAGGCGAGGTGTCTGTATGATCGCATTTGTAGCTGCAGTAGCAAACGACCGGGTAATTGGGTATAGAAATGATCTTCCCTGGCACCTGCCCGCTGATTTGAAGCATTTTCAGAAAGTGACCAAGCACGGTACTGTTATCATGGGCAGGAAAACGTTTGAATCGATGAATGGACCGCTCCCGTACCGGACTAATGTCGTTATTACCGGCAATACAGACTGGTCGCATGAGGGGGCGCAGGTGGTACATGATATCGAAGAAATTCGCCGGCTTGCTGGAGAAGAGAAGCTGTATTACGTTATCGGAGGCAGTGGTGTTTTTACAGAGCTGCTGCCGGATGCCTCTTATATGTATTTGACCCATATCGACGCAGACGTTCCGGGAGATACGTACTTTCCCGAATGGAACGAATCGGAATGGGAAATCGCTGAAAAGGAAGAGGGGCCTGTGGATGAAAAAAACAAGCATCCGCACCGGTATGTTACGTACAGACGAAAAAACAATTCATAAATTTAGTAAAAGTCCTGCCGCACCGGGTTTTAAGTGCAGCAGGGCTTTTTTCTCTTCATCTCTAGAAGGGAAAAAGAAAAGATCACAGAAGATAGCGCTTGCAGAAAAACTTTTCTGTTCTTCACTTTGACAAGGCAAAGAAAGATAAATATAATGAATTATCAGACAAAAGTTGTGCATCAGCAGATGTTCACATAGTCATGTAACAGACAAAAAGGAGGAAGCTTCATGGCTGCAAGAGAACAATGGGGCACACGTGCTGGATTTATTATGGCAGCAGTTGGCTCTGCGATAGGGCTTGGAAACATTTGGCGCTTTCCGGCAACTGCGTTTGAGAACGGCGGCGGTGCTTTTTTTATCCCATACTTATTTGCGTTGCTGACAGCGGGTATTCCGCTTCTGATCATGGAATTTACCATGGGTCATAAATACCGGAGCGCAGCACCAAGAACTTATTCAAAATTGAACAAAAATGTGGAATGGATCGGCTGGTGGGCCGTGGCGGTAGCGTTTGTTATTTCTACATATTATCCTGTTATCATCGCCTGGGCGCTGTCCTACACGGTGTTTTCGTTTAATTTAAGCTGGGGGGCAGACACCGAAGCGTTTTTATTCAACGACTACCTTCAACTGGCAGCTCCCGGCCAGTTCGGCGGCATGACGATTGGGGTGCTTATCCCGTTAATCATCGTCTGGGCGGTCGCGCTTGGCATATTATTTAAAGGAGTCCAGCGCGGAATTGAGCTGGCGAACCGGATTTTCATTCCGACGCTCGTCGTTATTTTCTTAATCATTTGTATTCGTGCAGTCACTCTTCCAGGTGCAGCCCAGGGGCTCCAGGCTTTCTTTGAACCAGATTTTGGCGCGCTTACACAGGGCGGGGTCTGGGTCGCTGCTTACGGACAGATTTTCTTCAGTTTATCCATCGCTTTTGCGATTATGATCACCTATTCCAGTTATCTGCCGAAGAAATCAGACATTACGAACAATGCCTTTATTACCGGCTTTAGTAACTCAAGCTTTGAACTGCTTGCCGGGATCGGCGTTTTCTCAGCTCTTGGGTTTATGGCCCAGCAGTTGAATGTCGGGGTGGAAGAAGTCGTAGCTGGCGGCGTCGGACTTGCCTTTGTTGTCTTTCCGCAGATTATCAGTGAATTTCCGGCGCTCAGCGGCCTGTTTGGTGTTCTTTTCTTCCTGTCACTCGCCCTGGCCGGATTATCGTCACTTATATCTATCGCCGAGACGTATATTAAAGGACTGCAGGAAAAATTCGGCTGGACACGCGGGAAAGCAGTCGGTATCGGCGGCGGTGCAGCAGCGCTCTGTTCACTTATATTTGCGACACGAGGCGGCCTGAACTTCCTTGACGCAGCAGATTACTTTATCAATCAGTTCGGTGTTGCTCTGCTCGGCCTGGTGGAAGTAGTGCTGATCGCCTGGGTACTACGCAAGCTTCCGGAATTCCAGCAGCACGCCAACGCAATTTCCGATATCCGCCTTGGCGGCTGGTGGAAAGTATGTCTTGGCGTTATTACGCCGATTGTGCTTGGCTATATGATGATTGATTTGTTCCTGCAAAATATTCTGAAACAGTTTGATACCGAAAACGGCAACTATGCCGGGTATACTGACGGATTTATTTTTGCCAGCGGTTGGGCGGTTGCCCTTGCTGCGCTAGTGGCAGGTATCATTATGTCCTTCATACGCTGGAAAGGCTTATCCAAAGAGGAGGCAGAGTAAATTGACAGCCGGAGCAATCATAACAATGGTCGTAGGAATGGTTATTATATGGGGCGGACTTGTGGCAAGCCTGTTAAATGCCAGAAAAGCCTCCAAGCAGAAATAAAACGAAGCAGCCCGGGAGTATACAGCAGCCGGGCTGCTTTTTTGCATACTGAACTGTGTTCTTTTCCGCTTTGCTAACGAATTTGCGGGTGATAGAGAAGGACGGCTATGAATTGTCTGAACCTGTGGAACGTGTTAAAGTATAAAGGAAAACAGTAAAAGCTGGCCAGTCTAATCAAACATATACTACAGATAGAGCACAATCAGGCTTTTTATTATTCATAACTGGGAGTGAGAGCATCATGGCAAAAACGGAAGAATACATCCGCAAGCCGGAATGGCTGAAAATAAAGCTTAACACCAACGAGTCCTACAAAGGGCTGAAAAAAATGATGCGGGAGAAAAATCTTCACACGGTATGTGAAGAAGCCAGATGCCCGAATATTCACGAATGCTGGGCAGTCAGGAAAACAGCTACATTTATGATTCTCGGTGATACCTGTACGCGTGGCTGTCGCTTCTGCGCTGTTAAAACCGGCCTTCCAAACGAACTGGACTGGGGCGAGCCGGAACGTGTCGCAGAGTCCGTCGAACAAATGGGACTGAAGCACGTTGTTATTAC
Organism: Marinococcus salis; assembly: GCF_054971365.1. Lineage (NCBI taxonomy): Bacteria > Bacillati > Bacillota > Bacilli > Caryophanales > Bacillaceae > Marinococcus > Marinococcus salis. The sequence goes on along the minus strand of NZ_JBQOJB010000014.1, from coordinate 55,629 downwards.
AGCCGTAGCGAGAGATGACCTTAAAGACGGCGGCTCAGAAGTGTTTGCTGAAACCATTCGGGCTGTGCGCAGAAAAAACCCGGGCACAACAATTGAAGTGCTGCCATCCGACATGTCCGGCACCCCGGAAAATTTGGACATTTTAATGGAAGCACGCCCGAACATTCTGAATCATAATATTGAAACGGTAGAGCGGTTAACACCGCGGGTTCGTGCCAGGGCGAAATATCGTCGTTCCCTCGATTTTCTTCAGTATTCCAAAGAACTTCATCCAGATATTCCAACCAAGTCGAGCCTGATGGTCGGCCTTGGGGAGACAAAAGAGGAAATCATTCAGGCGATGGACGATCTGCGGGCACATGACGTGGATATCATGACGATCGGTCAGTACCTGCAGCCAACGAAAAAGCATTTAAAAGTACAAAGATATTATACGCCGGAGGAATTTGCGGAGCTGAAAGAAATTGCAATGACAAAAGGTTTCAGCCACTGTGAATCTGGTCCGCTTGTCCGCTCTTCCTACCATGCTGACGAGCAGGTGAACGAAGCACAGGTGCAGATGGAAGCAAGCAAGTATCAATAAGTGAGAGACCGTCCTTGGAAAAACCAGTTCCTATTTTCGGATGCTGGTTTTTCTTTTGGAAGGACCGGCTCAGCAAAGGAGGGAGCTCATTGATTCGAGTTCAGGGGCAGCGGTATGAATTGCTTGAAGACTTTCGAAACGGCTGGAGTGAAGAAGCATTTAAAGAACGCTACAGCGAAGTGCTGAATAAATATGATTACGTTGTCGGGGACTGGGGGCACGAGCAGCTCCGCATGCGTGGTTTTTTTGAAAACGACCGCAAAAAAGTCCCCCACGATTTTAAGATTGGTACACTTGAAGATTATTTATTGGAATACTGCAATTTTGGCTGCGCCTATTTTGTGCTGAAAAAGGTGCGCCAGGAACAAAAGGAAGAAGCGCAGGAAGAAATAAAAGAATCATTAACGTAAAAACCCCCAGGCCCGGGGGTTTTTACGTTTATTCTTCCGCAAGAAGATGGGGTTTATAGTCAAGATGGTGATGGGCTCTAATGTAGCGGACCGTGCGGGTTTTCGCGCGCATGACAATTGAATCAGTTTCGGCAAGGTCTCCACCGAGAAAACGAACTCCGTCAAGCAGCTCGCCGCTTGATACCCCGGTCGCTGCAAAGATAGCATCATCGCCTTTAACGAGGTCAGACAGCTGAAGTACTTTGCTCGTGTCTGTAATGCCCATAGCTATGCAGCGCTCTTCCTCTTCAGCGTCTGAAGGCACAAGACGAGCCTGCATGTCTCCGCCCAGGGCCTTAATAGCGGCAGCAGAAATGACGCCTTCCGGTGCCCCTCCGGTGCCAAGAAACAAATCAATGCCAGTGCGCGGAAGCGCAGCTGCAATGGAAGCTCCGACGTCTCCGTCCCCGAATAGCTTTACCCGTGCGCCTTTAGCACGCACACGATCAATGAGCTTTTGGTGGCGCTCCCGGTCCTGAATGATGACCGTTACATCCCTGACGCGCTTATTATTTGTTTTCGCAATTGTATCGATAGTAGTCTCGATTGGGTCATCCAGACGGACACTCCCTGCCGCTTCCGGCCCAACGGCGATTTTTTCCATGTACATGTCCGGTGCATGAAGAAGCGTGCCGCGGTCCCCGATTGCAATAACAGCGACAGCGTTGGCCCGGCCGCTCGCAACGATATTTGTGCCTTCGAGCGGGTCAACGGCGATATCGACCTCAGGGCCTTCCCCGTCCCCAACTTCTTCTCCAATATAAAGCATAGGAGCTTCGTCGAGTTCTCCTTCCCCGATCACGACCGTCCCGCGGCAGTGGACGGAATCAAACATAGTTCTCATTGAAGTCGTAGCGGCATCATCCGCTTCTATTTTTTTTCCACGCCCAAGCCACTGGGCGGAAGAAACAGCGGCAGCCTCGGTAACACGTACTATTTCAAGCGCTAATTCTCTATCCATAAGTATCATCCTTTCCTGTATGAAGAGGTATATGTAAAACCTGCAAAATGCTTATCTATCTTATCACATTTATAAGCCTCCTTCAGTGGAGTTTTAACTGCAGGTCCGGCACGATATGCTACCATAGAAGTTGAGAAAAGGAGGAAGAAGCATGTATTTTGTAGACCGAAAGCAAATTGAAGACCGCCTGCAGTATATGGAAAGACTCGGGCGTGTGTATGGACAGATCCGGGAGGAAGGGGCAGCCGGTACACAGCTTGCGCTTGAAAGACTTGCTCACGGATGGATTGAAGCACTGATAGATGTTGGGAACCAGATGATTGATGGTTTTATTATGAGGGATCCTGGCAGCTATGAAGATATTCTCGATATCCTTGAAGATGAAGAGGTGCTCGACACTGAAGTGATCCGTAAACTTAAGCCACTGGTCGCATTCCGGAAAAAACTCGTGCAGGAATTTACTGCTATTCCATTTGCCGAGGTCCAGCAGGTACTTGACGAAGCAGAGCCTGCTGTACGAAAAGTAAGCCCGGCGGTAAGAAATTACCTGGAAGAGGAGCTTGGCCCGGTATCTGCCTTTCTGCCGGAGGAGAAGGATAAGAAGGAGTAGAGGAGATGAACAGTTATGAAAAAGTACAAAGCTTATTTGATTGATCTGGACGGGACCATGTACCGGGGGAGTGAGCCGATCCCGGAAGCTGTACAGTTTGTAAATCAGCTTCGTGAGAGAGGGATTCCGCATTTATATATGACTAACAACTCTACCTCCTCCCCCGAAACAGTAGCCGAACGGCTAGCAGGAATGGGAGTGAAGTGCGAAGCAGACCAGGTGATGACAACGTCGCTTGCAACGGCTAGATATCTGCATGAGCAGACTCCTGCTGCTTCCGTGTATGTTGTAGGGGAGCAGGGTCTGGAGGAAGCGCTGGAGGGTTACGGGTTCCGGCTTACGGAAAATGAACCGGACGCTGTAGTTATGGGACTGGACCGCGGTATTACATACGACAAACTGAGTAAGGCGACGGAGGCAGTTCGAAATGGGGCTATGTTTATTTCCACCAATGAAGATGCCGCTGTACCGACTGAGCAGGGATTTCATCCAGGTAACGGGGCCCTTACTGCTGTGGTCACAACAGCTTCGCAGAAAAACCCAAAATTTATCGGTAAACCACAGCCAATTATGGTGGACATGGCGATGCAGGCGCTCGGCCTCTCCAAAGACGAAGTAGCTTTAATCGGGGACAATTACGATACCGATATTCTAGCCGGAGTGCGGGCGGGAATAGATACCATTCATGTGAATACTGGAGTTACCAGCAGGGAGGCTGCAGCGGCTAAAGAAACTCCGCCTGTCTGCCAGGTGGAAACACTGGCAGAGTGGGCTGAATATCTATAGCTTTTTTTGCTATAATGGTTGCGAGTTGAAAATAATATCGTTATAATGTCCTTTATAGAAAGACATTTGTTTACCTAAAATAAACATTATATAAATAAAGAACGCAATAAAGGTTTTAGAGGGAGTTAGGAGTGTAGCAGGTATGGAGAAAATTGCCGTAGGAATGCTTGGATTTGGAACGGTGGGAGCCGGCGTGGCACAGCTGCTTGAAGAGCACAAACAAGAGCTTCAGCACCAGGTTGGTGCTGATGTGTTTTTAAAAAAAGCCCTGGTGCGTGATTTGGAAAAGCCGCGGACCGGCCAGGTGAATTTGCGGGAAGACCAGCTGACGCTGGAGGCGGATGAGGTGCTTGGCGACCCGGAGATACACACGGTTATTGAAGTAATGGGAAGCGTGGACCAGGCAAGAAAGTATATTACCCAGGCCCTGCAGGAGGGAAAAAGCGTCGTTACCGCAAATAAAGACTTGATGGCTCTGCACGGAGCGGAGCTGCTGAAAATCGCAGCAGATAACCACTGTGATTTGTTTTATGAAGCAAGTGTAGCCGGCGGCATTCCGGTGCTGCGCGGCCTTACGGAAGGACTGGCCTCTGACCGGATTACGAAAATGATGGGTATCGTAAACGGAACGACCAACTATGTACTGACGAAGATGAGCCAGGATGACCGGCCGTATCAGGAAGTTCTGCTCGAAGCGCAGGAACTTGGGTTTGCAGAAAGCGATCCTACTGCGGATGTCGAGGGCCTTGATGCTGCCAGAAAAGTAGCTATCCTGGCCAATCTTGGCTTTTCTATGAATGTGGAGCTTTCAGACGTTACGGTAGAAGGGATCACCTCCATTACAACAGATGACCTGGCTTACTGCCGGCAGATGGGTTATACGTTAAAGCTCATTGGCCTGGCCGAACGGAAACATGGAAAGGTGGAGCTGGCAGTACAGCCAATGATGCTGCCAAACGATCATCCGCTTTCTTCGGTACAAAATGAATACAACGCTGTATATATTTACGGGGAAGCGGTAGGAGAGACAATGTTTTACGGCCCGGGAGCCGGAGCGCTTCCAACAGCCACGGCGGTGGTCTCAGATCTTGTCACGTCTGTACGCAATATGCGCCTTGGTGTCAGCGGCCAGCACGTGGGAGAGCCGCTGAATGAAAAGCATATCAAGCCGGACAGTGAAGTGTTTTCAAAATACTTCCTCCGCCTGCACGTCAAGGACGCCACCGGTACCTTTGCAGCCCTTACTTCAATCTTTGCAGAAGAGGATGTGAGCTTTGAACGTCTGGTCCAGTGGCCGGTAGAAGGAATGGTAAACACCGCAGAAATTGTTATTATTACACATACCACATCACTTGATGTATACAAGCGGCTGCAACAGGCATTACACAGCCTTGAGGTCGTAATAGATATTAAAAGCAGCTACCGTGTAGAGGGAGGAAGCTAAATGAGTGCTTGGCAGGGACTTTTAAAGCAGTACAAAGATTTTTTACCGGTAACAGAAAACACGCCGGCGCTTTCCTTGAATGAAGGCAACACGCCGTTAATACCACTAGAACGCCTGTCGGAAGAATGGGGCGTGAACATTCATGTGAAAACAGAAGGCACCAACCCGACGGGCTCGTTTAAAGACCGGGGCATGGTGATGGCGGTAGCAAAAGCGAAAGAAGAGGGAAGCAAAGCCATTATCTGCGCTTCCACAGGAAACACCTCTGCAGCGGCTGCTGCCTATGGAACAAGAGCTGGTCTCCGCACGATTGTTGTCATTCCGGAAGGAAAGATTGCGCTCGGGAAGCTGGCTCAGGCTGTTATGTACGGAGCTGAAGTATTTGAAATCCAGGGCAACTTTGATAACGCGCTCGAAATCGTCCGGAACATCAGTGAAAAAGAACCAATTACGCTCGTCAATTCAGTGAATCCTTACCGGATTGAAGGGCAGAAAACCGCTGCTTATGAAGTCTGTGAAGCGCTTGGGAAAGCCCCGGATGCCCTTTGTATCCCGGTTGGTAATGCTGGAAACATTACAGCATACTGGAAAGGTTTTAAAGAGTACCATGAGCAGCATCAGACGGGCCTTCCGAACATGCTTGGCTTTGAAGCAGAAGGGGCAGCCGCCATCGTACGCGGCGAAGTCGTTAAAGATCCGGAAACGATTGCTACAGCTATACGTATTGGTAATCCGGCAAGCTGGGATAAAGCGATCCGGGTAACAGAAGAGTCAGACGGCCGTATTGACATGGTGACAGACGATGAAATCGTTGAAGCGTATCAGCTGCTTGCCAAAACAGAAGGCGTTTTTGCAGAACCAGCTTCCTGTGCGTCACTGGCGGGACTGAAAAAACAGATCGAAAGCGGGAAAATTAAAAAAGGTTCTTCGGTCGTCTGTGTTCTTACCGGGAACGGACTAAAAGACCCGAGTACAGCAATTGATAAAGTGACTGTGAAACCAACGGTTATTCCAAATAATGAGGAAGCATTTATGGAGCATATCAAGGGAGGAGTCGTTCGTGGCTGATAAAAGATTGTCGATCACTGTGCCGGCCAGTTCAGCGAATTTAGGACCTGGGTTTGATTCTGTGGGGCTAGCAGTCAACCGCTATCTTACGCTTTATATCGACCGGGCGGACGAGTGGGAATTTTTCTCGAATTCGTCTGAGCTCAGCGGTCTGCCAAACAAAGAGGAGAACCTTGTTTATCAGGCGGCTGTAGCCTATGCGGCTGAATACGAGGTGGAACTGTCCCCCTGCCGTGTAGAAATGGTAAGTGATATTCCACTCGCAAGAGGATTAGGGAGCAGTGCTTCGGCAATTATTGCTGGTATCGAACTGGCAGACGAAATGGGTGGCATGCATCGGTCCAAGGAAGAAAAGATGCAGTTCGCCAGCGGCTGGGAAGGACATCCGGACAACGTCGGGCCTTCACTGTATGGAGGCCTGATCGTCGGTGCATACGGGGAAGAAAAAACGCATGTAATGCACTGCGGTGTACCGGATGTGGATCTTGTGCTTGCGATTCCTGACAATGAGCTTTTAACAAAAGAAGCAAGAGGTGCGCTGCCATCCGAGCTTCCTTACGCAACTGCTATTCATGGAAGCGCCGTAAGCAATGTGCTGGTTGCAGCTATCTTAAAAGAAGACTGGAAAATGGCCGGGGAAATGATGGTACGGGACGTTTTTCATCATCCGTACCGTGCCGATATGGTACCCGGCCTCGAGGAAATGCTTAGCGGCATACGCCAGTATGGGGCCTATGGAGCAGCCTTAAGCGGCGCGGGCCCAACTATTCTCTGCTTTGTTCCAAACGGCAAGGGTGAAGAGGTGAAACGGGCGATCCAGGAAGACTATCCAAGCTTCCGTATAGAAACAGCCAAACCGGCGCCGTTTGGCTCGAGCGTACACTATGTTAATCAGCCGGCCTGGGTATCAAGTTCGGTTTAAAGCGAAAACCAAAGCATATAAAAAAGCTCAGGGCATTTAATGCCCTGAGCTTTTTGCGGTTACAGTCTATTAGAATACCTGTTCGAGTTCTTTAACACCCGGCACTTCTTCTAAAAGCGCGCGTTCGATACCAGCTTTCAGTGTAATTGTAGAGGAAGGGCAGGAGCCGCATGCTCCCATAAGGCGGACCATAACGATGCCGTCTTCAATATCTACAAGTTCTACGTCGCCTCCGTCGCGAAGCAGGAAGGGACGGAGCTTTTCAAGAACCTCCTGAACCTGTGCATGCATATCTTCTGTCGTTTGTGGCATGTTGATCTCTCCTTTCAATACTTTTATTATAAACCGTTGGGCTGTTATGTTCAAATGTCATCACGTATATATGCATTCTACTACGAACAAGTGCTGTTTGACAATCATTATCAACCGGGCATAAGAGATAGTGAAGAAAGCGCAGATATAGTATGATAAAGAAAAGGAGGCAGGCGTGTGATTGTGATAAAAGTTTATGGAGCGGAAAAGAAATGCCCGAGCTGCGTTAACCTTCCCTCCAGCCGTGAAACAGCAGAATGGCTGGAGGCTGCAATTCAGAGAAAATACCCGGAAGACACTCCTGAAGTAGAGCATATTGATATTGAAGACAGGAGTTCAGGGAAGGACCCCGTAGCGGAAAAAGTCCGGCAGGAAGAATACTTTTATCCGCTTGTTACGGTGAATGGAACCGTGGTAGCTGAGGGTAATCCGAGACTCAAGGTCATTTATAAAGAAATCGACAAAACAAAAGAGTACCGCTCAGACACCACTGCGAAATAGAAAAAAGGCTGGCCGAAGAGGGAGAACTTCAGGCCGGCCTTTTCAGCTGTTAACAGATTCAGCCCTGATTAATCATGGTCATTCTTTTTGCCATGACCAGTTTGTTCAGCAGAAGCTTCTTCGATAAGTCCGACAATATCCGTGTTATCCTTATAACCGGTAAAATGGTCACTGCCGGCGCCAGCGGCAAAGAATGGCACCATTTCTCCTGTATGGCCGCCGGTATCACTCTCTGCACGTATTTCGGTGTCAAGAGAACCTACACTGTAGTGATCGGCAATGATGGAGCCGATTTCCCAGCCTACCTGGTATTCTGGGTACACTTCCCCTTCATCGTCCTCAATATTTGCACGGAATGCTTCTAATTCATCATCTGTAATATCGATATCAGCGTACTCCGAGAACACCTGCTTAATGCTTTCATCAGTGTATTCGTCAGAGTCTTCCCGGGCTTCGAGCTGCTGGGCCATATATTCGGGCGATACTTCAATGTCTTTCAGGCCGTCCACATCCATCGATTCTGTGGCGGACATGCCAAGCGTCTCGTGATCGGAGAGCACAACAACAAGTGTATCATCGCGGTCTTCCGCCCAGGTAACGACCTGTTCCACTGTTTGGTCAAATTCGATCATTTCCTGCCAAACGCCTGTGGCATCAGCCGCGTGGGCAGCGTGGTCAATACGGGCCCCCTCGACCATCATAAAGAAACCATCCTCATCCTGAGAGAGTACATCGAGCCCTGCTTCCGTCATAGCCTGCAGGGAGGGCTCTTTGCTGTCGACGTCGTCTTTGTCAGTTTTATAATTCATATACGAATCATTAAACAGACCAAGCAATTTGTCCGGAGTGCCAACCTCCTCAAGCTCTTCTTCATTAGTTGCATACTCATAGCCGCTTTCCTGAAAATCATCCACGAGCCTGTCTTCGTTCTCTTCCTCATCAGCTCCGAAAAATTCGCCGCCGCCCCCAAGCAGTACATCGTATTTCTCTTCGTACTGCTGTTCGGCAATGTCCTCTTCACTTCCACGGTCAGCTACGCTTGCAGTAAATGAGGCTGGCGTCGCGTCTGTGACGGTATTGTTAGAAATTACGCCAACTTTTTTCCCGTCCTCTTGATAGTGATCTAGAATGCTGTCCACTTCATTGCCATCTTCATCGACACCGACACTTCCATTATTGGTTTTCGTGCCGGTAGCAAGGGCAGTACCGGCGGCAGCTGAGTCGGTTACATTATTGTCGGCAGAATGTGTGCTGGTCATACCCGTATGTTCGAGCGATTCCATGAACAATTCGCCTTCTTTGCCGTACTCAAGCGTTGAAGCGATTTCCATCTGTCCCATACCCATGCCGTCCCCGATCATCACTATCACATTTTCGGGGGCTTGGTCCCCAGAATTTTTACTGCTGTTTTCAATACCATTCTCATTGGCGTTATCATTTGCAGAACCACTTGCGTAAAGAAGCCCCCCTGAGCTGATGACCATTCCGGCAAGAACACCGACAGTTAATTTTCCATTAAAATGCATACTGACCCTCCCCATAATATTACACAAAATTTTATATTTTTTGAAATTTTAGTTAATAGTAAATGGAGAACGATACCTAGTCAATAGCATTACGTTTTTTTAATCCAATGTGCCTAAAAATTTCTAAATTTTTCATGTTATTCATGATTATTTACTTAGTGAAAACTAAGTTACGGTAACACAAAAAAAGCCTGCCACACGGGCAGGTCTTCTTTAAAGGTAATATAAGCCGTTAAATTGTTTATACGCCAGAGTGATTTTTGTACATCCAGAGCACGCCGCTTTTTAACAGCCGGGCTACACGGCCGGTAACTGCTGCTTTGGCAGTGCCGCCCATAACTCCAAATCCATGCTTTTTGCCTAAAGAACCGAGGGTTCCTTTAAGCTTGATCTCAGGCATTGTTTCCGGAAGAGATTCGTTCTTCCATCGTTTTTTCATAATCGTAGCAATTTGTTCCGCCTGGCCTTCAGCAAGCTGGGCGCTTGGTGCATGCGGCAGGCTGGCACAGTCTCCAACGATGAAAATATTTTCATCGTTTGTTAAATGATGGTGAGGGGTTAAAATGATGCGTCCCTTCCGGTCTTTTTCAGTATCAAGATCACGGATAATTTTGTTTGGCTGGATTCCTGCTGTCCAAATGATCGCTTCAGACTGAATCCAGTCTTCATGATTGTACAGGCCTTCTTCTGTTACCGTAGTAATGTCGGAATTACTGATTACTTCCACGTCGTGCTTTTCAAACCAGTTCTGTACATAGTTACTCAGGCGTTTTGGAAACATGGGCAGAATAGTTTCTCCGCGGTCGAACAAGCGTACGTGAAGATCAGCCCGGCTTTCCCGCAGCTCGCTCGCCAGTTCCACACCGCTGAGGCCTGCACCTACAATACTAACTGCTGCTTTTGGCGGAAGATTGCTGATGGCTTCGTACGTGCGACGCGTTGCTTCCATGCTCTGGATGCTGTAGGAATGCTCCTCTGCTCCAGGCACACCGTGAAAGTTGTCCACCGACCCGAGACCGGCAACAAGCTTGTCATAGGGAAGCGAGGAAGAATCAGACATAACGACCATCTGATTTTCCATGTCGATATGGTCGATTGTGCCAAAATGAATTTTTAAACGGGAATGATCCGGAAACGGAACACGTACGTCGTGGTCCGACTCAGTGCCGGCGGCAAGCGCGTAGTATTCCGTCTTCATACAGTGATACGGAAGTTTGTCTACTAATGTAATATCAACATCCTGGGGGAGGTCGCTCCCGAGTACGCGCTGGAGAAAACGCATCCCGCCGTAGCCCCCTCCTAATACGATAATTTTTTCCATTGTTTCTTGTCCCCCTTTGAGTAGCATGCTGTCTATACCCGCGTGGACCAGCTGCATAAAATGGTGAAGTAGTTCTTCGCGTTCGGTTTCAGTACCGATGGAAAGCTGGTAATAAAAATAGCTGTTAATAATGTGTGCCCATCGGTGCGGAGAAATAGAAGGATTTATTTCCTGCTGGCGGACCCCGCTCTCTAGAAGCTGTTCCCATGTGCTCAATAAAGCACTGTCATGCTCCACTACATGCCGCCAGATGTGCCTGGTCAGGGAAGGGTTCAGGTGAAAGTCCCCTAAAAAATAGCCGGCGTAGGCACGAATACGTGAAGTAAGAGTCATGCGCCGAACCTTATATGTTTGCATATATTCCTGTACCCTGAGCAGCCGGTCCTCTGCGAGTGCACGCATGATCGACTCTTTCGTGGGGAAATAATTAAAAAAAGTCCCCTTGGCTACTTCAGCAGAAGCTGTGATTTCCTGTACCGTTGTCTGCTCAAAGCCGTTTTCCTGAAATAAACGTACGGCTGCCTGCAGAATGCGGGAGCGTGTCTGCTCGCGTTTTTCTGTTCTTTTCATAAAATGTGCCCCCTCTGCGCAGCTAAAAGCGTCTGCAAAAATAGAAAAAATATAATAGAGAGAGAACGATTCGTTATGCAGCCAGTAAAAATGACTGCGGTCAATTTTGATTATAGAGAGGTACAGCTGCTTTGGCAACCAATTTTAAAAATATCAAACAATTTTGTGAACGGCTCATTCAAACGAATTGGTTGACGAAGCGGCCGCAGACGACTAATATAAACTCGTATAACCCGGGAAGAGGTGATGAAAGATGAGGCCGATTATTGAGTTTTGCATGAGTAATTTGGCGAACGGCTCTCACGGGGCAATGGAAGAACTTGAAAAAGATCCGAATCTGGATGTTATTGAAGATATATGCTTAGGCTATTGCGGCCGTTGCTCTATGAACATGTATGCACTTGTGAACGGGGAGCCGGTAGAAGGGGAAGATGAAAAAGACCTTCTTGCCAATATTTATACTCACCTTGAAGAAAACCCAATGTTTTAATGCAAAAGCGTCTTTCTGCAGAAGGGAAGGCGCTTTTTTTCTCAACGTTTAAAGAGGAGGAGAGAAATGGATATTATTCCGTTTGAAAATACATGGCCATACGATAGAACAGGCGAAGATATTTACATTAATGAATGTCCATACTGCGGCACGAGAAGCGTACTAACGCCAATGAAATTAAAAGATTTAGAATGGGCTAAAGAGGAAATAAAAACATATATCAATATGCCGTGCTGTCATAAGCGCATGCATATTGTGTTTGCAGATGAAGACTACTTCTGGACAACAGAGCCGCTGAGACGAAGGGAGAGAAAGTCATGAGATTTACAAAAATGCACGGACTGGGCAACAGCTACATTTATGTTGACGTATTTGAAGAAACGCTTGAAGAGCATGAACTGCCGAGGCTTGCCCGCCAGGTAGCCGATAAAAACAAAGGAATCGGCTCGGATGGGCTGATCCTGGTTGGGCCGTCGACACATGAAGATGTAAAAATGCAGGTGTTTAACGCGGACGGTTCGGAAGCGAAGAACTGTGGAAATGGTCTGCGCTGCACGGCAAAATATGCTTACGAACACGGGTATGTAAGTAAAGAACGTTTCACGATCGAAACACTCGGCGGCACAATGAAGGCCACTGTACACCCCGATAATACAGGACAGACGGTCAGTCTGGTGACGATTGATATGGGAGCGCCGAAGTTTAACTGGAGGGACATCCCTGTAAAGGGCACAGGAAAAAATGAGCTGGTGCTTGAAGCAGCAGGAAGCTCCTGGCAGCTGGCGCCTGTATCCATGGGTAATCCGCATGCAGTGATTTTCGTGGATGACGTGGAGCAGGCCCCGGTGGAAAAGGCAGGAGCGGAGCTGGAAACGCATGAAGCCTTTCCGGAAGGAGTTAACGTTGAATTTGTGCATATGCGCCGCAGCGATGTGATGGATTTCAGGGTATGGGAGCGCGGATCCGGTATTACACAGGCCTGCGGAACCGGCGCTTGTGCGGCAGTGGCAGCTGCAGTCGCAGCTGGGAAAAGCGAAAAAGATAAAGAAGTGACTGTACACCTTCCCGGCGGCGATCTGTACATTACCTGGCAGTCCTCGGGTAATATTCTCATGACAGGGAATGCTGAGGTCATCTGCACTGGAGATTATGAAACGAGACGGGCCTCGGTATAAAGAAAAAGAGAGCGGATGCCCGCTCTCTTTTTGTGTTTAATAAGATTTAACAATATTATAGAACGTATCCCGTTCCACCGGTGTTTTTCCAGCTGTTTTAATCAAATGGATTAATTCTTTGCGGGTGATGCCCTGGGACGTCAACGCGCCAACGGAGTGGGAAATTCGTTCCTCGATCAGGGTACCGTGAATGTCATCAGAGCCAAAGGTGAGGGCCATTTGGGTCAACTGGGCGCCGATGTTAATCCAGTACGCTTTAATGTGATCGAAGTTATCAAGCATCAGTCTTGAAATTGCCACGGTCCTCAGGTCATCGAATGCCGAGGTACGCTGGTGCAGGCCGGCATTGAGCTTGCGAGGCTGCATGGCCAGCGGGATAAAGACCATGAATCCGTTGGTTTTATCCTGAAGGGCGCGGACACGGTCCATATGAATAAGCCGTTCCTCCTTCGATTCAATTGACCCGTACAGCATGGTGGCGTGCGTACGCATGCCAAGATCGTGAGCGAGTTCGTGAGCTTCGAGCCATTCGAACGTCGTCGCCTTGTCCGGGCTCATTTTTGCACGGTAATTTTCAGTAAGAATTTCAGCGCCCCCGCCCGGAAGCGTGTCGAGGCCTGCCTTTTGCAGCTCTACGAGGACTTCGCGCATGCTGATTCCTGCATGGCGGGCGAAAAATTCGATTTCGGCCCCAGTATAAGCTTTAACCTTCGCCTGAGGGTAATGCTTTTTCAATACGCGCACAGTATTTAAATAATACTCAAAAGGCACATCCGTGTTGTGGCCGCCAACGATATGGAATTCGCGAATGTTATCATTCCAGCGTTTTTCAACGTATTCAAGCAGTTCTTCCTCATGCATTGTATACGCGCCTTCTTGGCCGGGCTTGCGTTTAAATCCGCAAAATGAACAGCTGGCTTCGCATACGTTGGTCGGGTTGATGTACATATTTTCGATAAAATAAACGTTATCCCCGTTTTTTCTTTCGTTCACCTCATTTGCCAACTGGGCCACGGTCAATAGGTCCGCTGTTTCATAGAGGTAGAGGCCGTCTTCGATGGATAACCGTTCTCCTTCTCGGACTTTGTCGGCAATGCGCTGCATGTCGGCGTCGCGATTCAAGGTGATCGCCATAATAATCCTTCCTTTCCGATGTACAAGAAATACTGTAAAGTCCAGCGGTCCTGCAGGCGGCTTCCGTACCGCCGTGCAGAGCCTTATCTGTGGTATAGGTATATAAAAGGTATGCTGCCAGGGAAAGACATCAAGCTAACAAGAATTTCCGGGGCTCAATTTCTTATTATACATCGTGGTATTCCGGAAGGAAAGTAACAACGCCCAAACCAACTTTTCTTCCTCAGTCAGAAGAAGCGGGGCCCGGGGAAGCGGAAGAGAAGTTCCATGCTTCTGGATAGAGCGGCATCCGCTCTGCCCGGTAAACAACCCGGCCGTCGCCTTTTTTAATGCCGGAAAGTTCGAGCTCGTATACAACGTTTTGCGTATCGCCGGCAGTTTCAACGACAGTAGCCTGGTAGCCGTCTTCTACTTTTTGATAGCCGGAGGTCAACAGGCGGTTGTTGGTTTCGTACAAAAAGTCAGCGTCCCCGACGACATTGGAAAAGAATTTCTTCCCCCGCTCTTCACCATAATTCCAAACGGTTTGCACGGTGCCTTCTTCTTCGTTGATCCGATATTGAATTCCCTGGCTGAAATCTCTGCTGAGGGAATCATCGCCGCGGGTAACTGCCCTGTTATTATCAAACAGCAGAACATCTTTCGTGGCGGGGTTATTATCCTGGTCCGGGAGTATCATCGGGGCGTGCTGGGCACCGGGATATTTTAAATTTTCGCTTTTGGGTTCGAGTACTTTATCTGCCATGCTTTCTGACCATCCCTCCGGGGCAGCAAGAATCCAGTTAATATTCATATCGGGATAGGTTAGGCTGAGCACGGCACTCTGATGGCGTCCGGATACAAGAATGCTTTTGTTTTCTTCGTCATACCAAATAGCGTTTTGATGCATCCAGTCACCGTCACTTTCGTTCGGCCCGGAATATTCTTCATATGCTTCAGAAGGGAAGATGTCTTTTAAATCAAGCGTTTCTACCGTTTCACCGGTGTTACGGTCAATTTCGACCATAGTATCCTCTTCGTAGGCATTGCTGTTATCGTGGACGGTAACTAAAAGATTGTTATTTGGCAGTTCGATGGCATCATGGTGAATTACGTTAGTGTCCTCGTAATTGGGCAAATTAATTTTATACTGGTGCTGGACTTTTCCAAGCATATCTGTCTCAAACAGATAATCATTGCGCTTGTCCGCTGACTCGGATGCCCCGAGCAGCAGGTTTCCATTGGAGAGACGCTTAAAAACAAAGCCTCCGGTACGGGAAGAATACCAGCGGATGTCTCCTTCTTCGTCCACGCCATAAACGTTGGATTTACCAGGGATTAAAAAGGTGAGCCCAGGCTCCATTTCCTCCGGGGAGCTTGTCACTATCTCCCGGTCATGAGCGGAGGCGAGAGTATCGCTGGTTTCTATAGAAACAGTATTCACCTGGACGTTTCCCTGCCGGTCTTCAGCTTCAATAGTAACTTCGTTTTCGGTACTTGGATACAGGCCAAGAACGGGTACCTCATGCTCCTGATTAAAGGCAGAGTATGTATGAGTGATATCCTGCGCTTCACTGCGGCTGGCTACGGTGACAGTAATACGGCTTGGCTGTTCAGTGCGGAATTTAGCCAGGGCAGTCAGCGGCGCCTCGCCGTAAGGGTCCTGTATGATCATTGGGTTATCAAAAGTATAGTTTCCGGCCATGTACTCCTGCTGCCACGATTTTTCCATTTTTTTCTGTTCTTCGATTAAATCAGTTTCGCTATTTGTCGTGGAAGCACTTTGGAAAACTGAAAAAGAAACAGTCTGATTTGTGTTTTCCGCAACAATAATCCATCCAACGCCAAGGGCAAGGATAAGTAGAGTCATGACTTTCAAAAAATCGCCTCCTTATTTTAATATTTCTATTACAAGTATAAGTAAAGCGCATGTATTTGCCCACAAAAACAACTGGATAAAAAATCAGAAGGGTAATATTTGAAGAACGGAGGAATAGAGTCTATAATATAAATGAGCCTCAGATACACAAAGGAGGAAACACTAATGTTAGTATTATCGGATGCAGCAGCACAGCGCGTGCTGGATATGATTGAAGAAGAAGGCGACAGTTCATTATATATGCGTGTAGGCGTAAAAGGTGGCGGGTGCACGGGCCTATCCTATGGCATGGGTTTCGATTCTACAGTAGAAGAAACGGATCAGGTACTTGAGATTAAAGGCGTTCCTATCGTTGTTGATAATGAGAGTGCTCCAGTTCTCCAGGGCGTAAACATTGATTTCAAAGAAAACATGATGGGCGGCGGCTTTACGATCGACAACCCGAACGCCATCGCCTCCTGCGGCTGCGGCGCATCGTTCAAGACCGCAACCAAGGAAGGCACACCGGAGAAATGCTAAGAGAGTAGTTTTGAAAAAGCAGCTGTGTATTGACAGCTGCTTTTTTTATGTTTCTCTGGTCACGTATAGGCACAATTTGTAAAATGTAGTGATAAGGGGGTGGAGTTATGAAAAGGCAAGCGATCTTTGTAGGAGTATTAAGCGCAATAATGCTGACAGGTTGTGGAAGCAGCTTATCAGACGAAGAACAGCAATACATAGAAGAAGTGGACGAAAGCGCCACAGAGCTTGAGCAGCTGGACACACATCTTACAGAAGCTGTAAACGCCGTAGAAGATGAAAAAGAAGGGGCAGGCGGAGAGCTTCAAAGCATGCAGGAAGATATCTTCGTCACGGCATTAGATAACGTTGAAACGATCAGCGTACCGGAGGGCGAAGATATGCAGGCAGTGTATAACGCTCACGTTTCCTATGCGAATCAATACGTATACGTTGCAGAAGAGTTAATGAGCACAGAGAACCTGGCCCAGTCGGTTGAAGAAAATATTAACCCGGTGCTTGAACAGGCGGAAAAGGAAAAGAACAATTTCGCTGAAACTGTGCAGAAAAAGACCGGAGAAGAAATCAGCTTTAAATAGCAAAAAAACGATCCCGGATGCGGATCGTTTTTTTATTAAAACATATGGGAACTGTGTCCCGGCTGAACTTTTGCCTTTGGATTAATATAATTCATTGCGTTGTTCACTGCCGTAGGAGCTTCCCCGAAGCCGGTAGCAATTAGTTTTACTTTGCCCTCGTAGGAAGTAACGTCCCCTGCTGCGTAGACGCCGGGGATGTTTGTTTCCATTTTTGTATTTACAACAATGGAATTTTTATGAATATCGAGTCCCCATTCTTTAATCGGGCCGAGAGAAGAAACGAAGCCGTAGTTGACGATCAGGGAATCAACGTCGACGACCTGCTCAACAGTACCTTTCACTTCTTCAAAAACGACCTGCTGAATACGTTCGCCGTCTCCGAGTACGTCTTTAACCTGAAATGGGGTGAGAATATCCACGTTCGACTGGTTAAGCTGTTCGACACTGTGCTCATGGGCACGGAATTTGTCCCGGCGGTGGGCGAGAGTGACGTCTGCGATTGGATCAAGCATATTTGCCCAGTCAACAGCTGAGTCGCCGCCGCCAAGAATAGTCACTTTTTCTCCGGCAAATGCCTGGAGATCGTTAACAAAGTAGTGAAGATTGGATTCTTCATATGGTTCCATGCCGTCAATTTGAAGTTTCCGTGGCTGGAAAGCGCCTACTCCAGCAGTGATAATAATAGTGCGGGTATAATGCACCCCTTTATCCGTATGAAGCTCAATCAGGTCATCTTCATTGCGGATGACATTTTCTACGCTTTGTTCAAGGACTACCTCCGGGTTGAAGGGATTCATCTGTTCAATTAAATTATCTACAAGCTCCTGGGCCCGGACTTTCGGGAATCCTGCCACGTCATATATAAACTTTTCCGGGTAGAGGGCAGCAAGCTGGCCCCCGAGCTGTGGCATGCTTTCAATGATTTTAACTTTAGCCTGGCGCATCCCTCCGTAAAATGCGGTAAATAAACCGGTAGGACCGCCGCCTATAATGGTCACATCGTATATATCTGACTCTAATACCACTAAGGTACACCTCCAAAAATCTTTTCAAATTTCATTCCATTATAATACTGATTGAGAAAAATAGAAACCAATTGAGAAATTGTTTCAAGAGTTACATTGTAACATAAGCAAAATCAATGCCAAGGGTATTCCCCTGCCGCGCTTGAGGGTAAGAGATGAAAAAAGGTGAAAATCGGGAAAAAGGTTGAAATATTACGGCAAAACCCATAATATTAAGTACGGGGTTTGTGTCTATTTTTTTACAAAATGCAACGCATTAAAAGCAGGTAATGAAGCAGGTTTTCCTTTATCTTAAAGAAAAACTGGTTTGATATAGTTATGTACGTGAAATAAATCACATACATGAGCTGCTTTTAACAAAATCTAAAAATGGAAGTGATTGACATGGCAGGGAAAACAAATATTGTTGTTTTAGGCGCTGGCTATGCTGGTCTCGTTTCCGCTTCGAAGCTGGCAAAAGAAGTAGGAACAGACAATGCAAACATTACGCTGGTCAGCAGGCACGATTATCATTACCAGACGACCTGGCTGCATGAGCCGGCTGCGGGAACACTTCACCATGACCGCACCCGCATTAAAATCAGCAAAATTCTTGATTTAAATAAAATAAACTTCGTTCAGGATGAAGCAACTAAGGTTGTTACAGAAGAAAAGAAAGTGACGCTTGCTTCCGGCGGCGAACTGCAGTATGACTACATTATTGTAGGCGTTGGTGCTATTTCTGAAACGTTCGGTATCGAAGGCGTCTACGAAAACTCCTACCACCGGTGGACAGTAGACGGGGCGCGCCAGATGAAAGACCGCATTGAATACATGTTTGCCCGCTATCACAGTGATGAAGCAAAAGAAGAAGATCTGACATTTGTTGTAGCAGGCGCCGGCTTTACCGGTATGGAATTTATAGGCGAGCTGAGCGAACGCGTACCTAAGCTTTGTAAAGAGTATGACGTGCCTCGCAACAAAGTCAAAATGTACGTCATCGAAGCGATGCCGACAGCTCTTCCAGGCTTTGATCCGGAGCTTGTAGAGTATGCGATGAATTTACTTGAAAACCGTGGAGTAGAATTCAAGCTCGATTCCCCGATTAAAGCAGTAACGGAAAACAGCGTGGAGCTGAACACTGGGGAATCCGTAAAAACGTCGACAGTGATCTGGGCAACTGGTGTTCGTGGCAATCCGCTTATCGAGGAGTCCGGATTTGAAAACAACCGTGCCCGGGTAAAAGTGGATGACGATCTTCGTGCTCCAGGCTACGAACGCGAATTTATTATCGGCGACTGTTCTCTTATTATCAATACAGAAATTGATCGCCCGTTCCCGCCAACAGCGCAAATAGCTCTCCAGCAAGGCGAAACGGCTGCTAATAACATTAAAGCATTGATAGAAGGGCGCCCAACAGAAGCTTTTGCTGCCGATATTAAAGGTACTGTAGCTTCTCTTGGTGGAAAAGAAGCCATCGGTGTTGTAGGCTCGAAGAAGCTTTATGGCCGTCCGGCGTTCTTCATGAAAAAAGTGATCGAAAATCGTGCTTTGTGGATTCTTGGCGGTTTTGGCTTCCTTCTTCGCAAAGGCCAGAACCCGTTTTAAACTGAATATAAGTTACAATATATAGAGAAAGTCCCCGGCATTCGTGCCGGGGACTTTCTCTATATATCATGCGAACCAAAAGCTGATCACACGATAAAAATCGCATGAGCAGCGAACGTGACAGCTACTCCGAAAATAGCTCCGAAAATAACTTCAATCGGCTGGTGGCCAAGCAGCTCTTTCAGTTCCTGGCGTTTTTCAGGTTCGCGTTTTTGCTGCCACGACCGGGCTTCTGTTACGAGGCGGTTAAAATCATTAACGAGCTGATTCAATACGGTAGCATGATAGCCCGCATGCCGCCGGACGCCGGTAGCATCAAACATTACAATAACGCCGAAAACGATGCAGATGGCAAAAAGATTCGAGTCAAAGCCCTGCTCAATACCGATGGCAGTAGATAGCGAAGTGACGGCTGCTGAGTGGGAGCTTGGCATACCGCCGGTGCTTGTAATAAGTGAAGCGTCCCAGGTTTTGGCAGCAATAAAACCAAGAGGTATTTTAATCGCCTGTGCTAATAAGATAGAAGATAATGCCACTAGGAGTGGGAAGTTCTGCAGTAATTCCATTCACGAACGTCCTTTCTGAATTTTGCAGTTAGTAAGGATAAGGAACCGCCCACATTATGATAAATATAAGTACAGGCAACAATATTTTATCATATGGCATTAGGTTCGTGGTGCCGAGGCTCAAAGAAAGCAGGAAAGAAATAGAGAAAAAGAGAGTCGAAAAGAAAGATTCAGCCCAGGAAAATTGCCATCTCAGAGGATTTTAGGACTAAAGCAGGCGTCAGCACGAATTAGTAAGGATTAGGTGCTAGTATATAAAGGAAGAAAGGGATAAAATGTACCTAAACCATTTGCAAGAAATGTATATGTTAAGTATACTTACACTAACTTATTATAAAAAAGTTCTATTTATACATATACTGTGAATGGCAGGTCTGCATCTAAATTAAATTGCGGCCATTATTTTTTAAAAATTGGAAAAAATGCAGAAATGGGTGTTTGAAAATTGAAAATATTCAAATGGCTTGATCTAGGTCTTAAGCGTACTGAAGAAGCAGTCCTATCGCTTGCTATCATAACGATAACGGTAATGGTGTCAGGCAATACCATCAGCAGGAACCTTGGCCTCGGCGGATGGGCATTTGCAGAAGAAATAAGTCAGATTGCGATTTATATGGCGACGTTCCTTGGGCTGGGCTACGTGGCCAGACAGGGCAGACACATTAGTATGACAGCGCTGTTTGATAATGTGTCGTACAAATACCGTAAAGCGTTAGCTCTTATTATTCCTTTAGTTACAGCTTTTGTGCTGTTTGCTCTGGCATATTACTCGTATGATTACGTATTGGCTTCACAAAACAGGGTCACCAATTACCTTAGGATTTCCTATGTATGGATGGTGGTATGGGCGCCTATTGGCTTTTTGTTGGGAGGTATTCAGTTTTTACGGAACTTCTGGGTAAACGTGAGAAACAAAGACGTATACATCGCAGCAGAACGAAAAGATTATGACACAGAGCAAGAAGCGAAAGAATCCAATCAACTATAAAATATACCGGAGAATGAGAGGAAACAATTATGCTTTTTACATTACTTGCGATAATGGTCATCTTTTTAGCTCTCGGTTTCCCTATGATGGTTCCATTGATTTTGGCTCCACTTGTGATTGTGCTGTTTTTCTTTGATGCAGTCGATCCATTTATTATGCTCCAGCAGATGCTTGAAGGAATATCAAGCTACGTGCTTCTTGCAGTTCCGATGTTTATTTTTGCAGCGGACATTATGTCGCAGGGACACACATCAAAGCGGCTGCTTGATTTTATTGGCGCTTTTGTCGGCCACCTCCGGGGTGGTTACGCGATTACGACCGCGGCCGCCTGCACAATTTTCGGATCGATTTCCGGCTCGACCCAGGCGACAGTAGTAGCGATTGGCGGGCCGATGAGACAGCGGCTGTTAAAAGTAGGATACAAAGACTCAACGGCTATTGCTTTTATTATTAACGCAAGTGATGTGGCGCTCTTGATACCACCGAGCATAGGGATGATTATGTATTCTTTAATCTCTGGCACGTCCCTTGGCGATATGTTTATTGCGGGCATTGGCCCGGGCCTTCTCGTATTTATTTTCTTTACTCTCTATGCATACATACATGCCAAAATTTACAGTATCCCGCTTGCAGCTAAAATTCCATGGAAAGAACGCGGAAAAATGACGTTTGATGCGGTCTTCCCTCTTCTATTTCCAGTTATTATTATCGGAGGAATTTATTCGGGCCTTTTTACTCCGACGGAAGCAGCGGCAATGGCAGTGGTGTACGCATTTATACTAGAAGTTATCGTCTACCGTACAGTGAAGCTAAAACAAATGTTCAGCATCGCTTTATCCTCGGGGCTTGTAACGTCGGCTGTTTTTATGCTGGTAGCCGGCGGCCAGGTGTTTGCATGGGTTATTCAGTTTGCCCGTATTCCGCAAATGATTACAGACACCTTCCTTGGCGGAGACCCGGGACCAATTTACGTTTTAATTATCGTATCCATTTTCTTCTTTATCGGCTGTATGTTTGTGGATCCGATTGTAGTTATTCTCATTTTGACCCCGATTTTCTACCCAGCCGCAATTCAGGCGGGAGTAGACCCGGTGCATTTAGGAGTCGTTATTACCTTCCAGGCAGCGCTTGGCTCCGCTACACCGCCATTTGGTGTAGATATATTTACCGCGAGTGCGGTGTTTAACCGATCGTACCTCGATACCATTCGGGGGACGCCCCCGTTTATTGTGATGATGCTCGTTATTGCAGTACTGCTTATAGCTTTTGAACCTATTTCAACGTTTTTACTCCCTGACAATTAACAGGGGGGCTGGATGAGGAAGGTGGTGGCGGATGGCCGCCTCTCCGACAGCCGGATCATTCGTTTTACTACTGATAAGGGGGAATTTGTACATGAAAAAGATAAAGCTTGGTTTGTTGACGGGGACAACTCTTTCTGCAGCAGCAGTACTCGCAGCCTGCGGTGGCGGCAGTGACGAAAGTGGTGGTGGCGGCAATGGTGAAGAAACATATGAATGGACCTTTGTGACTGAGGAAAACGAAGGCCAGGTACAGTACGAATATGCACAGGAATTCGCTGACCGGATGGATGAAAAGACAGACGGCCAGGTAACGATTGAGCCGGTGGAATTCGGCGGCCTCGGCAGTGAAGTCGACCAGGTGGAGCAACTCCAGCAGGGGGCGGTTGAAATGGCTGTGGTCTCTCCGGGATTTACTGGAACAATGGTAGAGGAAGGGCAAGTGTTCTCCCTGCAGTTTTTACTTCCAAATGATCAGGAAGACGTGCAGCAGGTATTGAATGAAAGCGAAGCATTAAACGATACGTTAGCTGCGAGATATGAGGAAGAAGACATTATGCCGCTCTCCTTCTGGAGTGAGGGAGCAATGCAGTGGACAGGAAATAAGGCAATTGAGTCTCCAGACGACTTCAATGGCTTTCAAATGAGAACGCAGAACTCTCCGCTGCTTCAGCAGACTTATCGTGAATACGGGGCAGATCCGCAGGTAATGAGCGCCGGAGAGCTTTACACTTCTCTTGATAACGGGACAGTGGACGGCCAGGAGAATCCATTGTTCTTTATCGAAGCTTCTTCTTACGACGAGGTACAGAGCCATTTGATGATTTCAAACCAGAATTCGTACGTAGCCATGACAACAGTGAACCCGCAGTTCTATAATGAACTTCCGGACGACTTGAAAGAAACCTTCGATGAGACGGTAACAGAAATGCAGGATTGGGTGTATGACGAACAGGTTGAGCAGAATGAACAGGCCCGAGAGACGATGACCAGTGAATCTGATATTGAACAAGTGGAATTGAGCGAGGAACAGCGCGCTGAATTCCGGGAAGTAACTATGCCAATGCGTGATTACTATGTAGAGGAAGTCGGCGGTGACGCTGAAGAAATTTTGACAACACTTGAAGGCGAAATCGAAGAAATTACTGGTGAATCAGCTGAATAACAGGCTTTTAAGGCCCGGCCAAAAGGCCGGGGCTTTTTTGAGCGGAATTGTTTAATTTGGAATTGTGTGCGGGAAACGATACAATGGGCACAAGAAAATAATAAAGGAGTGAACGTAACGATATGGCAAAAGTAGAAAGCTTTGAGCTCGATCATACGAAAGTAGTTGCTCCATACGTCCGTCAGGCAGGGGTTCAGAAGGTGGGAAGCGACGGCATCGTCACAAAATTTGATATTCGTTTCTGCCAGCCGAATGAAGATAGCCTCGAACCGCCAACGATTCATACGATGGAGCATCTGCTTGCCTTGAATATTCGCGAATATGCTGAAGACTATGACCACTTTGAAGTTATAGATCTTTCACCGATGGGCTGCCAGACAGGATTTTATCTGATCATGAACGGGGAGCCGGCGGTAAGTGAGATCATTGATATTCTTGAGAAAACGATGAAAGACGGCGTGGAAGTTACTGAGGTTCCTGCAGCTACTGAACTGCAGTGCGGTCAGGCGAAGCTTCATGACCTTGAAGATGCCAAGCAGGTATTCCGCAGCTGGCTCAACCAGGATAAATCTTCACTCGAACGTGTATTTGAAGCATAACGATAAAAATCCTTCCGGCCTTTGCTCCGGAAGGATTTTTTGTGATTTCCTGTACTGCTTGAATATAAGTAGGTAAAAAAGCTTCCGGACCCCCGGAAGCTTTTTTGTTTAGGAAGAATGAGAAGGCTGAGGAAGCTCCTGGGCTTCCTGGATGATTTTTTCCAGATCGTATTCGGTGCTGTCCCTTGTATCAGCTCCAAGAACCTTACTCATCAAATTGATTGCTTCTTCATTGGCCTGCATGCTGTTGGATGCGGTGCAGTCCTGCGGCACCATTAATTTATATCCACGCATATAAGCGTCGTTTACTGTGAAATGCACGCACATATTGCCGGCTACGCCCGCAAATATAATCGTCGTGACTTCCAGATTATTTAATAGTAATTCCAATGGAGTAGCAAAGAATCCCGAAAACTGCGGTTTGAGTATATAATAGTCATCATCGTCGGGAAGGATTTTTTCTACTACCGGTTTTCCTGGGGCGTCGTCGCGTCTGCAGTATTCCACCAGATCAGGAAAGTTACTCTGCCAGCGCCCGTAATTGTCGTTTACATAAATAACAGGGATGTCTTTTTCTTTTGCCTGTTTTTTTAAATTTTTAACACTCTCAGCGGCATCGAGGGCATGCGGGAGTAAATCGTCACTGTCCGGAAAATCCAGATCATTGATCATATCTAATACTACGAAAGCCACGCTGGACTGTTGGTTTACATGGGATTTTTCTTTTGCCATCTTATCGCCTCCATTGTTACTGATTCCTTTTTTGCTTCAAAATTAAAAGGCTTTTTTTAGATAAACTGAAGCCTTGTTTGAAAATTTTTGCGGAAAGCTTGATAATGTTTTATATACCAATAAAAAAAGTAGTGTAAAAGAGAAGGACATGTCGTTTAGTGTCCTCTCTTAGTGTACAATAGTGCACAGGAGATGTAATTCAAGGAGAGAGAAAGGGGCTGCCGTTCTTGAACGAAAAAGAATTGGAGATTCTGCATTTACTGGAACAGAACGCCAGAATGGATATTAAAACAATTGCCAAATTAATAGACCAGACCGAAGAAGAAGTAGAAGCAATGCTGAAAAAATTAGAGGAAAATAGAGTAATCGTTACGTATGCGACTGTCGTGGACTGGAGTAAAGTCAACAACCATGATGGCGTGACGGCAATGATTGATGTAAAAGTGACTCCGCAGCGGGGCGTTGGGTTCGATGAAGTAGCGGAAAGAATTCATCGTTTCCCGGAAGTCAAAGCTCTGTATTTAGTGTCAGGCACGTATGACCTGCAGGTGGTCATTGAAGGAAAAACGATGTCAGAAATCGCTTCGTTTGTTTCGGGAAAACTATCGGCCCTGGATTCGGTTATTTCCACGACGACCCATTTCCGGCTGAAAACGTACAAGCATGACGGAGTAGTGTTTGGTGACGACGATGAAGACCACAGAATGATGGTTTCGCCATGAATACTTCCTCGACCCAACAGCATAGACTGTCTGAGACTGTACAGCAGTTAAAGCCTTCAGGCATCCGGCGTTTTTTTGATTTAGCTTCAACGATGGATAACGTCATTTCCTTAGGTGTAGGGGAGCCGGATTTTGTCACTCCCTGGAATGTAAGGGAAGCAAGCATCGTTTCGATGGAAAGGGGGTTCACATCCTATACAGCAAATGCCGGCCTGATTGAACTCCGGAGGGCGGTATCATATTATCTCGAAAGTTCTTTTGACGTCTCGTATCATCCCGAATCAGATATAGTGATTACTGTAGGGGCAAGTGAAGGTATTGATGCAGTGTTTCGGGCGATCATTAACCCTGGGGATGAAGTAATTGTCGCAGAGCCCTGCTTCGTTTCCTACGCACCGATTATCACTATGGCCGGGGGAGTACCGGTGCCGCTTGAAACAACAAAAGAACACGATTTTAAAATTAAGGCTGGAGATCTCGAAGACCTTATTACTTCAAAGACGAAAGCGGTGCTTCTTTCATATCCGAACAACCCAACAGGGGCCCATATGTCGAAGGAAGAGCTGGAGCCGATTGTGGAAGTAATTAAAGACCACGATCTGCTCGCTGTATCGGACGAAATTTACGCCGAGCTCAGCTATGATCATGAGCATGCCAGCCTGCCCGCATTTCCTGGAATGCTCGAGCGTACAATTTTAATTTCGGGATTCTCCAAAGCGTTTGCGATGACTGGATGGAGAGTAGGGTATGTATGCGGTCCGAAGGATATCATGGCTGCAGTACTTAAAATTCACCAGTATACGATGATGTGTGCTTCTACGTCTGCCCAGTTCGGTGCCCTGGAGGCATTGAAAAATGGACGTGCAGACGTGGAAAGAATGGTGGCAAGCTACCGGCAGCGCCGCAATTATTTAGTTAAGACTTTTGCGGAAATGGGGCTCGAGTGCCACACGCCGCTTGGTGCTTTCTATGCGTTTCCTTCGATTGAAAAGCTGGGTATGGATGCCGAAACATTCGCCGAGGCGTTTCTGACGGAGGAACAGGTAGCGGTGGTTCCAGGAACAGTTTTCGGTTCAGGGGGAGAAGGGCATGTCCGCTGCTCGTATGCTACTTCGCTGGAGTCGCTTGTAGAAGCGATGGATCGGTTTAAACGCTTTATAGAACGGCACGGATAAGAAGTACAAACCGGCAGGTTTTCTCTGCCGGTTTTTTCATGTAAGGTGGAAGTATATCTATTCAGTTTAAATCATGAACAGAAGGGAAACTAACACTGGGGTTTACATACGTATGTTTTGTTCGTATAGAGAGGATGAATTTATTGAAAAACGCTATTAGACGCATGCTGCCGAAAAAAATTCGGCAGATGATGAGCATGTCTTACCGCCAGCAGTGGTATGAAATACGCTCGAGCTTGTGGGTGCTGCCGGCTATTTACATCATGCTCGCGGCCATACTTTCCGTAGCGGCCTACTGGGCAGAATTCGGCCTGCAGCCGGCGTTCAATTCGCTGCCGGTGTTTTCGACTGAATATAGTCTGGCTCAGACGATGTACAGCACGATGCTCTCGGGTGTACTCACCTTGAACGCTTTTACATTTAACTCGATACTCGTCGTGCTGACGAGCTTTTCGGGTCAGTTCACGCCAAGAGTGCTTTTTAACTTTATTGCTGACCGAAGGACCCAGCACTCGATCGGGATTTTTAACCTATGTTTCTTTTTTCTCCTGTTTGTATTCTTTTTCCTTGATTCAAGCATGAGTGAATACGTGATTTTCCCTATCTCCGGTGTCATAATGACTTCTATTTCCGTTATTAACTTTATTTTGTTTATCAACCATGCGACGAAATGGATGCAGGTATCAAGTATTACAAATTCTATGAAGGAAGAATCGCAGCTGCGTATTTTAAATACGCTCGTGTATGACCTTGAACCGTACCGTCCGCAGGATCCAGACCGGGTTTTTCGCGAAAAAACGCACGGTGAAGCTCATGTAGTGGCCAGTGAACGGACCGGTTTCCTCCAGGTGGTGGATTTCGGTAAGCTGATACGAGAAGCCAGAAAAGATGGGATCGTTATTCAAATGGAGCGGCGCGTTGGTGATTTCGTAATGGAAGGAATTACGTTATTTAAATACTGGAAAACGGACAGCAGCGCAGACATGGCTATCAATGAACAGAAATTCCGTCAGTTCTTATACCTGGGCCACAGCAAAACGGAAGTGCAGGACCTGGAATTCGGTATCCGGAAATTGACCGAAATTGCGATCAAGTCGATTGGGAACGATGAGCCCATGACTGCCCAGGATGCCATTTACCAATTAACAGACCTTTTGTTTTCAATTTCCAAAGTTACAAAATTCACCCCGTATTTAACGGATGATGATGAAACGCTACGCCTGATTATGCAGAATGAAGAATTTTCCTTTTATGTATACTCAGCCTTCAGCCATATCGCCTCGTACTCTGAAAATGATCCGGTTGTGACAAACAGCCTGCTTGAGGCGTTAGTGATTTTATCAAAAGCGTTGAACACGAAAGATAAAAACTGCTGCTGGCATTACGGAAAAGTAATTGCACGCGGGTTTACCGGCCAGTTTAAATATGATTATGACCAGTTGAAATTCGTGAACAATATTGAAGCTCTTTCGGAAAACTCGGATGACAAGGAATCATTTCGGAGCTTTGTCCGCGATTTCATTGACCGCGGCGTTATTCAGGAGAAGCATATTCCCGAACGTCAGTATAAAGATTAAAAAAGCAGCCCGCGGGCTGCTTTTTTAGGCTCCTGTGAATAGGCCGATAAGGGAGTTGATGAAAACGATAATGATCGCAACGGGAGCAATATAGCGAATGACAGTAAACCAAACAAGGAATAGGCCATTTCCCATTGCGGATCCGCGCATTACTTCATCACGAAGATCTGCCTTCTTCATTTTTAACGGAAGAAAGAGAGACACGATCAATGCACCGAGAGGGAGCAGAAAATTGCTTGTCAGAATGTCGATTGAATCGAAAAATGTGTTGCCAAAAATAAGCCAGTCAGACAGCAGGCCGTATGACAGGTTCGATGGTATGCCGAGGTTGAAAATTAATATACCGACGATCCAGGCTGTCCGGCCGCGACTGTCCGGTCGTTTATAAGACACAGAGGATACGATGATTTCGAGCAGTGAAAATGCCGAAGTCAACGTGGCGAATACAAGCAGGAGCATGAAGAGCGTAAAGAATAGTGAACCGAGCGCGAGCTGCTCAAATACAGCCGGCAGTACAATGAAAATCAAGTTTGGACCGGCATCCGGAGGGATATCAAAAGCAAACACTCCCGGAAAAATAGCAAGACCGGAAAGCAGTGAAATAATAATTGTTAATACGACAATGGAAAACGCTGAGTTGATGAGACTCTTTTCTTTTGGAAGATAAGAGCTGTATGTAGCCATCACAGAGTTACCAAGACTAAGCGAGAAGAACGCCTGGCCGAGGGCGAATAGAATTGTAGTGCCTGTCACTGCGCTGAAGTCGGGCTGCAAAAAGAAAGCAATCCCTTCCCCGGCTCCTTCAAGGGTGAGCGATCGAATGACAATCACGATAAACAAAATAAACAGTGCAGGCATCATCCAGTTGGTGGTCCGTTCGATGCCTTTACGCACACCGCCCTGCACGACAAGAATCGTAATCAGCATAAAAGCAAGATGAGCGATACCTACTTCCCATGGGTTGGAAATAATTGAACCGAAAAGGGCTTCGTAGTCTGTGCCTCCACTTGCAAGGCCGCCAAGGCTCCGGACAAAGTAAATAATAATCCATCCCCCGACAACGGAATAAAAAGATAAAATTAAAATAGCGCAGATCATGCCTATAATACCGTTGAAAAACCATGGAGTATTCGGTGCAATGGTTTTATAGGCGGGAACCGGCGGCTTCTGGGTACGGCGCCCAACAACAAATTCAGCTATTAATAAAGCGGTCCCGAGAATGAGTGTAAAAGCAACGAAAATCAGAAAAAAAGCCCCGCCGCCACTGGTTCCTGCGACATACGGCAGACGCCATACAGCGCCCAGGCCAATAGCAGAGCCGGCTGCTGCTAATACGAACCCAAGCCTCGTCCCCCACTGTTCACGTGGTTGGCTCATGTTAGGATCCTCCTTAAAATTAATTTATTCCTTTAAAGTACCGAACATGCGGGACTTTTGTCAAGAAGAGGCCACGAGTTTATCGATTGCCGAATCCCGAAAATAATGCTATAATTTGAAAGTTAATAAAAAGTTATAGGAGTTGTTTGAATGTCAGTACAGCAATATGAAGTAGGCGCAATCGTCGAGGGGAAAGTAACGGGGATTAAACCATTCGGCGCGTTCGTTGCGCTCGACGGAAATAAACAGGGACTGGTTCACATTTCTGAAATTGCCCACGGCTATGTGAAAGATATTAACGAAGCGCTGTCGGTAGGCGATGAAGTTAAGGTGAAAATCAAATCCGTCGATCAGGAATCAGGAAAGATTTCTCTTTCTATCCGGGACACGCTTCCGGCACCGGAAAAAAGTGAAAGCCGCCCACAGAGCCAGGCTCCTCGCCAAAGCAAAAGCAGCGGCCGTCCAGCCCAGCAGAGCAATAACGACACTCAGGGATTCAACACTCTTGAAGATAAATTAAAAGACTGGTTGAAGCAGTCCAATGAAATCCAGGCTGATTTAAACAAACGAGTGCGGAAATAATCGTACCTGTTTTTAAAACCGTCGCTTTTGAGCGGCGGTTTTTTTATGGACGTATAACGGGTACAGGTACTTGAAAGAACGTTTTGCGGGCGTACTGGTTTTTCTTTATAATGAAGAAGAAATATGGATGCGGGCGAACATGATCAAACTATTTCAAGGAGGCAATAATAGTATGGCAAAGCAAATTGAAGTAAACAGTAAAAATATTTCTCAGGAAATATCAGAGCATGAAATCGAGCAGCTGCAGCCAATGGTGGAAACAGCACACCGCATGATCCATGAGAAAACTGGTGCCGGTTCGGAATACCTGGGATGGGTGGATCTTCCTGATACATATAACAAAGAGGAGTTTGCACGAATTCAGCAGGCAGCAGAAAAAATTAAAAAGGATTCGGATGTGCTTATTGTGATTGGTATTGGCGGATCCTACCTTGGTGCGAAGGCGGCCATTGACAGTTTAAGCCATTCATTTCGGAACCAGATCGACGCCTCTAAACGCAAGGGGCCTGAAATTTATTTCGCCGGCCATCAGATCAGCCAACGTTATATGCATGATCTTCTTGAAATGGTGGAAGGTAAAGACGTGTCGGTCAACGTCATTTCTAAATCAGGCACTACTACAGAGCCGGCTCTTGCATTCCGGGTGTTCCGGGACTGGCTTGAAAATAAATACGGGGAAAAAGAAGCGGCTTCAAGAATTTACGCTACAACGGATAAAAGCAAGGGAGCTTTAAAGACGCTGGCTGATGAAAAGGGCTATGAAACATTCGTCGTGCCGGACGATGTCGGCGGGCGTTATTCCGTGCTTACAGCCGTAGGTCTTCTCCCAATCGCAGCGGCAGGCCTTGATGTGGAAAAAATGATGGACGGGGCGGCCGCTGCCATGGAGGCAGGCAAGCTTCAGAGCGTAAAAGAAAATTCAGCCTATCGCTATGCTGCCATTCGCTACGCTGCTTACCAGAAAGGTAAGGCTATTGAACTGCTAGTAAACTATGAGCCGCACATGCACTTTGTATCGGAATGGTGGAAGCAGCTGTACGGGGAAAGCGAAGGCAAAGACGGCAAAGGGTTATTCCCAGCAGCGGTTGACTTCTCAACAGATCTGCACTCGATGGGGCAGTATATCCAGGAGGGAAGACGGCATCTGCTTGAAACAGTACTTCATATTCAGGATGCAGAAAACGATTTGGAATTAAAAAATACCGAGGATGACCTGGATGGTTTAAATTATCTTTCCGGGGAAACGATGGGCTTTGTCAATGAGAAGGCCTTTGAAGGAACACTTCTTGCCCATACTGACGGGGGCGTGCCGAATATTGTTATTGATATTCCGGAATGGAATGAATACTATTTCGGCTACCTCGTATACTTCTTTGAAAAGGCGTGTGCCGTGAGCGGTTATATGCTCGGCGTCAATCCATTTGACCAGCCGGGCGTGGAAGCATATAAGAAGAATATGTTTGCGCTTCTCGGAAAGCCTGGGTTTGAAGAACGCCAGACGGCGCTTGAAATGCGTCTGAATGAAGAGTAAGCAGAAAATCAGCCTGCCGGTGGGCAGGCTGGCTTTTTTATAAATTTGCATAAAACATGAAAAAGGGCTTGTCAGGCAGAAGCAGACAGGGTACAATAATTTTTGTCGGCTGATATTTCAACGACAAAAAATGGGGCCTTAGCTCAGCCGGGAGAGCGCTTGGCTGGCAGCCAAGAGGTCAGCGGTTCGATCCCGCTAGGCTCCACCATACATACTACATCAGCGGCGCCCGATTTGAGGTTTTATTCTCATGCCAGGCGTCGCTTTTTGTTATTAGATAAAACGGAAAGATACACGTATTCTTATAGGTTGGGACCATTTTAAAAAAAGGGGAAGAAAAGGAAAAAATTATTACAATGTAACCGCTAATTATTATTTAATTACTTTTTTTAGTTACAAAACTTGCTGTTTGAAACCGGGTAAGGTATTATATATTCATTCCAAGATACATAACACGCCAACGACGCCGGTTTGAGGGATAATCCTCGGCCCGGCGTCGTTCTTTATTTTAGCAGTATGCGCTCAGGCTGGCATACTCAGCTTATTTATAGTATAAGTTTTCATTGGACAGCGGAATCGACGCATGACAATTCTCGCATGGCTGTTCATTTCCGGGAACGCTGGAGTCAGTGCTTAACGTTTCAGGCGGCATTTGAATGGAGGCTGTGTTTTCATGTCCGCATTCGGGGCATTTTACCATTAACATTGATTATTCACCTCGCTTTTTAAATAGTTTTCCCGGCGCCCGGGCGGTTATAACTTCTGTTATAAGAAAAATGTGATAAATGAGAATAACTGATTCTTTGGACCTTGTAGGAGGGCTCTGGATGTATTATGCTGTATTCAATTCTTTATCGAAACTGGCATAAAGGAGTGCGACAGATGAGAAAAAGATTTATACTGCTGATTGCAGCAGCTGCAGCTGGAGGCGTCTGGATGCTTGTTTCTTCAAACGAAGAGTCTGCCCCAGAAAAAACAAAAGCACCGGATGAGGATCTTTCTGAACTGGATGAAATGGATGTGTATTCGTTTCTAGAACACCGCCTGCATACATATCATGCGTCTACTGTAGCAGTTTTTGGCTCAAGTGTAACTGCCGGTACCGGTGCGGATCGCTACAGCGAATCCTGGGCCGGGCGTCTGGAGGAAAGACTGCAGCACATTACTGATGAGCAGCAGCATGTAGAGTTAAACAATCATGGAGTAGATGGTTATTCCTCCGAGGATATGCTGGAGCGGGGAGTGGTCGAAGCCGAGCTTTCTCAAGAAGTGGACCTTGTAATTATTGAGACGGGAATATTAAATGATTTTTACCGGAACATTTCTCCGAATAGCAGCATTGACAACATTCACCAATTGATTCAGCAGGCAAGGGCAGAGGCTCCGGACGCCGTAGTAATAGTTATGAATCCCAACCCGGCGATTGCTTATGAAAATGGAGAGCCGGAGTTGGATACAGAGTACCAGAATTTCGCGGGCCAAATTGCAGAAGAATTGGAGCGTGAAGAAGGTATCTTATTTATAAATGCCTCTATGCCTTTTTATGAAAAAGCAGATAACGGCCGGGAGATGGAAAAGTATATTGGTGACGGCATTCATCCAAACAGCGAGGGATACCAGCTTTGGTATGAGCACGTGAACGCGTATTTTGAAAAAACACATATACAGCAAGCACAGTAGGGCTTTCCCGTAAGCTTATCTAAATATATAGCGCGCTGCAGTCGCAGCGTGTTTTTTTATGTGCCCCCCCTAAAATTGTTTACAAATGCAATTAGTAGATTAAAAGGGGGCGTCCGCATTCTTGCATAAATAAGGAAATGAAAAACAAAGTAATAGCCGTGGGCTCTGGATAGAATTTTGGGAATATGTAGGTCCAGATTCAGAGAAATTCCTGGGATTTTGCGGCCGAAAGATGTGTGCAAAAAGTACTGTTTTGGGAAGAAAACGAGAAAGCAGATCGCCGCCGTTGATTATTGGGTAAGGTAAGGTGTATTCAATAAACGAAAGCAGAGGCAGAAGAGGCGGGAAGGAGTTTTTTTTATGGACTACAATGCCAGCGACCTGGTTTTCAGCCAAACATTTAACTGCTGGAGCCGGGTTTCGTATTTGTACCAGTGTGAACCAAAACTAGTGGCCGTATCGATATTTCCCTCGGCCGGAAAAAGGAATATTCATTTTAACGCTGATATGCTGAGTGTGGAGGAATTTTGGAGGCTCTGCTATGAAAAATTTAAAGCCGATTTTTCAGAAAACAAAAACACAGATAATGGCTTGTGAAATGCGAACAAACTGACAAAGCACCGTCGAGACGTTTGCGGGTGTGCTCAGAGGGTAATTACCAATAGGTAAAAGGATTGATAGAAGAGGTGAAAGTATGACCGCCGGACTGTTGTTAAGCGCGGTTCCCCCTAAAGGGGCCCCGTTTGTAATGATCGCCACGGATTCGAAGGGGGCAAGCCTTGAGGGCGGGCCTGCAGACGAAAAGGCACAAAAGGTTTTTAATGCTGGAAATGCGCTGCTTGCTGTAAGCGGGGTGGCAACAGACGACCACCGCTCCCGGCTCGTAGATATTCTGGCCTCGCATAAAAAACTGCCAATTAATGAAAAGATGCAGCTGCTATTTAACGAAAGTCTGGACAGAAAGAAAGAACTGGGCTTAAATATGACGGCTGCTATTATGCAGTTTGACGAAAGCGGAAATCCCCAGGTAGCGTTCTGCCATGTTGGCACAGACGAAGGAGACCGCCAGTTCGACCCCCACACGTTCGACCGCCGGGTGCCGGAGGTCAATCATGCGTATTTTGGGGAAGACAAAGAGGGAGTAATCGAATTTCGAAAAAAGCTGGACGAAAAACTCGATAAAAAAGCAATTACTCCAGATCAAGTCCGGGAATCAGCTGGATGGTTTATCCGGAGGGCATCCGAGGCGTTTCCGGAAGCGGTTAATGGAAGAGTCCAGACAAAAATAAAGGTCTTCAGGCCTGGAATGTGAGCGAAATCATCGTATATCAGCACGTGACGGAAAGGGGAGAAATCGATGAGTTTTGAAAATACATTTGCCACCAAAACCCGTAAATATTTAAATATTGACGCCCAGCCCGAGCAGCAGTTGATTGAATCTACGGCCAGGGAGATCATGTATTACTTTATGGACCTTGAAGAGGAATTTAAAAATATAAATGATCGTAAATTTCATATCGAAGCGGGTTTTCATGAAAACTATATTAAAATTAATAAACGAAAGCTTACTTTTGAACTGAAGCATATCCCTTCTCACCGTATTACTATTATTCAAAAAGTGAATGGCAGTAAAGCTCATATTGACCATATTATTGCCAAAAACGATGAAGCCCGGAGCGAGGCAGACGAAACCCCCTTCAGCCGCGATTTGATCCGGAGATATCTAATTCAGACATTTGGAGATGCCCTAGACCTAAGCAATATCTATTAATGCCCTGTTAAAAGGGCATTTTTTTATGTTGTTTAGGAAAGTTTTAATGGAAATGGAGTCACTGTGGTTGAATAAATCTCTATGTCGTCAGATAATAAACATGTGTAAATACATAGCGGCGTATTCAAAATAGAGAAGAGCGAGACTTGTATACTTGTGAAAAAAGCAGACTTGACGAGAATCTGATGGAGGCAGTGGAGCTAGGGGAGAACGAGAAAGTGCAGGTATTCAATAATACGAACGGGGCAGTTTTGGAAACGTATGCGATTGCAGGCGGAAGCGGAGTGATTTGTTTAACCGGTGCAGCGGCAAGGAGGGCTCAGCCGGGTGATGTAGTAATAATTATTGCGTACGCTTCGGTGGAAAATGAAATGGCCCAGGAATTCACACCGGCGGTTGCTGTGCATGACAGGCAAAACTGTATTCAGCAGATGCTGTCTTCTGAGCCTGCTTCGACGACACGGGAATAAAAGGAGGAGTTGCCAGTGCGAACAGCTGAAGCTGTTATGGCATTAATAATGGAGACTGCCGAGGCTGATGAACGGGTGCGGGCTGTGGCCCTAAGTGGCTCCCGGGCGACTGCCGGCACCAGCAGTCCAGATCTTTTCAGTGATTTTGATATTATTTATTTTGTGGATAATATAGACCAAATGATTCAGAACCGGGCCTGGCTGAAGGTATTTGGTGAGCCGTTGATTGTACAGACGCCGGATGAAATGAATTTATACGGAGAACCGTCGGGAGAAGAGTCGTTTGCTTTTTTAATGCTTTTTCGGGACGGCAATCGTATTGATCTAACCTTAAAGCCTGCGGACAGCAGGTATTTGCACTGGAAGCAGGATGGCTTGACCCGCTGCCTGCTGGACAAAGATAACCCTGCCTCTGATTTCCCTTCTCCCACAGACGTGGGCTACAAAACAAGTATGCCGGAAGAGAATTTCTTTCATCAGTGCTGTAATGAATTCTGGTGGGTGGCGGTATATGTAGTCAAAGGCTGGCAGAGAAAAGAGATGCTCTACGCCCAGGCTCATCTGCATATCGTTCGCCTTATGCTGATACAGATGCTGCAGTGGAAGGTCGTACTCGAAAAAAAGATCCCGGTAAACTTCGGGCAGGAGGCAAAACACCTGGAAATATACCTCGAAGAGAAGAACATCAGAGAACTAGCAGCTACTTATGCCGCTGGTTCTTACGAAAGCATCTGGGCTTCGTTACAGGCAGCGATGGCAATGTTTGCACGGGAATCTGCTTCTGTGGCGAGCCAATGCGGGTTTACGCTGAATGAACAGGAAGCAGCAGGAGTGCAGCGATACATTAAAGAGGCCGGACGAGTGCAGTGAAATAAAAAAAGACTCCTGCCATCAGCAGGAGCAAAATGAAATATGGGATAAGAGCAACAAATTGGACGAATGCTACTCTATATGATTATTATTGCCTAAAGAGTAAAAAAAGTACACACTTTTCAGAAAAAATAGTGCTTTTACCTACAGAAGCACTTAGGCCTAAACTAGTGTCTTTCCAGGCCGTCGGATCGTTTGTAATGGAGCTGGGCCAGTTCCCCCAGGGCTTTCACTTCGTGAAGATACAGCCGCTTTGGCTGCCCGGCCCTTGGTTTAAACAAAGGGATTCCATGCCCTAAAAGGTCAGGGGTGAAGGTAATAATGTATTCATCGATCATTTCTGCTTCAAGAAGAGGAGCGATAATGTCAGTGCCTCCGACTATCCATATACCACTACCAGACTCCTGCTGTTTGCTCTGAATCCATTCTGCCACGTCGCCCTGAACAAAGGAGACATGCCTGTCGCTTCCCGTGCGGCTGGTGGAAAAAACGTAGCATTCCTTGCCGCTGTAAGGGAAGAATTCCATTAAAAGAAGCACATGCTCATAGGTTTTTCTTCCCATAATCACGGTATCCACCCGGCGGTACATTTCATCGTAGCCATTATCGCCTTTGCCTTCAGCCCTGGTCAGCCAGTCGATATTTCCTTTCTCATCAGCGATATAACCGTCAAGACTTGCAGCTATAAACAGGATTACCGGCTTCATTATGCCCCTCCCTCCGTTGATATGTTCATTTTAGCATGAAAAGAAAGAATTATCGGAACAATTGCATAGAAAGGAGGCAAAGTATGAAAAAATCATGGAAGTGGGGAAGTATTGCTGTCGCGGCTGTTATGGCAGGGGGCGCTGGTTACTGGGCTGACAGGCACGTTTTAATAATGAACGTTGATGGCAATGACAAAAGCTGGTACATCGAAGGAGGAAAATCGGAAGAAGAATTGTACCTTCGTCCGGAAACGGCGGCTGCTTTATACGGAGCGCAGCTGCAACAAACAGGCTCTTCTGTCCGTTTATCGGTAAATGACGCTTCGTGGGAAGGGGAGCTTGAGCAGAGCCCGGCCTGGTTTGACTGGAATGGTGAGGCTTATATTCCGGTAAAGGAAGCTGCTAAAGAACTCTCGTTCGAAGAGGAAGACACCGGAAGCCGCTATACAGCCCAGTTGTGGAGCCCGGCACAGGAAAGAATCGCCAGGGTAATTGAAAAAGGAGAAGAGTATACAGGAACACCATACAAATGGGGAGCCTCCGAAAGCACGACCGAGTATTTCGACTGCTCATCCTTTACCCAGCGGATATATGCTGAAGAAAATATTGATCTTCCGAGGGTGTCGGAGGATCAGGCGCAGGAAGGCCGAAATGTTGCTGAAGAAAACTGGAAACGGGGAGACCTCATTTTCTTCGACACGACTGGAGACGGCAGTATCAACCATGTAAGCATGTATATTTCTAATGACACACTGTTTCACGCCACAGAATCTGATGGTGTAGGTTATACTGATTTTTCGGATTACTGGAGGGAATCAGTGGTTAATACAAAACGATTTATCGGTTAAAAGCCGTTTGGATTCGTCTTACTAAAAGGAAAGTGATAAAATAAAGAACGGAATAGACATGGGAAGATGAAACGAGGAGGCTTTTTTAGCATGGATTTTAACAAAGTATTAAACCGGAAAAATACAAATTCAATGAAATGGGATTTCGCCGCTGAGCGCTACGGTTCCTCGGAGCTTTGGCCAATGTGGGTGGCGGATATGGACTTTCAGGCTCCGCAGCCTGTCCTTGATGCAATGCAGGAGGTGCTGGACCACGGAATTTTCGGTTATCACCGTCGTCCGGAATCATTGAAAGATGCCACTACTGAATGGATCCGCACGCGCCATGGATGGGATGTGGGCAATGAGCAGCTTGTCTTTACCCCGGGCGTTGTGCCGGCGATCAGTCACCTGATTCAAACATTTACTGAAAAAGGCGATGGAGTCATTCTACAGACGCCGGTTTACTATCCATTCTATGCGCTTGTGAATAATAATGAACGCAAGCTGTACAAGAATCCGCTGAAAGAAACAGACGAAGGGTTTACTATCGATGCAAAAAACCTTGAAGAACAGATGAAGGCCGGCGCGAAAATGCTTCTTTTATGCAGTCCCCATAACCCTATCGGCCGGGTGTGGACTGAAGAAGAACTGCAGCAGATTGCCGCTCTTGCAGAAAAATACAACGTTCTGGTAGTCTCCGATGAAATTCACGCTGACCTTATCTTGTCCGGTGAACACGTGCCATTTTCGAAAGCGGCGGATGGCTATGATGTTGAAACCATTACCTGCATGGCGCCGAGCAAAACATTCAATCTTGCAGCTTTGCAATTGTCTTACGTAGTTTTTGAGAAAAAAGCTTCGCAGAAAGCATATGAAGCCCATCTGCAACGCAATTTTGTTGGAATTGACAACCCTTTTGCCACAGTTGCTGCAGAAGCTGCCTACCGTCATGGCTCCGAATGGCTGGAAGAACTGCTCGTGCACCTGCGGGAAAACGTCGATTACTTAAAGGAACAACTGGAATCGGCTGTTCCGGAAGCACATGTTATTAAGCCGGAAGGAACGTATCTTGTATGGATTGATCTTAGGGAGCTTGGCATGGATAAAAAAGAATTGGAAGAATGGCTGCGTAAAGAAGCAGGCGTAGCATTGAGCGACGGGCATATCTTTGGGGAGGAAGGCGCTGGATTTGTCCGCATTAACGTCGCCTGCCCCCGCTCGCATATCGATGAGGGCGTGCGCCGTCTAAAAGAAGCGTATGAACGCACCATTCAACTTGCCGGCCGTAAATCATGAAGACGTTCCGCCTTATGCGCCTCAGCCTGTTTGAAAAAGACGGGGACGTGATTGAAATGCATGAGATAAAAATGAAGGAAGGCCTCATCATCAATCGGGAAGAACCTGATAAGTCCTGGCTGCTCGATGCGGTCATACCTACAGAATATGAAGGTATTATTCATGAGTGGGAAAAGCATGAAGAAGAAATGCTGATGGAAGCAGTGATCACCCATCCTGATAATGCTCCAGCTCTTTTGAGAGGAGTTGTGAAAAAAACCACGCGCCTGGAACACTCTCTTGGTGTGTTAATCCAGGCGTACATGGCTGGAAAAGATGAAAATATCACCGAATTGATATTACAGGAGCTGATTACCGAAGGATATGAAGGCGATCAGCTTTTGGAGGAGTTTCACGAGCGGAAGAACGATCAGCGCTCCTGGTCCAAGGCGATGGCCGCACGGTTATACAGCCGCCAGGAAAAATAATTCCCCGGAGAGATGAGAGAAGTGGAGTGATACGTATGTGTGAGGATCAGGGCATATGACAACCTGCTACAAATTCCGGGACTACTACAATAACGAAGTAGAATTGTCGTTAAATGGCTTCCCGTTTTCAGACAAGCCGGGACATGTATGGGTGATATGCCTGTATGCCGGCAGGTGGCTCCTGACCCGTCACTCCCAACGGGGGCTGGAGTTTCCGGGCGGGAAAATCGAAGAGGGAGAAACGCCTGAAGAAGCAGCTGTACGGGAAGTTGATGAGGAAACCGGCGGCCGCATTGAAGTCATACGCTCTCTTGGCCAGTATAAGGTGGTGGGCCGGAGTGAAGATGTAATAAAAAATATATACATTGCGGTTGTAGATTCGCTGGTTTCTCACGAGGATTATATGGAAACGGATGGCCCGGTGCTGATAGAAACACTTCCAAGCAATATCCGTGAACATCCCGGCTACAGCTTTATTATGAAAGACGAAGTACTTCCCCGTTCGGTTAAATATGCCGAGGAGGCAGGATATATTACCTTAAAATGAAAGGAACCGGCGTCTGTGACTATACAGATACCGGTTCCTTTTTATCATAGTGGATGCGGCTTATGGCTATGCGGAGAATTCCGTCTACAGCTGCGTCGGTCCGGCTTTTGAGATCTCACCGGGCACATCGTAAAACCGCTTAAAATTTTCTGCAAACTTGCGGGCGAGCATACGGGCCTGGACCTCGTACTCTCCGGCTTCTGCCCACATTTTCTTCGGCTGGAGCATATCTTCCGGAACGCCAGGGCAGGATTCCGGAATATGGAGCCCAAATATAGGATCCTCCACAGTGGCTGCGTTGGTGAGTTCGCCGCTTAGAGCTGCCTGCACCATAGCACGGGTGTACGAAAGATCCATACGGCTGCCGACACCGTAGCCGCCGCCGCTCCAACCGGTATTCACCAGAAAAACAGGCACATTGTGTGCATCAATTTTTTCCCCGAGCATCTCTGCATATACAGAAGCCTGGCGTGGTAGAAACGGTGCTCCGAAGCAGGTGGAAAATGTAGCTTCTGGAGAAGTGATGCCTCTTTCCGTTCCGGCTAGTTTGCTTGTGTAGCCGCTGAGAAAATGATACATGGCCTGTTCCTTCGTCAGCCGGCTGATCGGCGGAAGAACGCCGAAGGCATCTGCAGTTAAAAAAATAATTGCTGACGGATGTCCGGCTGTGCCAGAAGGTACAATTCCCTCGACGTGTTCAATGGGATAAGCCGCCCGGGTGTTTTCGGTAATATGCGTGTCAGTGTAGTCGACTTTCCCACTGGCATCGTCCAGGCCGACGTTTTCAAGTACGGCCCCAAAACGGATAGCGTTCCAGATCTGAGGTTCTTTTTGTCTGGACAGGTTCGAACATTTTGCATAGCATCCGCCTTCAATATTAAAAATACCTTTTTCGGACCAGCCGTGTTCATCGTCGCCAACCAGGAGCCGGGAAGAATCAGCAGAAAGCGTCGTTTTCCCGGTGCCGGAAAGCCCGAAAAACAGTGCACTTTTTCCGTCGCTTCCTATATTTGCCGAGCAGTGCATTGGAAGCACGCCCTGTTCAGGGAGCAGGTAGTTCATGACAGAAAAGATTGATTTTTTCATTTCACCGGCGTATTCTGTTCCACCAATCAAAATTATGCGTCTTGCAAAGCTGATGACGATAAATGTTTCCGATAAGGTGCCGTCAACCTCGGGATCTGCTTTGCATTCTGGTGCAGCTATAAGCGTGAAGGGTTGAGTGGAAGGGGTTTCCCTTCCATCAGGGCGAATGAACAGCTGCCGTGCGAACAATTGGTGCCAGGCATAGGAGGTAATGACCTGGACGGGAAGCTGGTAGTCTGGATCAGCACCTGCAAGGGCATCACTTGCGAAGACTTCATTCTGATTGTTTAAATGAGCCATCACTTTGTTGTGAAGTTGTTTAAATACTTCTTCGGACATTGGCCTGTTTACATTTCCCCAATCAATAGAAGGAGAACTGCCGGGCTCGTCGACAATATACTTATCTTTTGGCGAGCGGCCGGTATATTTGCCTGTTTTCACAGCAAGAGCGCCTTCAGCTGTGAGTGACCCCTCCTGCAGTGCCAGCGAGCGCTTCACAAGCGCAGGGACAGAGAGGTTCCATTGGACGTGCGCTTCATTCAATAGATTCGTTTCAGGTTTGGAAGCGAACGGTGGCTTCATAAACAATCACTCCTTTAATGAGGGGGGAAGTTGGATTTATTCATCATTAATGATGGATATAATATAAAATAGTGTAACACAATTAATTAAATAGTACATACTTATTGTGCAAAAAGTTCATGAATATTTTCAGTGTTTAGAGGGAAAAGATGTAAGAAAGCAAGGAAAGGGGAAAATTATGGAACAACAATCGGAATTTATTGTGTTTTACGATAGCGACTGTCCGTTATGCACCAGGTTCCATACTTATCTTTCAGCGATAGATAAAACGGATACAGTAGATTGGAAATCTATATATGATGAGGATTTATTCGAAAAATACCCGATGCTCAAGGGAGAGCCGCTTGAAGAGCAGATGCATAGTGTAGAAGATGGCACGTATGTGTATGCCGGATATTTTACTGTGAAAAAATTGTGCTATACTATTCCAGCATTAAAGCCGTTAAAGGCAGTGTTTCTGCTGCCGGGAGTAGAGGCGCTTGGCCGGAAGCTGTACCACACGGTATCAACAAACCGGTACCAGTGGTTTCATTTCCTTTGTGATAGCAGCACCTGCCAGCGGGAAGGGCACTAAGTTTGACATCAAATAGGGTTTGCGTTACGATTTTGTACGAACGGATACTCTTATCCTGAGCAGGTGGAGGGACAGTCCCTGAGAAGCCCAGCAACCATCCGGGAACGGAAAGGTGCTAACCTGGAGAGGCGGATAGGCGCCTTGAAAGATAAGAGGCGAAAAAGCTGAACTGACAGCTCCTTTTCCCTCAATTTTTTTGGGACAAGGGGCTTTTCTTGTACACAACGGCCTACTGCCGTTTTCTTTTCGTCTACCCCGAGAATAGGAGAGTACACCCGTAGCAGGCAGTTAAAAAGGAGGCAGCAGCGTGTCTACAATTGGACGACGTTTATTTACGTCGGAATCTGTTACAGAAGGACACCCGGACAAAGTATGTGACCAGATTTCCGATGCGATTTTAGATGCAATTTTAAAGGATGATCCGAATGCCCGTGTGGCAGCGGAAACAGTAGTGAACACGGGGCTCGTGTTAGTAGCAGGTGAAATATCGACATCTACATACGTGGATATTCCCAAAATTGCCCGGGAAACTTTGAAAGATATTGGCTATACCCGGGCGAAATACGGCTTTGATTACGAAACATGCTCGGTTTTGACGTCAATAGATGAACAGTCAGCCGACATTGCCCAGGGCGTTGATGAAGCGCTTGAAACTCGTGAAGGCTCGATGACCGAGGACGAATTGGAATCAATCGGAGCGGGGGACCAGGGTTTGATGTTTGGGTATGCAGATAATGAAACCGATGAGCTCATGCCCCTGCCGATTTCTCTTGCGCATAAGCTGGCACGCCAGTTAACGAAAGTTCGCAAAGATGGTAATCTTTCGTATCTGCGTCCCGACGGAAAGACGCAAGTAACGGTGGAATATGGAGACGATGGGAAACCGCTTCGGGTGGAAACGATCGTTATTTCCACCCAGCATTCCGATGAGGTAACGCTAGCCCAGATTGAAGAGGATATGCATAAATACGTTATCGAGCCGGTCGTGCCGGCAGAGCTTTTGGATGCTGAAACCAATTATTTCATTAATCCAACCGGCCGTTTTGTCATTGGCGGACCGCAGGGGGACGCCGGACTTACCGGACGGAAAATTATCGTTGATACGTATGGCGGCTATGCCCGTCACGGCGGCGGGGCGTTTTCCGGCAAAGACCCGACAAAGGTCGACCGGTCCGCTTCATATGCCGCGCGCTATGTAGCAAAAAACATTATTGCAGCAGGACTTGCAGATAAATGTGAGGTTCAGCTTGCGTATGCAATCGGCGTGGCGCAGCCGGTTTCCATTTCGATTGCCACATTCGGTACAGGGAAAGTCTCAGAAGAGGTGCTCGTAAAGCTCGCTAACGAGCATTTTGATCTGCGCCCGGCCGGCATTATCAAAATGCTCAATCTCCGCCGGCCGATTTACAGGCAGACAGCTGCTTACGGTCACTTTGGACGCCATGATGTTGACCTTCCGTGGGAACGCACGGATAAAGCAGCAGCGCTTCAGGAACAGGCGTTCACTGAAAAACAACAATAACTGCAAAAATACCCGCTCCTGTTTTATTCAGGAAGCGGGTATTTTTTAGTTTTTCAGCTTTTTTCCTTGTACGTGCTGACAGAGTCAAACTCAGTTTTAATTTTGTCTGAAGGCTTCGGCCCGAGCAGGCTGACTGCAATGATGATTAGAACATTGATCAAAAAGCCCGGTACGATCTCGTATAGATCAAACAGGCCGCCGGTAAGCTGGACCCAGATGATCACAGTTGTCCCGCCGGCAATCATGCCGGCAAGAATTCCCCACTTGCTCGTACGGCGCCAGAAAAGGGAGAAAAGCATCGCAGGCCCGAACACAGCACCAAATCCGGCCCAGGCATAGCTCACGAGTTCAAGCACCGTGCTGCCTGGAGTGGAGGCAAGCAGCAGAGCAACGAGGGCGATGGCAATAACGCCGAATCT
Source organism: Marinococcus salis (assembly GCF_054971365.1). Classification (NCBI taxonomy): domain Bacteria; kingdom Bacillati; phylum Bacillota; class Bacilli; order Caryophanales; family Bacillaceae; genus Marinococcus; species Marinococcus salis. The sequence goes on along the minus strand of NZ_JBQOJB010000014.1, from coordinate 11,074 downwards.
TCCCACCCAGACAAGCTCCCGGTCAGAAGCATGCGGCCGGAGCAGGCCTTTATAAAAGTCCTCCGCGAGAGCACTTGAAGATACGAGCAGCTGGGAGTCCACCGTGCTCATAATAGCAGCAAGTATCGCTGCGAGCAGTACCCCGGAAACCCATGGGTTAAACAGTACCTGGGTAAACAGTATAAACACTGTCTCCTGGTTGCCTTCCCCGAGCTGGGCGTCCCCTGAAAAGTAAGCAATGCCGATAAACCCTGTGAAAATAGCACCGAGAAGAGAAATAACCATCCAGCTCATACCTACCAGCCGGGCCATTGGAATTTCTTTTTCGGAACGGATCGCCATAAACCTCGTAATAATATGTGGCTGCCCAAAGTAGCCAAGCCCCCAGGCAAGCAGGGAAACGACTGAAATAACGCTCACATTCGTAAACGCACTTAACGCCTCCGGATTAATGGAGGCTGCAGTCTGAACAGAATTCTCCCAGCCGCCAATTTCAATGACGGCGGCGATCGGAACAGCGACGAGAGCCAAAAACATAAGAGTCCCCTGAAGAAAGTCCGTCCAGCTGACGGCCATAAAGCCGCCAAGGAATGTATAGGTAATAATAACAGCGCCGCCGATCCAAAGGGCTGCCTGGTAGGAAAGACCGAAAGAGCTGACGAACAGAGTGGCGCCGCCGACCAGGCCGGAGGAAGTATAAACGGTAAAGAAAATAAGTATAAATAATGCCGAAACGATACGCAGTGCTTTGGTTTTATCATGGAACCGGTTTTCTAGAAAGTCGGGTATCGTAATCGAATCATTGGCGATGATTGTGTATCTGCGCAGTCGTCTCGCCTGAAACTGCCAGTTTAAATAAGCGCCAATGGTAAGGCCGATAGGCAGCCATATTTCACTCATCCCGCCCAGATACATGGCACCGGGCAGGCCGAGCAGAAGCCAGCTGCTCATATCGGACGCTCCGGCACTGAGTGCAGCTACAGGACCGTTTAATTTACGTCCGCCTAAAACGTAATCCGAAAGGTTATTGGTCAGCTTGTAGAATAAAAAACCAATACCAAGCATTACAGCAAGGTAAACGATAAATGTCACAATTGTAGGTACGGAAATATCCATTTAGGTGGTCTCCTTTTTTGATTTAACATAACTGATTGCTGCTAAAACTACAGTAAGCGGCATAGGTATTAATATTAGCAGCCATGTGAGTAGTGTTATTCCTTCCATTCAGTACACCTCCTCTTGAATGTACTTCCATATGTTGCAAGAATAGTGCCAATATTCTTAACTTCGGCAGACACGAATACAGCCGGGAGGCGGGGCAGAAGAAAAATGGTGAAAAAACGATGCTGAAAATCAACGGAAATATCTATTATAATTGAATACTTCTCCGGATAGAACCATAATCAGAAAAATTAAGAAGCATATAGTGCAAAATTTTGCACTCCCAAGTTTCGGGATTTACGTACGAAGCTTCCACACTTCATGATAAAATCAAAGCAAGAATAAATTATAAAGAGGGTGGGCCTATGGGATACCAAGGAACAAAGTCTTTATCCTATCCTGAACTGAACGATGTATTTGATCATTTAATGGTGAAAATGGATCAGGGGATTCGTGTCATTGATGTAGATGAAAATTTAATTATTTATAATGATAAAATGCGCGAAATTGAATCCATGACATATGAAGACTTTGACAACAAAGGCATGATGGATGTTTTTCTTTTCGAGCATGAACAGGACAGCAGGCTGCTTCAGGCCATCAAACTAGGAGTGGAAACGAGAGAAAAAAAGCAGCATTATACAAACAGCCGGGGAAAAAATATTACCACTATTAATGAAATTTTTCCGATTTATTCAGGCGGGCGGATCGTGGCAGCGGCGGAGATCGCAAAGGATGTGACCCGTATGGAAAAGCTGGTCCGGGAAAACCAGAAAAAAGCGGACAGCGGCCTTTTTACATTTAACCAAATCATTGGACGTTCTGCTGAAATTACAGGGGTCGTTCAGAACGCAAAACGTGCAACAAGAACGTCTTCCTCAGTATTGATTGTAGGTGAGACAGGAACAGGGAAAGAACTGTTTGCCCAGAGTATTCACAGTGAAAGTGAGCGGGCCGGGCAGCCGTTTGTATCACAAAACTGCGCGGCGCTTCCGGAAACGCTAATTGAAGGCATATTGTTTGGTACGGTAAAAGGGGCATTTACCGGTGCCTCGGAACGGGCGGGGCTTTTTGAAAAAGCTGAAGGCGGCACGCTTTTGCTTGATGAAATTAATACACTGCCAGTGGCCCTGCAGGCAAAGCTGCTGCGTGTTCTGCAGGAAAAAAAGGTGACACGCTTAGGGTCACACAAAGAGCAGTCTATCAATGTCCGTATTATTGCAACTATGAACAAAGAGCCGGCAGAAGCTATTCAAAACAACGAGCTGCGTGAAGATCTTTTTTACCGTATTGGCGTCGTCACCCTGTATGTTCCAGCGCTCCGGGAAAGAAAAACAGATATTGAACCGCTGGTGGAGACCTTTCTGGAAAAGTACAACCGGGTCTTTCAAATGGAAGTGGGACGCGTCTCCCCATCGGTGAAAGCAAGGCTGGAATCTTACCACTGGCCGGGAAACATCCGGGAGCTTGAACATGTTATCGAAGGAGCAATGAATTTGATGCTCGATGAGGAAGTGATCGAGGAAAGCCACCTGCCGGACCATTTCCGTAAACGGACAGACCTTCTGGAAGCAGGAGAGATGGAGAAAAGTGGTCCAGCCGGGGCAAACAGCGGCAAAGGAACTTTAAAGGAACGTCTGCTTGAAATGGAATTTGCGCTAATTAAAGAGGCGCTTCAGCACAGCGGCGGTAACGTAATGCAGGCAGCTAAGGAGCTTGGAATCAGCCGGCAGAGTCTGCAGTACCGGATGAGTAAATTTCATTTGTGATTTTTTGCATATAGTGCAAAATTTTTTGCAGTTGTGATGAATAAAAGCTTTTTTTTACGGTCAACCCTAAGGGGGACGGCCCAGCTATATTGGCACGTATTTTGCAACACTTAGGTGTAGTACTGAAAAGATCAGGAGGGTGCACCTATGACAATTTCACGTTCGTTTTTTATATTTCTTTCCCAAAACAAGACGCTGACAAAGGGCGCCAAAAAGTGGGGCATTCACCTCGGAGCTTCAAAAGTAGTGGCTGGAGAAGATATTGATGAAGCATTAACGACCATTCAATCGATGAACGAGCAGGGGCTGTTAGCGACCATTGACCATCTTGGTGAATTTATAACAGAAAAATCAGAGGTGGAAGAAGCTAAGCAGAAAACCATCGAGATTATAGAGAGTGTCCATGCGAAAAACGTACAGTCAGAGCTGACAGTGAAATTAACGAAGCTCGGTCTTGATATAGATACGGACTACTGCGTAGAGAATATGAAGGAAATCCTCCAGGCGGCCAAAGAAAAACAAAATTTCGTGAACATCGATATGGAAGACTATTCCCGTTATGAAAAAACACTGAAGGTACTGAAAACGCTCCGGAAGGAATATGATAATGTAGGCACTGTCCTTCAGGGATATTTAAGGCGGGGACTCGATGACCTTGACAGTCTCGCAGAGGTGCCCCTCCGAATTGTAAAAGGGGCTTACCAGGAAAAAGAAGAGGTCGCTTTTAAAGACAAGCATGAAGTTGACGCCAATTATTTTCTGATGATTCAAAAACATCTGCTGCAGGAAGGATTTACCGCTATCGGCACGCACGATCACCGCATTATTAACGCGGTTAAGCTGTTTGTGGAAGACCAGAATATAGCTTATGACACATTTGAATTTCAAATGCTGTATGGCTTTCGAACAGAACTGCAGCTGCAGCTCGTGCGGGAAGGCTACAATGTCAGAGTCTACGTGCCCTTTGGCAAAGAATGGTACGGGTATTTCATGAGAAGGCTGGCGGAACGCCCGCAGAACCTCGTATCCGTAGCTAAAGGAATGATTACGAAATAAAAAGTGCATACAGCGCCGCTCCCGAAAAGGGGGCGGCTTTTTGATATACTGGCAGACGAAAACCCGGGAATGATTTTATTAGGATGAACTCCGGCGTATAATAGCAGGAAAATAAAGCTAATATGGCCAATAGAAAGGACAAAAATGATGCAAACAGAACAGAAAAGACGGACGGCAGGCTTTTTTCTGGTAATAATTGGTGCTTCTCTCTGGGGGATTGGAGGTACGGCGTCGCAGTATATTTTTGAAACGCACCACCTGCCTGTGGAATGGCTGGTGGCTGTAAGACTGCTTCTCTCGGGCCTGCTCCTGTTAACCATTTCTTTAATGCTTGGAAATAAAGGAAAAGTAACCGGGATCTGGCAGCAGAAAAAGAGTGCTGTATCCGTGATTATATTCGGCTTGTTCGGTATGCTTGCCGTGCAGTATACATATATGGCCTCCATTGAAAGCGGAAACGCAGCAGTGGCCACGCTGCTGCAATATTTGGCACCGGTGTTCATTCTTGCATACCTGCTTGCCGTCCGGCATACATATTGGAATATACGCGACACAGGTGCCGTATTAATGGGACTTTCTGGCACATTTCTATTGCTGACAAATGGTCAGCTGGCCGGATTATCCGTGCCGCCGGCAGCGGTAATCTGGGGTGTTCTTTCCGGAATGGCGCTTGCCTTCTATACGCTGTACGCCGGCCCTCTTTTAGCGGCGTGGGGGTCTATGAACGTCATCGGTTGGGCGATGACGATCGGAGGGGCAGCTGTAAGCTTTTTGCATGCTCCGTGGGACGCCGAGTGGGAAAGCTGGACATGGAGCGTGGCCGGGAGTGTAATTTTTGTCGTTATTTTCGGTACGATGATTGCTTTTTGGTTTTATCTTGAAAGCCTAAAGTATTTAAAACCCCAGGAAACTAGTATTTTAGGCTGCCTGGAGCCTTTGGCAGCTATTTTGGCTTCGGTATGGTGGCTGCATGTGCCATTTGGACTCTACCAGAGCCTGGGAGCCTGCCTGATACTCGGGATGGTCGTTTATTTATCACTGCCGCAAAAGCAGCGGACAAAGCCTGCATCGGCATAAATAAAATAGTGGCTGAAAGATGAATAAATACAGCAGGAAGGTAAAATGTACTAAGATAGGAAAAGAAGCGAAATACTATTCGGAAGGATGAAGCACTGTATATGTATCAAAACCTCAACGAATGCGTAGAAGATCTGGAGAAGCACGGCCATTTAGTACGAATCAAGGAAGAGGTCGATCCCTACCTGGAAATGGCTTCGATTCATTTAAGGGTCTATGAACAGGAAGGGCCGGCCATTTTATTTGAAAACGTAAAAGGAAGCCCGTTCCAGGCTGTTTCTAATTTGTTCGGCAGCGTCGAACGCAGCAAATTCATTTTCCGCAAGAATTGGAAGCAGGTTCAAAATGTTATTGCGATGAGAAATGACCCGGTGCAGGCGCTGAAGCATCCACTCCACAACATGAGCAGCGGACTGACGGCAGTAAAAGCACTTCCAAAGAAAAAGAAAAGCGGCACGGAAAACTTTCGGGAGGTAAGCATCAGTGACCTGCCGATGATTCAGCACTGGCCTCGGGATGGGGGCGCATTTCTCACACTGCCTCAAGTGTACACGGAAGACCCGGAGAAACCAGGGCCGATGAATGCTAACCTGGGCATGTACCGGGTGCAGCTAAGCGGCAATGAATTTATTCCTGATGAAGAAGTGGGCCTGCATTACCAGATTCAACGGGGAATTGGGGTACATCAGGCGAAGGCTGTGGCGAAGGGGGGGCCCTTGAAAGTTAGTATTTTTCTCGGCGGTCCTCCAGCGCATACTATTTCAGCTGTGATGCCGCTTCCGGAGGGGCTGAGTGAAATGATGTTTGCCGGCATGCTGTCAGGGCGTCGTTTTCAGTACAGCTATGAAGATGGCTACTGCATTAATCATGACGCTGATTTTGTTATTACCGGTGATATTTATCCAGATGATACGAAGCCGGAAGGGCCGTTTGGCGACCACCTGGGCTATTACAGCCTGACGCATGATTTTCCGGTCATGAAGGTCCATAAGGTGTATGCCAAAGACAAGGCTATTCTGCCGTTTACCGTAGTCGGCCGGCCGCCGCAGGAGGATACGTCGTTTGGCGCGGTGATCCACGAAATGACAGGGGAAGCGATTAAGCAGGAAATTACCGGAGTTAAGGAAGTTCATGCTGTAGACGCTGCAGGGGTGCATCCGCTTCTGCTGGCTATTGGCAGTGAACGGTATACGCCGTTCCAAAGCGTGAAGCAGCCGGCGGAGCTGTTAACAATTGCTAATCGTATTCTCGGAACAGGACAGTTAAGCCTGGCTAAATATTTATTTATTACAGCGGAACAGGAAAGAGAACTCGATACGCATCAGGAGGAGGATTTTTTCACGTACATGCTTGAGCGGATTAATCTGCGCCGCGACCTTCACTTTCAAACCAAAACGACGATTGATACGCTTGATTACAGCGGAGAAGGGCTGAATGAAGGAAGCAAGGTAATTATCGCGGCTTATGGAGACGTGAAGCGGGCTCTTTGTCAACGCGTGCCGGAAGGATTCCCAGCTGACAGTTCGATGCATTCGCCTAAACTTGTGATGCCGGGTGTAATAGCGGTGGAAGCATCAGAGTTTTTCAGTTACAGGCAGGCGGCTGAAGAAATATTCGCTTTCGCTGAACGTCTCGATGAGCAGTGGGACGTTAAAGAAACCCCAATGATTATCATCTGCGATGACAGCAGCTTTGTCAGTGAGACGATGCGCAATTTCCTATGGGCCGTTTTCACACGCAGCAATCCTTCGCACGATATTTATGGGGTGAACAGCTTTTATGAAAACAAGCATTGGGGATGCGACAGCATGATCATCGATGCCCGCATCAAGCCTCACCATGCTCCGCCGCTGCTTCCGGACGAAAATGTAGAGCGCCGGGTGGATGATCTTATAAAAAGGGCTGGCTTAAGAAAAAAATAGTTTACTGAAAATGTTTAAAGTGGAACAAAAGCGTGAACAGAAAGACACCTGTTTGAAAAAGCAGAGTCATTAATCCAGAAAGGACGAATACCTGTAATGGAAAAACGACAGCTTGGCAACAGTGACCTGCATATTTCCCCTATTGGCCTGGGGTGTATGGGGATGTCCGCTTTTTATGGAAAATTAAACGATGAAGAGTCAAAAAAAACGATACACACAGCACTTGATCATGGGATTAATTTTCTCGACACGGCTGATATGTACGGCCCGATGACTAATGAAAGACTGGTTGGTGAAGCGATTCAAAACCGTCGGGAAGAAGTAGTGCTTGCTACAAAATTCGGGAACGTGTACAGCAATGAGGGTGAACTCACAGGAGAAGTAAACGGCCGGCCAGAGTATGTAAAGCAGGCATGTGATGCGAGCTTGAAGCGGCTCGGCGTTGATACCATTGACTTATATTATCAGCACCGGGTGGACCCGGATGTGCCAATTGAAGAAACGGTAGGTGCGATGAAGGAACTCGTAGACGCCGGAAAAATCCGGTATTTGGGCTTGTCGGAAGCCGCTCCGGAAACAATTCGCAGGGCTCATGAAACGCATCCAATTACGGCTCTGCAGACAGAATATTCATTATGGAGCCGGGACGTGGAGGATGAAATTCTGCCGCTTTGCAGAGACCTCGGAGTTTCCTTTGTAGCTTACAGCCCACTGGGGAGAGGATTTTTAACCGGACAAATCAAGCAGTTTGAGGATTTGGAAGAAGATGATTTCCGCCGCTTTTCTCCAAGGTTTCAGGGAGAAAACTTCAACAAAAATCTTGAGCTCGTGGATAAAATGAAGGAATTAGCTGAAGAAAAAGAATGCACAGCTTCCCAGCTGGCCCTGGCCTGGTTGAGGGAGCAAGGCGTGATAGCGATTCCAGGGACTAAGCGGCGTACGTACCTACAAGAAAATATTAATAGTCTGCAGCTTAAACTTACGAGGGCCGATATGAAAGCAATTGATGATATTGCTCCTAAAGGTGCTGCCGCAGGCATGCGGTACCCTGAAGAAGGAATGAAAACGGTGAATCGGTAATAAAAACAAGCCCAGCTGTCCAAAGATACCTGGACAGCTGGGCTTATTGTCTCTGTGGAAGCTAACTATTCTTAAAAGAAATATGTTTTAGACGGCTTTTTGAAATGGCATTGTACAATGGTACGCCAACCCGGTCAGCGTACGGAAGATAAAGTACGATAGCTGGAAGGAAACTGGCCGGAACAGCAAGCAGCAACCGGCGAAAGGCGTAAAAACCATGGAGGACGACCCCCTGGTTTGTAAACATATGCAGCTCGTGTGCAGCGTTTCTTGAGGATAAATAGGGGAATTTATCCATGTGGAGCCAGGCGTCCTGAATGGGAATCCACTCGCAGTGCTGATGCGGGTCCAGAAATTGAAAAATGCGAACGGCTGCAAGACAGGGCGGGCAGTATTTGTCGAAAAATAAATAATGAATAAGGCATCTGTCCTTTAAAAGATTTCGAATGCATTTATGCGTTAACGTTTAATACATATATTGTACGGGTAAATTTTAAGTAACGCCATAAAAACAAAAACGTCCGGGTGTGGCAGGACGACAATTTCATATGCGGCGGAAATGAATGGATATAAAAGCCAGAACATAAGCCAGGAAAAGGATGATCGTTCTTTTTCTGGCTTTTTATATTTTTTTAGATAGTAAGCAAAGTTAACAGACGAAAAACGGAGGAAACACAGGCTATTTTGTGAAAGCTGAAGCAGAAAGCTGAGCCAAGTAATTTAGAAAAAGAAAGGAAAGATGAAATTGGCGCAAATTAATCGTATACTCGTAGGAGTAGAAGCTCTCGAAGGCTCCTCCCATGATGCATTTGATAAAGCGAAAGGGCTGGCAAAAGAAAATAATGCCACGCTTATCATCGCATTTGTTATGGACAAAAACGGCTATGCCTCCCTGGAACGGATGGATCCGCATGGTTTCAGAAGATTGAAAAAACAGGCGGAAACACGGCTGAAGGGCTATAAAGAAATGGCCGAAGAGAGTGGACTCAAAGACGTGGAAACGGTGCTTGAAGTAGGAATTCCGAAAAAAGAAATGGAAAACCTATGTGAAAAATATAATGTAGATATGATTGTTGTCGGGGAAACGGGCACGTCTAAAGTGGACCGGATCTTTCTCGGGAACACAGCCAAAGCCATTCAGAAAAAAGCAAAGTGTGACGTGAAGGTCATATCAACCAAAGAGGCAGTAAGGGAATAGAAATTACCAGCTAAAGCAGCATGATTGCTCTTGAGCCTTCCTCCTGTATGTACAGAGGGAGGCTCCATGTATGGGGCCCATAATGAATGCTGCAAACAGCTGATTAAAACAACAGAAAGGTGAACAAATTGAAATATTATCTACATCAATTAATGCCAAAAAAATTACGGCAGATTAAAAGCATGTCCTCAAGACAGCGGTGGTATGAACTCCGCTCGAGTCTTTGGGTGCTGCCGGCCATCTATATTGTTTTGGCTGTGCTTTTAGCCATTGGGGCGTACTACGTGGAATTCGGCCTCGAGCCTGCGTTTGCCATGGCTCCTATCTTATCTACTGGGTATTCTTTAACCCAGACAATGTACAGTACGCTTCTCTCAGGTGTACTCACGTTAAACGCATTTACATTTAACTCCATTCTCGTCGTTTTGACGAGTTTTTCCGGCCAGTTTACGCCCCGGGTTTTGTTTAATTTTATTTCAGATCGCAGAACCCAGCATTCCATCGGAGTCTTTAACCTGTGTTTCTTTTTCCTGCTGATCGGGTTTTTCTTTTTGACTTCTTCGATGGAGCAGTACACGGTATTTCCGGTGCTCGGCGTATTGGCTACTGCCGTATCGGTGATAAACTTTATATTGTTTATCAACCATGCAACGAAATGGATGCAGGTGCCAAGCATTACAACGAACATGAAAGAAGAATCGCAACAGCGCATTCTTAACACGCTGCTGTATGACCTTGAAGCACATCGCGCTAAGAGTAAAAGTGAGGTACACGAACCGAAGACCGAAGGAGAACCGCATGTCGTTGCAAGTGAAACGACCGGTTTTATCCAGGTCATAGATTTCGGCAAAATTGTAAAAGAAGCAGCCAGGGATGGCATCGTAGTACGCTTGGATCGAAGAATTGGGGATTTTGTACTTGAAGGTATTCCAATATTTTCTTATTGGAAAACGAATGAAGAACCGGACCTGCCGGTTAATGAAAAAAAGTACCGTAACTTGATGTATCTTGGGAAAAGTAAAACAGAAGTGCAGGACATCGAGTTTGGCATCCGGAAATTGACTGAAATTGCGATTAAAGCGCTTGGAAACGACGAGCCAATGACCGCCCAGGATGCGATTTATCAGTTAACAGACCTCGTTTTTTCTATTTCCAAGGTTACACGCTTTACTTCATATTTAACCGATGATAATGATACACTCCGGCTGATCATGAAAGATGAACAGTTTTCTTACTATGTTTACTCTGCATTTACGTATATTGCGTCGTACGCAGAAGAAAAGCCGGGAGTAACGTTGACGCTTCTTGAAGCACTGGTTATTTTATCAAAAGCGCTGGAGACAAAGGACAAAAACTGTTGCTGGCATTACGGCAAAAGTATTGCCCGTAATTATTCCGGCAAGCTTCCCCAGGACTATGACCAGGTTACTTTTATGAACCATTTGGAGCAGCTTTCAGGCTCTGTGGGAGACAAAGATAAATTTTACGAGATGCTTAACGATTTTGTAGAAAAAGAGCTGCTGGATAAAAAACTGGTAGACCGGAGAAAACAGGAAACGGGATAAAACAGTACCGATCCACTTATTTGGATCGGGTTTTTTTATGTATTAATAAACCATGAAATGCCAATAATGATATAAAAATCGGGCCGCAATAGAAACGGCCCGATAAAGGTGTAAGAATTATTTAAAGGATTTTGTGCCTTCAGTCAGAGATTCTGACGTTGGCTCAATAGCGGAAGTGTCCTGGCGGTTGGCCAGAAATTCCGGGCGCGGCTCCTGGCCGCTGAACGGATCCACGAGCTTGTTTTC
>NZ_JBQOJB010000013.1:0-76419 GCF_054971365.1 Marinococcus salis | reverse complement strand
ATAACAGAGGGGCAGATGTTTTTTCATTTCTTTTTATCAAGCACATATTTTTCAAGAACATATTTTGGTGTTGAGCCTTAATATATGCTCTTTATTATTAAAATACAAATAAATAGTTCCGTCTGCTACCTTTGCTTCTTTAGCAATGTCCGACACTTTCGCCTGGTGATAACCGTGCTCAGCTATCACTTTCATTCCTGCTTCGATGATCTGTGCATGCTTTCTGTTTGGATTTTTCCCCATTTTATCCGTCACCCTTTCAAACAAAACCATCCATCATGCCGGTTTTCGTTTCACCCTGACGAAATATGCCTTTAAAAACGCCTCACTCTCGTAACAGAGTAAGGCGCTTCTTGCGTTTGGGTAATACTGGCATAGTATTTAAGTTAGTTCTAAATGTACATAATCCGCGCAGGAATGTCAACCGAAACGCACTTAAATAGTCCTAAAAAATTAACTATTTGTGGCTAATAAATTACATTTTTTTCTATTTAAATGATAATCCCGGCTCCTATTACAAAAGATATCCCTACGGAAATAATAAAAGAAATGATTCCTACTGCACGGTTATCTTTACTGATTTCCTCATCGACTTTAAACATGGGAGTAAGAAATTCAAATATAAGATAGCTTAGAATTAATAGTACAAAACCAAAAAATCCCCATAAAAGCATAAACAGGATGCCGTCATTATGCATGATGGAATAATGAAGAATGTTGGATACCCCAAACAGCTTTCCGCCGGTCGCAAGGGCGACAGCGATATTTCCTTTTTTAATTTCTTCCCAGTTACGATATGGGGTAATAATTTCAAATATCCACAAAAAAATTACAAGAGAGAGCACAGCAACGCTGAAGTTCCCAGCTGTATTTATAAAAGCATTGTCCATCCACACATCCACATGCACCCCTCCGCTTATTTAAGTTCTGCCACCGTGTTACCGATCCCGCCTTCATTCATGCCGCCATCTCTGGTGGATTTGATACTGGGATGGTTTTTTAAATACTCTTTTACGCCTTTACGAAGCGCCCCCGTGCCTTTGCCATGAATAATGTGGACTTCACGATAGCCAGCCAGAACCACTTCATCAAGATATTTTTCAAGGCGCTGCACCGCATCCTCGTACCTTTCACCACGCAAATCCAGCTCGGGCCTGGCCGGAGCGGCTGTAGAAGTTGTGGATACCTGTCGCTTGGGCTCTTTAGCGGGCTCTGATTTAAGCTTCTCCATTTCTTCAGGCTTCACTGTCATTTTCATAATACCAAGCTGCACCTGGAATTCGTTGTCATTCACTTTTTCCACGATATGTCCGCGCTGTCCGAAGCGAAGCACCTTCACTTCATCCCCTACTTCAAAGGTACGCTCCTTCTGTGCTTTTTGTTTCACTTGTTTTTGCTTTTTGGTCATCGTAGGAGCCGCCTGTTCCATCTGGCGACGGGCTTCAATCAGGCGGTGCTCTTTAATCTCGGCCCCTTCTTTCTGCATTTCCTTCAGCTCAGCAATAATTTCTTCCGCTTGGGCTTTCGCCTTATCAACTTCGTTCTTCGCTTTGCCTTCGGCGTTTGCGATAATCTGGTCCCGTTTTTGCAGCACTTCGTTCCAGGCATTATTTAATTCCTGCCAGAGTCTGGCCGCTTCCTGCCGGAGGTCATCCGCCTCCTGCCAGACTGATTCTGTTTCTTTTCTTTGTTCATCCAGGGAAGCAATCATTGTTTCGACCTGTTTTGTATCTGTGCTCATTTCTTTTTCCGCATTCGAAATAATGGCATCAGGAAGGCCAATTTGCCTCGAAATGGCAAATGCATTACTTCGGCCTGGCACGCCCACAAGCAGGCGGTAAGTCGGCCTCAATGTTTCCACATCAAATTCAACGCTTGCATTCATCACCCCGGCACGGTTATACGCATAGCCCTTCAGTTCACTGTAATGTGTGGTGGCGATCAGCTTCCCTCCGGCCTCCTGAACATAGTCCAGGATACTGACCGCAAGAGCCGATCCTTCTTCCGGATCGGTGCCGGCGCCTATTTCATCAAACAGTACAAACGAATTGCTGTCCACCTGCTTAACAATATCTACAATATTTGTCATGTGGGATGAAAACGTACTTAAGCTTTGTTCAATCGATTGTTCATCCCCAATATCGGCAAATACTTTCGAAAATACAGCAGCTTCTGCTTCTTCTTCTGCGAGCACAAACAACCCGGACTGGGCCATAAGCGTAAGAAGCCCAGCCGTTTTCAGCGTTACGGTTTTGCCGCCTGTATTAGGTCCGGTAATAACAAGCGTTCCAAATTCGCCTCCAAGTTCCAGGTCAAGCGGCACCATTTCTTCCGGGTCAATAAGCGGATGCCGCGCCTCCATAAACCGGAATCTGCCTTCATCGTTCAGTTCCGGCTGCACTGCTTTTTGGTCTCTTGCATAGTAGGCTTTTGCGAATGTGAAATCAAGTTCGGTCAGCGTATTCATATTCACCAGAATCTCTTCCCCATCTTCAGCAATATACGAAGACAGCTCCTGAAGAATCCGCTCAATTTCCCGCTGTTCTTTCACTCTTGCCTCTCTTAGTTCGTTATTCATCGAAACGACCGCCTGCGGCTCAATAAAAAGAGTAGCTCCTGTTGAAGACTGATCGTGGACAATACCGCCAAAAGACGAACGGTATTCCTGCTTCACCGGCAGCACGTACCGGTCATTACGTATCGTTACGATGGAATCCGACAGTCGTTTTTGCTGATCCGGCGACCTGGTATACTGTTCAAGCTTCGAACGTACCGACGATTCAAGGCTTCTCATTTGCTGGCGGAGGCCGCGCAGGGCAGAGCTTGCACTGTCAAGAACCGCCCCGTTTTCATCTATACAATCCCGGATTTGCTTTTCAATCTCCGGCAGCGTCACTATCTGACGTACCAGACCTTCAAGCAGTGGAAGATCCACCGTTTCTTCTGTCATATCCAGAATAAATGAGCGTATCCGGCGCCCGGCGTACAGCGTATCCGAAACCTCGTTCAACTCACCGGCGTTCAGCATGCCTCCGATTTGCGCCCGGCGCACGTGGGCGTGGATCTGGCGTATACCGCCAAGCGGCGCCTGCCCCCGCAGCCGGATTACTTTGGCCGCTTCTGCGGTGAAGTTCTGTGCTTCTTTCGCCTCTCCCAGCTCCCGGTAGGGGTGCAACTGTTCTATCCGCTCCTTTGCCAGAGTCGACCCAGCATGAGCCTGCAGCTGTTCCTTCATTTTTTCGTATTCCAGCACGCGAAGTGTTCTATCATTCACCAATGCTCACCTCTTTGGTTGTTCTATTGTTTCTTATGCTGCAGCCATTTCTTTAACTGCTCTGCAGACATCGTATTTATTACCTGGTCTGGCTGGAGAAGTGCCTTTTTCGCAATAGATATGCCAACATCCATATGATCAAGCATTCCAGAATTATGGGCATCCGTATTGATTGCAATACGGACATCGTGCTCGGCAGCTTTTCTCAGCCAGTCGGCTGAGAGATCAAGACGGTTGGGGTTGGCATTCAGCTCCAGTGCCGTATTCGTTTCGCCGGCACGCTTCATCAGCCGGTCCAAGTCCACCTTGTACCCATCCCGGCGTCCCAGCAGCCTTCCCGTAGGGTGTGCAATCACATTTACCTCCGGATGCTTCAGAGCCTGCTCCATCCTGTTCATAATTTCTTTTTCTGATTGAGAAAAGGAGGAATGGATGGAAGCAATGACAACATCGAGCTCTTTGAGCACGTCATCGTCAATATCAAGCGTTCCGTCAGGCCGGATATCCATTTCAATACCGGCAAAGATTTGAATATTTTTTTCTTCTTCTCTGACGTTTTGTATTTCTTCCATCTGCCTGCGTATTCTGTCTTCATCCAGTCCATGGGCAATGCGGAGATACTTAGAATGGTCCGTGAGCGCCAGCCATTCATAGCCGTGTTTTTTCACTTCTTCCACCATCTCCCGAATTGAAAGAGAGCCATCGCTCCACGTAGTGTGCATATGAAGATCACCGCGGATGTGTTTTTTTTCTATATAAGGATACGGCTCTTGGAACGTATCCGTTTCGCCTCTTCCCAGTCGTGCTTCTGGCGGAATAAAATACAGGCCAAAGTGAGCGTAAAATTCGGTTTCATCCTGAAACGTTGTTTTACGTTCGTCTTTGTCTTCAATGCCGTATTCGCTTAATTTTTCATTTCGTTCCTTTGCGAGCTGACGCATCTGCACATTATGGTCCTTAGAGCCGGTGAAATGATGCAGGGTGCTCGCAAAATCTTCTTCCTCCACCAGAAGAATGTCTACTTGAACATTATATTCCCCTTTAATTTCAATGCTGACCTTGCTTGTGCCATCGTTAATGACTTTGGCTACTTCGGGCAGCTCTACCAGCTGTTTACGAACATGTTCCGCATCTTTTACACTCATAATATAATCCAGATCCTTCACTGACTCTTCCACCCGGCGAAGACTGCCCGCCCGCGCATATTTTCGTACATCTCTCACTGTTTCAAGAGACGCTTCGAGCTTTTGGGCCATTTCAAGCATATAGGCAATCGGAAGCCGTTCCGGACGCTTTCCTTCCTCCGCGAGCGCTTCCAGTATTTTCTGCTCCGTTTTCGCCCCAAAGCCTTCGAGACTCTGAACTTCGTGGGTTAAACACGCCTGCTCCAGTGAGTCCCGGTCTGTTATGTCGAGCTCCTGATAAAGCTTTGACACTTTTTTTCCTCCGAGCCCTGGAAGCTTCAGCAGCGGAATCAACCCCTCCGGAACTTCTTCTTTCAAAGTGTTCATCAATTCAGTTTCCCCGTTATTTTCCCGCCATTCCTTTATTAAAGCAGCTGTTCCTTTACCGATGCCCTTCAGAGTGCCTGCATCATCGATTTCACCCAGCGAACGCTCATCGTATTCAAGTGCCTGTGCTGCTTTGCGGTAGGCAGAAATTTTAAAAGGATTCTCTCCCTTAATTTCCATATATACAGCGATTGTTTCCAAATGACCGATAAGATCTTTTTTATTCATGCTAATCTCCTCCACACGTCAGCTTTAATCATGTTAGGCATTCTTTTTTGAGTATAACGGGAGTTAATAATTCTGTCTAAATTCATGCCGCCGTGCTGAAGACATAAAAACAGACTCCCCTGGGACACGCAGGGAAGTCAACCTTCATTCTCTATTGGGCCATCCATGTTCCCGGGCTCTTCCGGCATGATTTGCTCGTACCAGCCGGAAAGCCATGGGGTGTCATGTAATATAAAGTTCGCGATTACCGAGTTATTTACTACTGGTTCAAGGGCCGGAAACGGCATCAGCATTGCTGCAGCCAGAACAATAAATAAAATAACATACGTTTCCAGTACACCCAGCACACCGCCAAGCCAGTAATTGATCGTTCTCAGCACCGGCAGCCTGGCGATACCGCCTGCCGCTCCGGTTAAAAAGCCGGCAACAATACGGGTGCCAACAAATAAGAGAAGAAAAGCGATAGAATAATAAAACAGGCTGCGGGTGTCAAAAGCAGCCAGGAACGACCCTTCCGGCTGCTGGCCAAACGGGTAGGGGATCCATTGTTCTAGCATCTGTGCCACTTCTTCATAAAATAAAAACGCAACAACGAATGCTGCAACCAGGCTGACGAGGCGGAGCAGCTGAAGAACAAAGCCCCGCTGAAGCCCCGTGAAAAAGCTGCCGATTAAAATCACAACAAGCAGAACATCTATTACTATTTCCATAAGCATTATCCTTCAGAATCTTTGTCCTTGTTCACTTCTTCTTTAAGTTTAATATAATCATCCACTACATTTAAAGCCGTCAAAACCGCGAGGCGCGTTGTATCCAAATAAGGATTGTATGCTTTATATTCCTTCATTCTCTTATCTAAATAATTGGCTACCTGATTAATATGCGAGGGTTGTTCATCACCGACAATCGTGTACTGCTGGCCGTATATTGTAACCGTAGTGCGTTTTTTACTTTGATCATCAGCCACGTTTTCCGCCCCCTGTTCTTAAGTGTGCCTTTTCTTTAATAGTAACAGAATAAAAAGGCTCTGAATATATTTCCCTGTGAAGCTGCTTCGTTAAACCGCCAGATGCCCGCCAGCCATTTACTGCCTGAGCTCTGCCCCCGTTTTTTCTTCCAGCATGCGAAGGACCTGGTCGTGGGCAGAGGTGACTTCTTCATCAGTCAGCGTCCTTTCCGGATCCAGATACACAAGGGTGAACGCCAGGGACTTTTTGCCGGGCGTCAAATTTTCGCCCTGATAAACATCAAATAAAGAAGTGCTGTATAATGTGCTGCCGCCTGCGGCCTCGATCACATTTTTCACGTCAGCTGCAGGAACGCTTTCATCTACGACGATCGCAATATCGCGGGTAGTGGAAGGGAACCTCGGCAGCGCTTGATAACGCACCGGTGTTTCAGCTGCCTGAAGCAGGGACGTTAAATCAACCTGGAGAGCGTACGTTTCGGCAATATCCCAATCCCCGGCGGTCATTGGATGGATTTGGCCGACATAGCCCACTGTTTCTCCATCGAGCTGGATGTCAGCTGTGCGGCCGGGATGCATATCACTGCGTTCAGCCAGAGTAAACGAAGCACGGCTTTCCACGTGCAGTTCCTCAAGAATGCCTTCTGCAATTCCCTTTATCACATAAAAATCTGCTCTTTTTGTCTCTCCCTGCCATAAGTGGCTTTCCCACCTGCCGCTTACTACCGCAGCAAGCATAATGCGTTCTTCCGGCTGGACGGAGGCACGTTCTTCTTCGGAAAGAAACACCGAGCCCATTTCAAATAGGGCAATGTCCTTCGTCTGGCGGTTGCGGTTATAGCTGACTCCTTCAAGCAGCTGTGGAATCAGGCTCTGACGCAGCACTCTGCGGTCTTCGCTCATAGGCATGGTTACTTCCATCGTATGCTTTTCCGGATAAAGCGTAAAACGTGAGGCAGAGCCGGCAGTCGTCAGGGAATAGGTGACAGCTTCACTCAAGCCGGCACTTTCCAAAAAGCGGCGAACCGTCCGCTTTCTTTTTTGTTCCGCCGTTAAACTCCCAGCCGTCGTTGCCCCTTTTGGCAGTGTACTCGGAATGTCCTGATAGCCGTGCATACGGGCGATTTCTTCCGCCACGTCCTCTTCGATGTGAATATCCGGACGTCGGCTTGGGATATATACTTCGATACTGCCCGTTTCTTTATCAGCCACTTGAAAACCAAGGCGTTCGAGAATATGGACCATTTCTGAACCACTGAGCTCCATTCCCAGCAGCTGATTGATGCTGCGGTCGCTCACCGTGACCCACCGGCCGCCAGGCTTTCGATGATCCTCCTGTTCGATGCCCTGCAGAATAGAAGCCCCCGCGTGTTCAGCAAACAAATACGCTGCCCGGTCTGCTGCCTGCTCTACCCTTTCTGTGTCGAGACCCCGTTCATAACGGACACTTGCATCGCTTCGTATCCGTGTGTCTTTGGAGGCCTGGCGAATTAATGACGGATGAAACAGAGCTGCTTCAAGCAGGATATTTGTCGTCCCGTCGCCGACTTCTGAGTGCTCTCCGCCCATCACTCCTGCGAGCGCCGTCGGCTTTGTGCCGTTGGTTACGACTAAATGTGCACTTGAAAGGTGATGCTTATTGCCGTCAAGCGTCTGTATTTCTTCGTCTTCGAACGCTCTGCGCACAAGTACTTCGTCAGAGCCGAAAGCGTCAAAATCAAACGCATGCAGCGGCTGTCCATATTCAAGCAGCACGTAGTTGGTAATGTCCACGATGTTGCTGATCGGCCGGATGCCTGCAGCCATCAAACGGTTCTGCATCCAATACGGAGAAGGCTTCACCTGGATGTTTTCGGCAACTCTCGCCCCGTAATAAGGGGTGTCCTCCCCGTTTTCGATTTTCACATTGACCGCAGCCGACGCAGATTTATCGCTTTCTTTTACAGAGGTCCTAGGAAGCTTCACGGTACGGTCGAGCTGGGCTGCTACTTCATATGCAACCCCGAGGACGTTCAGGCAGTCGGCACGGTTTGGCGTAATATCGAGATCCATCACTGTGTCATCCCAGCCAAGGGCTTTTATTGCGTCCGAACCGGTTTCCGGATTTTCATCAAAAACAAAAATGCCTTCAGCCACATGTTTTGGAACCAGCTTTGCTTCCATACCGAGCTCCTGGAGGGAGCAAATCATGCCATTGGACTCCTGGCCGCGGATGTCCGTCGCTTTAATTTCCATGCCCCCGGGCAGCACGGTGCCTGGCTTTGCAACTACAACCTTCTGCCCGGCCGCCACATTATCAGCACCGCAGATAATCTGCACCGTCTCTGCTCCCTGATCCACCTGGCAGATGTTTAAACTATCAGCGTCGGGGTGCTTTTTGGCCTCGACAACGTAGCCGACCACACATCCCTCAATTGGTTCGGAGCGCCGGTACAGAGCGTCCACCTCTACGCCTCCCGTAGTCAGGCGGTCGGCAATTTCCTCGGGAGCAATATCTTCAATATCTACATAATCTTTCAGCCACTTATATGAGATCAACATGTCTGTATTCTCCTTTTATACTCGAGTGAATTGTTTTAAAAAGCGCATATCGTTCGTGTAAAAATGCCGGATATCATCAATGCCGTATTTTAAGAGGGAGAACCTTTCCACTCCCATGCCAAAGGCAAAGCCGCTATAGATTTCGGGATCAAAGCCGCTCATTTCAAGCACACGCGGGTGTACCATTCCACACCCGAGCACTTCGATCCATCCAGTATGCTTGCAGATGCGGCAGCCTTCACCTGCACAGATGCCACATGAAACGTCAAGCTCTGCAGATGGCTCTGTAAACGGGAAGTAACTCGGGCGGAGACGGATTTCTCTTTCCTCCCCGAAGTATTCCTTCACAAATGTTTCAAGCACTCCTTTTAAATCACTCATTCGAATATTTTCGTCAACCATCAGCCCCTCAATTTGCATAAACTGATGGGAATGGGTAGCATCATCATCATCCCGGCGGTATACCTTGCCCGGGCAGATGATTTTCACCGGGCCTTTGCCTTGGTGACGCTCCATCGAACGGGCCTGGACGGGAGAGGTCTGCGTACGCATCAGCAGATCGCTGCTGACATAAAAAGAGTCCTGCATGTCCCGGGCCGGATGATCTTTTGGCAGATTCATCGCTTCAAAGTTATAATAGTCGGTTTCTACTTCCGGGCCTTCTGTCACTTCAAAGCCCATCCCGATAAATATGTCTTCGATTTCTTCAACCACGCTTGTCAGCGGGTGCTTCGCCCCGCGTTGGACCGGGCGTCCGGGAAGTGTCACGTCCAGTGTTTCATTTTTGAGTTTTTCCTTTAATGCTTCGTCAGCAAGCATTTTCGTCTTTTTCTCCAAACGCTCCTGAATGGCTTCACGTACTTCGTTTCCCTTCTGGCCGACCACAGGACGCTCTTCCTTGGACAGCTGCCCCATTCCCCGGAGCACTTCCGTAATAGGACCTTTCTTTCCTAAGTATTTTACTCTTACCTGCTCCAATTCTTTTGTGTCTCCAGCTTTTTCAATCTGCTGCAGCGCTTCCTGCTGCAGCTCTTCCAAGCGTTCTATCATATCCTGGTTCCCTCCATTTTTATGCCAAATAAAAAGAGCCCTCTCCCTGAAAAGGGACGAAGGCTCGCGGTACCACCCTTGTTAGCTGCAGTGCACAGCTCACTTTCCTGTAACGACAGGTTCCGGCACGCTTTTCTTCCACGAGGAATACTCCAGCGGCTGCTCCGAAGTGAATTCACAAATCCTTACTGTAAGGTATTTTCAGTCCACGATACCTTTTCCCTGGTCAGCAGGAAGCAATGCTACTACTCTTCATCTGCGCATTTGTGTTTATACGTTTCAATATGCATTATTATAGAAAAAGCCCGGCCCAATTGCAACCATCACCAATCCGTCTGCTTCAAATGGTACAGCAGGATGCCGGCTGAAACCGCAGCGTTTAATGATTCTGCCTGTCCCGGGATCGGAATATACAGGTTCTGATCGGTCCGCTCGAGCCATTTCTTTTGCACACCTGCTCCTTCATTGCCAATGATTAACGCAAAATAGGGCTGCGGCTCCAGGGCTGAATACGACGTTCCTTCTTCAAGTGAAGTCCCAAAGCACGGAATATCCGTTTCCTGCAGCCATTCCAGCCATTCGCCCAGATCCTCCTGCAGAACCGGAACATGAAACAGTGATCCCTGCGTCGCCCGGACCACTTTTGCATTGTATGCATCCACCGTGCCTGCCCCGAGAACAACTACACCTTTTCCAAGCGCGTCGACCGTCCGGATGATTGTTCCCAAATTGCCAGGGTCCTGAATGCTGTCGACTAAAACAAAAAAAGAATACCCGCCGCTTTTGACATTGGAAAATTCAGGAACCCTGCATACAGCTACGATATTTTTCGGCGTTTCGGTCGAGCTGATTTCTTTCATGACGCTTTCTGTTACTTCCGTTGCCGGGGTCGGTATTTCATTAAAAACCTGCGGCCACTCTTTGTGTTCTTCGATGAAAATTTCTTCAATCCAGGCCTGCGACCGCACGGCTTCTGTTAACGCGTGGTCTCCTTCAATTAAAAAGAGGCCCGACTTTTCCCGTTCTTTACGTTTATGAAGTTTTTTTATTTCTTTTACTTTTGGATTTTTTGCCGACTCTATCCGCTTCACTTCGTTGTCTCCCCCAGTATTTTCTCTCATCGTAGCACATTTTGCCTGGTGGCAGTAAGAAAACGAATAACCTTTCCGTCCGTAATGGAAGGAAAGGTTATTATTTTTATGCGTCGTACGTTAACGACTCTACTGTCTTCCGGTCTAAGCGCTTAGCAATTTCTACGATTAACTGCACGGCATGCTCAAAGTCATCCCTGTGCAGAATAGCCGCATGGGTATGAATATAGCGGGTCGGAATTGTAATAGCCATCGATGGCACTCCTTCTCCGGATAAATGAATAGAGCCGGCATCGGTGCCTCCGTTCGCCATCATGTCGAACTGAAAAGGAATTTCTTTTTCTTCAGCTACTCCTACAACGAAATCACGCAGTCCCTTGTGGGCGATAACAGAAGCATCCATCATCAAAAGCTGCGGTCCTTTGCCAATTTTTGCTTTAGCCTCGTTGCTTGCCACACCCGGAGTGTCACCGGCAATGCCCACGTCAACAGCAAAGCCAATGTCGGGCTGAATTTGGTTGGTTGCTGTTTTCGCACCGCGAAGGCCGACTTCTTCCTGAACTGCACCGACACCATAAATTTCATTCGGATGGGATTCGTTTTCGAGACGTTTGAGTACTTCGATTGCAATGGCACAGCCGATGCGATTATCCCAGGCTTTTGCCATTAGAAACTTTTCATTATTCATCACTTCAAAATCACATACCGGCACGACCGAATCGCCTGGGCGTACGCCGAAGGATTCTGCTTCTTCTTTACTCGAAGCCCCGATATCAATAAACATATCTTTAATTTCCATCGCTTTCTTGCGCTGCTCTGCCGGTAGAATATGCGGTGGTTTAGAACCGATGACACCAGTAATATTTCCTTTTTTCGTCATTACCCTCACCCGCTGGGCGAGCATCACCTGGCTCCACCATCCACCAAGAGTCTGAAATTTCAAGAAACCATTTTCATCAATCCCCGATATCATAAAACCAATTTCGTCCAGATGGCCGGTGATCATCAATTTCGGACCGCCCGCCTGGCCGGTTTTTTTAGCGATAAGGCTTCCGAGCCGATCGGTACTCATTTCATCAGCATACGGTGAAATGTACTGAGTCATCACTTTTCTCGGTTCCTGTTCGTTCCCCGGAACGCCGTTTGCGTCCGTGAGGTCTTTTAGCATCTGCAATGTCGGATCTAATTCTGCCATTTCATGCTGCCTCCTTTATGTATGGTTGTTTTACGCACACATGCAAAGGGAAAATATCATTAATGTCTTAAACTAATATTCTCATCAATACAAGCAGTGTGGTACAAGTTCTTCCATATTCAGTATAAAGAACTTTGCCCCGGGGCTCAAACATAATCTATCTTGCCCGGGTGCAGGTGAAACTTTTTAATATACTGTGCGTATATATTAGAAATGCTGAGGCTCATGTACGCTTAATCCGGTATATGCAAAGGAGGGTGTAAAGATTGGGAATTCTTTTGCGACTGCTGTTGCTGATTGCTCTCATTATAATCATATATTCGTTTTGGAAATACTGGAATAATTCAAGAAGAAAATTAGAAGCCGCCCATCAAAAAAAACAATTCTATCTGCTTGATGACCAGCAAAACGTACGTAAAAACCTGCTCGCTACGCATAAAGGCGTCATGTTTGAAGGAGAGAAATACGTAGGTACGACCGAAAAAGCATTTGAAGTGGTTACGATTTCGCTCTGGGTGATTGAAAGTGAGCATTTGCGCGGCTTCCAGCGGGAGGATTTCACCTTCCTTGAGCGGGAAATTCTTGCTCTTTACCCGGAGGCTGCCATTGAATGGAACAGCCCGGTGAAAGAGTTTATGCAGCAGCTTGAAGCGGAGCAGCCGGGAAAACGATAAAAAGCGGAACGCCCTATTGACGGGCGCTCCGCTTTTTTGCATTTTAGTTTAGGTTTGATTTCGCTTTTTCAGCAAGTTCTGCGAATGCTTTCTCGTCGTTTATCGCGAGGTCTGCGAGCATTTTACGGTTCATTTGAATACCGCCCTGCTTCAAACCATGCATCATGCGGCTGTAGGACAAGCCATTCAACCGCGCTGCTGCGTTGATACGCGCGATCCAGAGCTTACGGAATTCGCGTTTGCGCTGGCGACGGTCCCGGTAAGCATACTGCAGGGACTTCATTACCTGTTCCTGCGCTGTTTTAAACAGCGTATGCTTTGAACCTCTATATCCTTTCGCGAGTTTTAATACTCGTTTACGTCTGCGACGTGCCACATATCCGCCTTTTACTCTTGGCATCGTCAACCCCTCCTTAGCTTATATTAATTATTTGGTCTTGCTTATTTTTTCGTTTTCGGCAGTAGTGTCTTGATACGCTTGTAGTCGGATTTGGAAACAAGCTCCGGTTTACGAAGGTTACGCTTTTGTTTTTGGGATTTATGCGAAAACATATGGCTCGTGAATGCGCGTGCGCGTTTTACACGGCCGCTTCCTGTTTTGCGAAAACGTTTTGCTGCTCCGCGGTGAGATTTCATTTTTGGCATAAGTGACATCCTCCTTTTTTAATATAACGGGAAAAACCGCTGTCTATTCTTCTTTGCTGGACTCTTCTTTTTGTTCACGTTCCTGTTCTGCTTTTGGAGCAAGCATGAGGAACATGCTGCGGCCGTCCATTTTTGGCTTCGTTTCAATCGTACTCACGTCTTCACACTCTTTCGCAAACCGGTCCAGTACTTCTTTACCAATGTCAGAGTGGGTGATCATACGACCGCGGAAGCGGATAGCTGCTTTTACTTTATCGCCTTTAGATAAAAACTTCCGTGCATTGCGAAGTTTTGTATTAAAGTCGTGTTCTTCGATGCTCGGGCTCAAACGAACTTCTTTAACATTGATCGTTTTTTGCTTTTTCCGGGCTTCTTTTTCTTTTTTCTGCTGTTCAAAACGGTATTTACCGTAATCCATAATACGGCAGACAGGCGGTTTCGCATTTGGAGCGACAAGAACGAGGTCAAGGTTTTCTTTCCCGGCCAGCTCTAAAGCTTCATTTCTTGATTTTACTCCAAGCTGCTCTCCGTTAGCGTCGATGAGTCGAACTTCACGGGCACGGATGCCCTCGTTTACCTTTTGGTCCTTACGAATAATAAGCCACCTCCAGAAATTTAGTGCGCGGGGCTTCCACGCAAATGCTTACCATTGGCACAACGAAAAAACGTGCAGGCACCCTCTGAAGCAGAGAAGCGCCCACACGTATACAGAATATATGCTCTACACATTCAATATATTGATAAAAACCAGCCAACGTTTGTCGGTCAGGTGAGAAGCGGGCGCTTCTTCTTTAGGGATTAATTATTTTCACACTAGGACATCGTAGCACGGAGCCAACAAAGCGTCAACCATTTTAGCAATATTCATTAATGGCCCCAGTTACATTTTCCACAAAATCTTCTAACGGCTGCGATTCTGAGTCCTGCTGGCCGTACCTTCGTACATTTACGGCGTTTGCTTCCTGCTCCTTGTCTCCGAGCACAAGCATGTAAGGTATTTTTTGCGTCTGGGCTTCACGGATTTTATAGCCGAGTTTTTCATCCCTTGTATCCACTTCCACCCGGACGTCTGAGGCCTGGAGCGCCAATTCCACTTCTTTGGCATAATCAAGGTGCACATCAGGAGAGACCGGTATAATTTTTACCTGGACAGGAGACAGCCACGTCGGCAGGGCGCCTTTATATTCTTCAAGCAGAAAAGCGATGAAGCGTTCCATGGTGGAAACGATTCCCCGGTGGACTACTACCGGGCGATGCTCGCCGCCGTCGCTTCCGACATACGTGAGATCAAAGCGTTCAGGCAGATGGGTGTCAATCTGGACGGTCGAAAGCGTCTCTTCCTTGCCCATCGCTGTTTTCACCTGCACGTCCAGCTTCGGGCCGTAAAATGCTGCTTCTCCTTCGGCTTCTACATATTCAGCATCAATAGCATCCATCGCTTCTTTAAGAATACGTTCGGAATTCTCCCACATCTGGTCGTCGTCCACATATTTTTCTTTATCTTCCGGATCCCGGTAGGAAAGCCGGAAGGTGTAATCTTTGATGCCAAAGTCATGATAGACTTCACGAACGAGCCGTACAGCACGGATGAATTCATCCTTCAGCTGGTCAGGACGGGCAAAAATATGCCCGTCATTTAGCGTCATCGCCCGTACCCTCTGCAGTCCGGCAAGCGCCCCGGATTTTTCATAACGGTGCATTGTTCCAAGCTCTGCAATGCGTACCGGCAGATCGCGATAGCTGTGTTTCTTATTTTTGTACACCATCATATGGTGTGGACAGTTCATCGGCCGGAGTACGAGTGTTTCATTATCCATTTCAATCGGAGGAAACATATCATCCTGGTAGTGGTCCCAGTGGCCCGATGTTTTATAGAGTTCAGACGAGCCGAGCACCGGCGTATACACGTGGTCGTAGCCAAGACGCACTTCTTTATCTACAATATAGCGTTCGATGATCCGACGGATCGTCGCGCCATTTGGAAGCCAAAGCGGCAGGCCCTGGCCTACTGTCTGGCTGGTCGTGAATATGTCGAGCTCTCTGCCTATTTTACGGTGGTCCCGCTCTTTAGCCTCTTCAATCATTTTCAAGTGATCATCCAGTTGGGACTGCTTTTCAAACGCCGTCCCGTAAATACGCTGAAGCATTTTATTATTGCTGTCCCCGCGCCAATAAGCTCCAGAAATATTCATCAGCTTAAACTTTTTCAGCTTAGACGTCTGCGGCACGTGGACGCCCCGGCATAAATCGACAAATTCGCCCTGCCGGTATAGTGCAATTTGCTCTCCTTCCGGAATGTCTTCGATCAATTCCAGCTTCAATTCATCGCCAAGCTCTTTAAAAAAGCGGATCGCTTCGTCCCGGGACACTTCCTCACGAATAATTTCAAGATTTTCATCGACGATTTTATTCATTTCTTTTTCGATTTTTGGCAGGTCTTCCGGAGTTAGCTGATGCGGCATGTCAATATCGTAATAAAAGCCGTTTTCAATTACTGGCCCCACCCCAAGCTGTACGTCATCAAAAAGCCGTTTCACGGCTTGGGCCATCGCATGTGCCGTACTGTGCCGGAGTACTTCAAGCCCTTCCGGCGATTGGTACGTGATGATTTCGATCTGTCCATTTTCCCTAAGTGGCGTGCGGAGATCGACCATTTTTCCATTCATTTTCCCTGCCAGTGCGTTCTTTTTCAGTCCGGAGCTGATCCCGCCGGCTAGTTCCTCTGTCGTTGTGCCAATGTCATATGATTTTTCATTTCCGTCTGGAAATATGAGGTTGATTGTCTGTTCTGCCAATGTGAATTGTCCTCCTTTTGTAACTGTAATAAACAGAAAAATACATAAAGAGCCCGCCCCTCGAAAGGGGCGGGCTCAGCCGCGGTTCCACCCTAGTTTCCGCCCCACTCGCAGAGACGACTCTATCCGGGTAACGGCCGGGGACCCGCCGACAGATACTAAGGTTCCCTGCCGGAGCTCCGAGGGGGTAAAAATAAAACGGTTCGTGGAGAACTTTCAGCCGCGGTTCTCTTCTCTGGGACGCCTGTTTTATTTTCATGTCCTCTTCTTTGCATTTTCCTTTTCGCTATTTCAGCATAGCGAAAAGCTCCTTATCATGCAACCAGTAGTTAATTTTGCATAACAAAGTCTTTTTCGCTGTTTTCTTCTCCTTCAAACACACGGAGTGTATGGTACTTCGTATTCCGCTGCGCTGGCGTGTAGCCTGCTTCCCGTATTAAACGAAGGATCCGGTTGATGTTTACCTTGTGGGTGGTGCCCGCTGAAGAAACGACGTTCTCTTCCATCATCGTACTGCCAAAGTCATTACAGCCGTAGGAGAGGGAGCGCTTCCCTGTCTCTGGTCCAGCAGTCACCCACGAGGACTGGAAGTTCGGGATGTTGTCCAGGAATAAGCGCGAAATGGCTACGTTCCGGAGATAACCCTCTGGTGTAATACGTTCGCCTTTCATGCTCGTGTAGTCCTGCTGGAAGGTCCAGGAAATGAATGCCAAAAAGCAGTTGGATTCGTCCTGGGCCTCACGAATGCGCCAAAGGTGTTCGGCCCGTTCTTCGTTTGATTCGCCAAAGCCGATGACCATCGTTGCGGTACCGTGCATGCCAACTTCTTTAGCCATTTTCATGCAGTCGATCCATTGGTCGGCCGTGCACTTCAGCCGGCTGATCCGTTTTCTTGTTTTCTCTGTAAGAATTTCGGCACCGCCGCCAGGAAGAGAGTCGAGCCCTGCTTCATGCAGAGCCGTCAGTACTTCTCTCAAGGAGAGGCCGGATACTTCCATCATTTTGTACACCTCTGCCGGAGTAAACGAGTGCATCGTCACATCCGGAAAATGGTTTTTTATTTTCTTGAGCAGGTTTGTATAGTATTCAAATGGGAGATTCGGGTTGGTCCCTCCCTGCATCAAAATTTCGTCTCCTCCAACGTCCTGGAGTTCTTTAATTTTCTGCAGAATCTGGTCATCTGAAAGAAGGTAGCCCTCTTCTGAGCCCGGGCGGCGATAAAATGCACAAAAGCGGCAGAATGTATCGCAGACGTTGGTGTAATTGACATTTCGTCCTATGTTAAAGGTAGCAACAGGCTCGGGATGCCAACGTTTTTTAATTTCATTTGCTGCCGCTCCCATTTTTTCTATTTCATCGCTTTCATACAAGCGCACAGCGTCGTCCATGGTCAGTCGTTCTCCGTTTAATGCACGTTCTAATATTCCATCAATGCTCATTTTTGTATACCCTCCAGAAAATTCCTTTGTGGCGCTCGCATGAAAATACCGCGAATCCAACCCATTTTCTGCATGCTGGGCGCTATCATCATGTTAGCATATTTATTTGTATTATACACATAGAATGTCCTGTATATTACCAATTATCCCCGGCGGTTCTGCCCGTCCATAAATACTTCTTCTGTGAACGGACGGATCCGTTCCATTATTCTTTTTGCTTTCAGCCGCTCATTTCCGCCTTTCTGGGAATAGGTCAAATGCTCTTCAAGTTCACTGTAATCATAATTAGACGTATAGACGGTAGGCAGCTTTTCCATCATCCGGTACTGTAGAATGACGCCTAAAATATCATCTCTTGTCCAGGCGCTCATCGACTCGGCTCCAAGATCATCGAGGACGAGTACCGGTACACCTTTAACGCTGTCCACCTTTTCCCGTACGGTATTGTCCGATAACGATTCTTTAATCTCCCGGAAAAAGTCCGGCACATGCACAATCATCGAGCCAATACTCCGCTCTGCCAATTCATTCATAATAGCCCCGGCAATATACGTTTTGCCAACCCCGAATTTTCCGTACAGGTAAAGGCCCTTTCCATCTTCACCGGGAACGGTGGTCGATGCAAAATGAAGTGCTGTGGTCCCGGCCTTCGCTCTTGACTGGTGGTCCATATCCACCTGGTCAAAGGAAGCGTGCAGTATTTCTTTCGGAATATAATAGCTTTTAATCAGCGACTGCCTTTTTTTCTTTTCGTCATCGTGTACTTTTAATGAACAGCGGTGATAGGCAACCGTTACTTTTCCCTTGTCTTCCATCAGCTCTGGCTGATACCCCTGCATCAGGTTGGGACAGTTTTCAAGCCCTGGACAGGCATCACAGTTGCTGCGCTCCCGTTTGTATTCAAATAAAGCCGCCTTATTTTTTTCGTATTCTTCCGTAGGTATGTGCGGATGACGGTGCTTAAAATCGATCACTCCCGGATAGGCAAATACTTCTTTTTCAAGTCTTGCCATCCGCTCTTTCCAGCCTTTATCCATCCATCCGTTTAACGAGGAACCAATCGAATCCATCCAGCTGCCTCCTTTCGTTTAACGATTCGCTCTTTCCCGGCGTTCTTTCAGCATTTCCTCAAAACGTTCCCTTTCCTTCGAAAGCTGTTCATCCCTCGCGGTATTTACATCTTCTGCTGGCTTATTTTCCGACTGTTCTTCTTTTTCCATCCATTTCGGCAGCTTATCGTTTCGAACATACCCCTGCTGCCGTTTGTTTGCATAATTGTTTTTAGGCGCCATTCGTTCCTGGGCCTGCTTGTGCTCTTCTTTCGCAAGCTTCATGGCGTCCTCTACGGTATGTACTTTTTTCCTTGTCCACTGGCCCGCAATTTTATAAACGAGCGCTTTGCTTAATTTCATATTGTTATTCTGCATCACGTAATCGGTCAACACGTTGACCACTCCCGGGGATAAACGGTAGCTGAACAAAAGCTCTTCAACAAGGTAGATATCAGACTCCGGCACTGTGGCTCCGCCAGCAACAGAGCGAAGAAAAGTCACCGGGGAGGTTTGTTCATAAAACTGCTTCATCTGCTCCTGTTCAGACAGGGGACGTCCTTTTGCCGGGGTATGCTCCCTGTGTTCTGTTTGCGCACGATTCCCGAGCGCCGGGGGAGCTGCCCCGTGCTCCATGCGATAATGATTTTTCGATTTTCTGCGCAGGTCTTCTATATTTACTTCGTCGTCTGCCGATAAAGACTCCTGAATCACTTTTCCCATATCAATCGGTGAGAGCTGGTACACAAAAGCAAGACGGCGGACAGTCTGCTGCAGCGACGGCGTTAACAGCTGCGTGCTGTTAAGAAAGGAAGGAAGTGAAGCCTTTAATAGTTCCATATCGAACCCATTCTCTTCAAGCTGCAGACGCGATGGTTCACTGCCTCCTATAAATTCAGTCCCTTCTTCCGCCGGAGGCGGTTCGGAAGCCATTTCCGACGCATGCAGAGAAGCAAACACTTCATTGAAGGAAGCCGTAATTTCTTTTGCTTCTTCAGGTACAGCTGTAATACCGAAGCGCTGCCGCAGCTGAATGTATTTGTTTTTTCCGAGGCGATTATACAAAAATACGCTTAAAACGTCGTCCTGGAAAAAAGCCCGCGGCGACATTGGAGGCTGGATGTCATAAACAAATGTTTTGTCCTGCGCCTGTGTCTCTAATTCATAAACTCTGAGAAGGCCAATGCCTTCAAGCATGCGCCGGGCGGCATAAATTTCATTTAGAGGCATCTGCAAAAAAGCCATCAGCTCGTGATGGGTGGCTTCGGAGCTTTCATAGCAGTCTTTTTCCAATTTATTCTGCAGGGTCTGGTAGAGAGCGATCGCTTTGCTTCCAACTAACGGCTGGTAGAGCATAGACATTGTTTTATCGGTGCTCTCGCTGAATTCTTTGCTTGTGCGAACATAGTACCCGTCCACCGGTTTTACTTCCATCCAATGCAGACTCAAAGCGCCGCCCTCCTTTTTATGATTTAGATGAATCCTCTTTGTTTTCTTTATCAATCAGCTCTTTTAACTCATTGATAAATACATTTATATCACGGAACTGGCGGTAGACAGAAGCGAAACGGACATAGGCGATTTCATCAATATCTGCGAGTTCTTCCATGACAAGCTCTCCAGCTTCCTCGCTTTTCACTTCCGTCCGTCCCTCTTCCCGCAGTTTATTTTCCACCCTTGAGACAATACCCTCGAGCGTTTCCATCGGGATCGGCCGCTTTTCACAGGCCCTGATCAGGCCCCTTAGCATTTTTTCCCGGCTGAATTCCTCCCGGTTTCCATTCTTTTTCACTACGACAAGCGGCAGTTCTTCCACAATCTCAAACGTAGTGAAGCGGTGGTGGCACGTATCACACTGGCGACGGCGACGAATGGACCGGCCTTCATTACTCGGCCTCGAATCCAATACACGTGTGCCATTGGAGTAGCATACTGGGCACTTCATTATTATCATCTCCAATTTGATGGACGATCTCTATTTTTATTGGTTCTATCATATCACACTAGCTCCTGTCAGGAAGATGACAATTTGCGTATTTCTTTGAATTCCTCTTCCTGCGGGCAATAAAAAACCGTTCAAGCACATCGTATGCTTGAACGGTGTTCATATACGCGTTATAAGGCGTTTGCTTCCGGGCGCTGCACGCGGATAGGCCCTGTACCACGGGGTATCTCTATTGTTTCTTCTGCTTCGGCACCGAGTGAGCCTGCAATATATTTTGCTGCCGTGTTCGGATCAATGTGATCGCCGCACGTATACACGTCAATGCTGGCATAGCCATGCTCCGGAAAGCTGTGAATCGTCAAATGCGATTCTGAAATAATAACGACTCCGCTCACACCCTGCGGAGCAAATTTATGAAAGATTACTTCTCTTATTTCAGCGCCTGCTTTCAAAGCGGCGTTTACAAAAATACGTTCGATTGCGTTTACATTGTTTAAAGTTTCTTCGTCACAACCCCACAGCTCGGAAATGACATGGCGTCCCATTGTTTCCATGGTACGTTTCCCCCTTTGTTTCTTTTTCTTCCATCATTAGGTCGCTTTATTTCATCGGCCCGTCACGTTTTAAAGGTTACTCTGGGGGAAAGTTAGTCCAATTTGGCACTAACCCTTGCAGTAACCGTTAGCAGGCCTGGAGATGTCTGAAAAACATGCATTTTTGCCATTAAGTTCAACGACATGCAGGCACGAAATCCAGTATACGATGTTTATTTGCAATTTGCAACCAGTTTTCCAGTGCAGAGGCTTTGAACCTTGCATATCTCTCTTCAATGCTTATATACGCTTTGTAGCTTCCGCGTACGATATTGCAGAAAAATAAACAAAAAGCGCCCCGCTTACGGGACGCTTTCCCATATTGACGATCTTTAAAACGAAGCAACAGAAGAATAGCCTACAGCTGGTTCACCAACCATCTTTACCAAATCTACGACCCGGCAGGAGTAGCCCCACTCATTATCGTACCAGGCAAGCACCTTAACCTGGCGATCGTTGATTACCATTGTGGAGAGCGCGTCGATGATCGATGAATGTTCATTTCCATTAAAATCCGTTGAAACGAGCGGATCCTCACAGTAGGAAATGATTCCTTTAAGCTCTTGTTCTGATGCCGTCTTAAGCGTTTGGTTAATTTCTTCTTCCGTCACCGGACGCTTCATGTCAATTACCATATCCACAAGCGACACGTTTGGTGTCGGTACACGAAGCGCCATACCGTTCATTTTCCCTTCCATGGAAGGAATCACCTCGGAGAGCGCCTTAGCTGCCCCGGTAGACGTCGGGATGATCGACTGTCCGCAGGCTCTTGCCCGTCGCAGGTCTTTATGGGGGTTGTCCATGTTATTTTGATCATTTGTGTATGCGTGCACGGTCGTTATTAAACCGCTTTCAATTCCGATTTTATCTTCAAGCACCTTTACTACCGGCGCAAGGCAGTTTGTCGTGCAGGAAGCATTCGATATCACGTGGTGGTTTTCCGCATCGTAATCTTCTTCGTTTACGCCCATCACGATAGTGGTATCGACTTCTTTTCCCGGAGCGGTTAATACTACTTTTTTCGCCCCAGCTTCTATATGCATTTCAGCGTCCGGGCCGCGGTTGAATTTGCCTGTCGCTTCGACCACAATATCTACGCCAAGTTCTTCCCACGGAAGTTCAAGCGGATTTCGGTTTTGAAGCAGCCGGACCCTTCTACCGCCCACTACCATTTCGTCTCCTTCATATTTCACCTCAAGCGGAAACGGGCCATGCACACTATCATATTTCACCAGGTGAGCCAGTGTTTCAGGAGGATACATAGCATTGATGGCTTTCACTTCAACTTCCGGGTCCATCATTGCCTTTCGAAAAACCATACGCCCAATTCGTCCGAAACCGTTGATCGCTATGCTTGTTTTCATTTAATATCCTCCTCTGGAAATATGTTATACTTTTATGAGTAAAATCTAAAAATAGTATAACATATTGATAGCGTATTCTTGCAACCTATTTTTAAAAAATAACCACTTTCTTTTAAGGAAAGTGGTTATGCATACTTTTTTATATTATTCTCCACTGACGGAGCAGTTCGTTCACCTGGTTTTTTGTTTCTTTTTCTGTGCCCGAGTTATCAACTACTGCATCTGCCAGATGTCTTTTTTCTTCAAGGGGCATCTGCGATTTGATTCTTGCAGCTGCATCCTCTTCGCCCCGGCCATCGCGGTCGATAAGCCGCTGCTTCTGTATCGATTCATTTACGTAAACGACGATCACACGGTCGACCAGAAAATTTAAATTGTTTTCAAGCAGAAGCGGAATATCAAGCACCACATGCTCGTTCCCTTCACGCACAAGATTATCCCGTTTGGTCATCATACGCTGCCTGACAGCAGGGTGGATGATTTGGTTGAGCACCTGACGTTTCTCCGTGTCATTAAAAATGACCGAGCCTAGCTTTTTTCTGTCGAGCGTCCCGTCAAGCTGAAGGATTTCCGGACCGAAATGCTCAATAATCTGTTCAAGGGCAGGCTCTCCTGGTTCCACCACTTCCCGTGAAATTACATCCGCATCAATCACGGGAAGCCCCTGCTCCCGAAGAGTGTCTGCCACCAGTGATTTACCGCTTGCTATTCCGCCTGTAAGGCCGATAACCATTTCTTCCCCTCCTTCGTCTGGCATACTGGACAGTAATGAGTACCTCTGCCCGCTACTACGGCCCGTTCGATTTCATGCCCGCACACTTTGCACGGCTCTCCTTTTCTTCCATATACATACAGGTTTAATTGGAACGCACCAGCCTGCCCGTCCCCGTTCACATAGGAACGCACTGTGCTCCCTCCCTGTTTGACTGCTTCTTCTATCACTTCTGTTATTTGCTTTCGAAGCACCTCTATGACTGGCTCACTAAGATTTGCGGCCGGAGCGTCAGGCAAAATGCCCGACCGGAACAGTGCTTCATCCACGTAAATGTTCCCAAGGCCCGCAATAATCGATTGATCGAGCAGTACTGCTTTGATGCTGCGTGATGTTTTCTGAAAACGGGTGCTCAAATACTCAGCTGTAAAAAACGGATCAAGGTAGGGCTCCGCCCCCAACTGATTTAGCGGTTTTTCGCCCCATTCCTCGCCGCGGTCAAATACATGCATGGTGCCAAACTTACGTACGTCACGATAGCGGAGCTCCGTGCCGTCGGTGAAATGAAAACGCACATGCGTGTGCTTATCCGGCTCCCCGCCGTCACTCCATTCATATCGGCCTTCCATGCGCAAGTGGGAGACAACTGCCAGATCTTCGAGATAAATAACTAAAAATTTCCCTTTACGGTGCACCCGATCAATCGTTTTGCCCCCAAGCATCATTGAAAAGGCTTCATGGTCATCGGGCCGCTTAATAATGTTTGGCCAGTATACTTTTACGTTTTCTACGGTTTTTCCAACGGCCGTCTGTTCTAAATTCCGGCGGACCGTTTCAACTTCCGGTAATTCGGGCATTCTTTCCTCTCCTTATTTCGCATCGTACCATGTCGGCCCCTGGGCCACGTCTGCCTTTAAAGGGACCGACAGCTCAATTGTCTGTTCCATCAGCTCCGGCACAAGCTCCTGCATGGTTTCCACTTCGTTCTGTGGCACTTCAAAAATCAATTCGTCATGCACTTGAAGCAGCAGGCGGCTGGCTAAGCCTTTTTCTTCAAGGGCTTTACTTACATCCACCATTGCCTTTTTTATAATATCAGCAGCCGTCCCCTGAATAGGAGTATTCATGGCCGTTCTTTCAGCAAAGCTGCGCTGGTTAAAATTGCGGCTGTTCATGTCGGGGAGGTACCTGCGGCGGTGCAGAAGCGTCGTAACAAACCCGTCGCGCCTGGCCTCATCTTTAATATCATTCATGTAGTTCTGCACATTAGGATAGCTTTTTAAATAGCTTTCAATGAATTCTTTCGCTTCGTTTCTCGTGATGCCAAGACTCTGTGAAAGCCCATAGTCCGAGATCCCGTAAACAATCCCGAAGTTCACGGCTTTCGCACTTCTGCGCATGTTTGATGTCACTTCGTCCTGCCCGACGCCGAAAACATCCATCGCCGTTTTTGTATGAATATCCATGTTGTTTTGAAAGGCTTCTTTGAGTCCTTCATCGTCCGCGATATGAGCGAGCACCCGGAGTTCGATCTGCGAATAATCTGCCGAGAGGATGGACCACCCGGATTCAGAAGGAATAAAAGCTTTCCGGATACGCCGGCCTTCTTCAAGGCGGATCGGAATGTTTTGCAGATTCGGCTCTGTCGAACTCAGCCGGCCTGTCTGGGTAATTGCCTGGTTAAACATTGTATGGATTTTGCCGGTGGATGGGTGAATTACTTTTAAAAGTCCTTCGATATACGTAGATCTCAGCTTCGAAATCTGGCGGTACAACAGCAGGTTTGGAATAATTTCATGCTGATCCCGGAGCTTTTCGAGTACATCTGCCGACGTGGAGTAGCCAGTTTTTGTTTTTTTAACAGCAGGGAGCTCAAGCTCTTCAAATAAAATCGGCCCAAGCTGTTTCGGTGAATTAATGTTAAATTCACGACCAGCCTGTTTATAAATTTCTTTTTCAAGCTCGGCAAGACGGCCGTCCAGTTCATCACCGATAGTCTCAAGCTGGGAACGGTCCACGCAGATCCCCTGGGTTTCCATTTGTCCGAGCACGAGCGACAGCGGCATTTCCAGTTCTTTAAACAGTTCGAGCTGCTCGTTTTGCTTTAGATCCTCCTCGATTTTCCCCTGAAGCCGGTAGACCGCTTCACCTTTACGGATCAGGTGCTCTGCCAGTGCTTTCTCCTCCGGCTTGGTGCGCTTTGCCCCTTTGCCGTACACAGCTTCGTCGGTATCCACTACCTGCAGATTCCGGCGTTTCGCTATATCAGACACATGATGAGACGATACGGAGGGATCAATTAAATACGAAGCAATCAATGTGTCATGGGTAATCCCCCGAAGCTCCAGGTCATTCCACCCAAGAGCAACCACGGCACGTTTTGTATCAAATGTATATTTTTCCCTCGATTCGTCTTTAGCCCATGCCTGAAATGCTTCGCTCTGCAGTGCATTCTCCGTGGAAATAAAATACCGTCCGGTTTCGTTGATAACTGCTATCCCCCATATGCTCCCGTGATGGTAATTTTCTTCCGGCACTTCCACAACCAAAGCCGACGGAGACACAAGCATGTCCTCCTGGACGTCTGTAACATGCTTATACGCCAGTTCATCGAAGATCTGCTGCGCTTCATCCACATCGTCAAATTTATTTAACAGCGTTTGAAATTCCAGCTCACGGAAAAGATCCGTTACTTCTTTTACATCGTAGTCTTCATGCTTTAATTTCGAAAGCTCGAGATCGAGGGGGGTATTTCGGTATATAATAGCGAGTTCCTTGCTCATTTTCGCCTGCTCTCTATTCTCTTCGAGTCGCTCCTTCATCTTTTTCCCGGAAATTTCATCAATGGATTCCAGTACTTTGTCCACAGAGCCGTATTCCTTTAACAGCTTTAATGCGGTCTTTTCCCCGATCCCCGGGACGCCTGGAATATTGTCCGAGCTGTCTCCCATAAGGCCTTTCATATCAGTGATTTGAAGAGGATCAAGGCCGTACCGCTCCCGAATGGCATCCGGGTCGTATAATTCCGTATTCGTTATTCCTTTTTTGATAAAGGAAACGTGAACACGGGGGCTGACTAGCTGCAACAGGTCCCGGTCCCCGGTATAAATGCGCACGTCCCAGTTTTCCTCTTCGGCCTGCTTCGAAAGCGTACCGATAATATCATCCGCTTCGTAGTTTTCCTTCTCGATGTAAGGAACTTTAAAAACGTCCAGTACCTCACGAATAACTGGCAGCTGTTCGGATAACTCAGAGGGCGTTTTTTCCCGGCCGGATTTATACTCACTGTAAGTATCATGGCGAAAAGTTGTTTTCCCGGCGTCAAATGCGACAAGCACATGGCTTGGGTCCTCATCCTCTAAAATTTTCAAAAGCATGGTTGTAAAGCCGTAAATGGCATTGGTATAAACGCCTTTATCGTTATTTAAAAGAGGCAGGGCAAAAAATGCCCGATAAGCAATACTGTTTCCATCCAATAACACTAGTTTACTCAAATTATTGTCCTCCTTATTTCAAAAAGCCAAACCGGCTTCTTATGTATAGCACCTAATGTACTTTCATGTTCATCGTTATATTTTATCATACACCGCGTGCAGCGTCAGAACGTCCACTTGAAAAAGCACAAAAAAAGAACGAAAGCCAAGGGGTGCTTTCGTTCCAGAGGGGATGCAGCCCGCTGCAGAAACAAGCAGCGGATGAAAACCCGTTCGACCACTATGTTATAACATAAATGTAAATGACTTATGGATTAGAGATTAAGAATTTGTAAATTCTTCCTCTTCCATATTCCGTGACTTCGGAAAGCGCAGTGTAAATGTCGTCCCTTCGTTTTTTCTGCTGTGCACTTCGATACGCCCGCCATGGGCATCCGTCAAGTGTTTAACAATAGCCAGCCCGAGTCCAGTGCCTCCAGAGCCGCGGCTTCTGGCTTTATCAACGCGGTAGAACCTTTCAAAAATACGCGGCAGTTGTTCGGGACTAATGCCAATGCCATTGTCCTCCACTTCAAGCACTGCCTCTTCCGCTTCTTCAAACAGCCGGACCTGCACTTCGCCGCCTTCTTTAGTATAAATAATCGCATTGTTTACCAGGTTAATAATAATCTGTTTTATCCGGGCTTCGTCCCCGTCCATATAAATTCCAGTGTCAATACGGGAAGTGAGTAGCAAGTGCTTATCGATCGCTTTAGATTCAAGAAGCCGCAGGGCTTCTGTTATTGTGCTGCTCATGTCAAAACGGCTCCGGTTTAATTCAAAGTAATCCTGTTCAATTCTTGAAAGTTCCAACAGATCACTGATTAAATCCTGAAGCCGGTCGCTTTCTTTCCACATAATTTCCAGGAATTGCCTGCTTAACGCTTCATCATGCATGGCCCCGTCAAGGAGCGTTTCGGTAAAGCCTTTTACTGATGTCACCGGTGTTTTTAATTCATGCGAAACGTTAGCCACAAAATCTTTTCGCACTTCCTCAAGCTTTTTCAACTCTGTAATATCATGCAAAACGAGTACGATACCCCGCAGCTCTTCATTTTCTCCAAGTACTGGGGCCCCGTATACATGGAAAAAACGCACTTCAAGCTCATGCAGCATCTGGACGGTGGCGCTCGTCCGGCTTTCAGTTAAAAATATCTTCTGGATGAGCTTAATGATCTCTTTTTCATCCATCGCTTCATAATACAATAAATTGAGCCATTCACTTGTATCCTCTTCAAAAACGCGGGAGCAATAGGCATTCATCAGTGTAATTTCGCCGCGGCTGTTTATAAAAACCAGCCCGCTCTCCATCGTATTAATCAGGGTCTCAAGCCGTTCCTGCTGCTCCTGGTTTTCCTTTGTCACGCTTTCAAGGTTAAATGCGAGCACGTTAATAGAGCGGGTCAGCTGGCCAACCTCATCCTGGGCGCTTCCATAAGCACGGGCACTGAAATTGCCTTTAGCCAGTTCATTGGCCGTTTTTGTAGCCTGGGTGATCGGTTTGGTCAATTGATTTGTCACTTTGGTTGTAATGTATAAAATGATTAAGAGCGCTACACCAAAGCAGCCAATCAACGTTCCCCAAATCAGCCAGTTAATCGCGTTAATCCGTTCGACAGGTATCGCAAGTCTCATATAATACGTATAGTTTTCATACGAAAAAGGCACCGCGTAATATAAAAGCTCTGCTTCCAGCGTATTACTGTATCGGAT
This sequence comes from Marinococcus salis, assembly GCF_054971365.1. Classification (NCBI taxonomy): domain Bacteria; kingdom Bacillati; phylum Bacillota; class Bacilli; order Caryophanales; family Bacillaceae; genus Marinococcus; species Marinococcus salis. Next base: position 48,160 of record NZ_JBQOJB010000013.1, on the reverse strand, counting down.
GTTACTTCCTTTACCACTTTCACGGGCCTCCTCTATTTCCGGACGTCCGAAATGATTGTCGAGTTCCTCTGATTCAGCTTCTGTTTCTTCAATAACCTCTCCGGTTTCATTCAAAATCGTCACACGGACATCCAGCTGACTGCTTATATTCTGGGCCAGTGCTTCCCAGTTTCCTTCCTCCCGCTCTTCAGCAATAGAGGCAGAAAGGTTGGCCTCTCTTTCCAGACTATTCTCGAGCTCCTCCACATAAAGGGAACGGACAATTTGCCCTATCACAAGCCCCACGACGGTCAAAACGATTAAAATAATCGCCATCAAGGCTACAATCAAGCGGGTGCGGAATCGCTTCATGCAGGCGCGGGCTCCTCAAATTTATAGCCAAGACCACGGACTGTTTTGATGTATACCGGTTTTTTCGTATTCGGTTCAATTTTTTCACGTAGATGACTAATATGTACATCGACAATTCTCGTGTCTCCGACAAATTCGTAATTCCATACTGCATTCAATAGCTGGTCACGCGTAAGCACCCGGCCTTTATGATTAATTAAGTAGACGAGCAGTTCAAATTCTTTCGGAGTCAGTTCAAGTGCTTCTTCCTGCACGTATGCTTCATAATTTTCCGGATATACTGTTAAGTGACCGATGGTTTTACTTTCTATTTTTTCCATTTCCGTTTCCTGCCCGGAATAGTCCACTCTACGCATGATGGCCTTAACACGGGCGACCAGCTCGCGCGGGCTGAACGGCTTTGTCATATAATCATCGGCTCCAAGTTCAAGACCGAGCACTTTATCAAATTCTTCGTCTTTTGCAGTAAGCATCAATATTGGAACCTGTATTTTTTCAGTCCGGATTTTCCGGCACACCTCGAGGCCGTCGATCTCTGGAATCATCAGATCCAGCACAATTAAATCGTACTTTACCTGCTGTGCTTTCCGGATTGCTTCCACGCCGTCATAAGCGGTATCCACCGTGTATCCCGACTGTTCGAGATTGTATTTTAACAGCGTTACGATAGATTCTTCATCGTCTACTACCAACAACCTTGTTGCCATATGAACCCTCCGCCTCTCAGCGCCCCCCTTGGCCCTGATTATTTTCCCGAGCTGCTGCATCTGTCACATTCATCATACTATAAGCGAACAGTACAGCTCAATGTTTATCGCTTTTCGTCTGCAAGCAAAAAAAGACTGCCTGTACGATACAGGCAGCCCGCAGTACTTCTTTAATCGTTCGGTAAGGCCTTCATGACATCACGAACAGAATCAGCAGAAGTATTCAATTGGTTTTGTTCTTCCTCTGTCAGCTCGAGCTCGATAATTTTTTCCAGCCCGTTACCGCCAAGAATGGTCGGGACTCCGAGGTAAAGATCATCATATCCATATTCGCCTTCAAGATAAGCAATAGATGGGAGCACGCGCTTTTTATCCTTCAAAATAGCTTCGACCATTTCTGTAAGAGCAGCAGCAGGGGCATAGTACGCACTTCCATTACCAAGAAGCTGCACAATTTCTCCTCCGCCCTTGCGTGTGCGTTCAATAATGGCGTCAATACGTTCTTGGGATATGAGCTTAGTCAGCGGCACTCCGCCAGCGTTCGAATAACGGATCAGCGGTACCATGTCATCTCCGTGGCCCCCAAGAACGAATCCCTGGATGTCTTCCACAGAAATACCGGTCTCCTGGGCAACAAATGTGCGGAAACGTGCCGTATCGAGCACCCCGGACTGGCCGATAACACGGTTTTTAGGGAAGCCGGATTCTTTATACACAGCATACGTCATTGCATCTGCCGGATTCGTGAGCACGACAATAATGCATTCCGGTGAATGTTTCACAATTTCTTTTGTGACAGATTTCATGATTTTTGCATTTGTATTAATCAGATCATCCCGGCTCATTCCCGGCTTTCTTGCAATACCTGCTGTAATTACGACAATGTCCGACCCAGCTGTATCAGCGTAATCCGAGGTGCCGGTCACATTAACATCCGACCCATTTACCGGAGTCGACTCGAGCATATCGAGTGCTTTCCCTTTTGTCGGTCCTTCATTGTCCGGGACATCTACAAGCACTACATCCCCGAGCTCTTTCTGGGCAACCATAAGAGCCGTAGTAGCGCCTGTAAAGCCGCCTCCTATAACTGATACTTTTCTGCGCGTAATAGCCATGCGTGCTCATCTCCTATCAATTGATTGGATTACATATTGCTGATTAGAGCGTCACCGAACTCAGAGCACTTCACTTCTTTTGCTCCGTCCATCAGGCGTGCGAAGTCATAAGTAACGACTTTGCTTCCGATGGTTTTGTCCATGGATTGAAGCACAAGCTCGGCAGCTTCATTCCAGCCAAGGTGACGAAGGAGCAGTTCACCGGACAGGATTACAGAAGATGGATTTACTTTGTCCAGGCCGGCGTATTTTGGCGCTGTGCCGTGTGTCGCTTCGAAAATAGCGTGCCCTGTCTCATAGTTGATGTTGGCGCCCGGCGCAATACCAATACCGCCAACCTGTGCAGCGAGGGCGTCGGAAACATAGTCGCCGTTCAAGTTCATCGTGGCTACTACATCAAACTCTTTCGGACGTGTCAGAATCTGCTGCAGGAAGATGTCTGCGATAGCATCTTTTACAATGATTTTGCCTTCACTTACCGCTTTATCCTGGGCAGCATTTCCTGCTTCTTTGCCTTCTTTTTCTACGATTTCATCGTATTCGCGCCATGTGAAGACTTTATCCCCGAATTCACGCTCCGCAAGGTCGTAACCCCAGTTTTTGAAGGAGCCTTCTGTAAACTTCATGATATTACCCTTGTGTACGAGGGTTACACTTTCACGGCCTTCATCAAGAGCGTATTGAATTGACGCACGCACGAGACGCTCAGTACCTTCTTTGGAAACAGGTTTTACGCCGATTCCGGATGTTTCAGGGAAACGGATGTTTTCGGATCCCATTTCGTTTTGCAGGAAGTCGATTACTTTTTTCACTTCATCCGTGCCTTCCTGGAATTCAATGCCGGCATAGATATCTTCTGTATTTTCACGGAAAATCACCATGTTGACGTCTTCCGGGCGCTTCACTGGAGAAGGCACTCCTGTAAAGTGCTGAACCGGGCGCAGGCACGTAAACAGGTCAAGCTTTTGGCGCAGCGCCACGTTCAGGGAACGGATGCCTCCACCGATAGGAGTAGTGAGTGGGCCTTTAATAGCGATTAAGTATTCACGGATAGCATCCAGGGATTCTTCCGGAAGCCATTCGCCTGTTTTGTCATAAGCTTTCTGTCCTACAAGGATTTCTTTCCAATGAATTTTCTTTTCTCCGTTATAGGCTTTTTCTACAGCTGCATCCAATACTTTCTCCGCTGCTGCCCAGATGTCCGGGCCGATGCCGTCCCCTTCGATATACGGAATAATCGGTTCGTTTGGCACCGTTAAGTTACCATTACTAGTTTGAATTTTTTCTCCATTAGACATGAATAAATCCTCCTTTAATATAATAAACCTTTACTTTTCCCGGGCACTGGACCGTGCCCGGGGCTGCTGAAGCTGAAAGCAAGACAAGCGAAGTGCTGCTTTTTAAAGTCTTTCTTACCGCTCTTCAAGAGAAACATACTTTTTGTTTTCCGGGCCAACGTATTCGGCGCGCGGACGGATTAAACGATTGTTTTCATACTGCTCAAGAATATGGGCAATCCATCCGGACGTGCGGCTGACAGCAAAAATTGGCGTGAACAAGTCATGGTCGATGCCGAGACTGTGATATACGGACGCCGAGAAGAAGTCCACGTTTGGCAGCAATCCTTTTTCATTTTCAATTTTTTCTTCAACCTTCATCGACATGTCATACCATTTCGATTCTCCGGTCACTTCTGTCAGCTGGCGGGACATTTCGCGCAGATGCTTGGCACGCGGATCACCGGTTTTATATACCCGGTGGCCAAAGCCCATAATCTTTTCTTTGTTATCAAGAAGCTTCTGCACATGACTGTCTACATTTTCAGGAGTGCCGATTTCTGTAAGCATTTCCATCACACGCTCGTTGGCGCCACCGTGAAGCGGGCCTTTTAATGCCCCGATAGCAGCTGTGACTCCAGAGTACATATCCGAAAGGGTAGCCACACATACACGGGCGGTAAAGGTTGAAGCATTCAGCTCGTGGTCGGCATGCAGGATCATCGCTTTGTTAAATGCTTTGATGGACGTTTCATCTGGCTCTTCTCCGTTTAGCATATACATAAAGTTTGCCGAAAAGCTCAGTGCAGGATCGGGTTTGATTGGATCTTTACCTTTTCGAATTCTTGCAAAGCCTGTGACGAGAGATAGAATTTGTGACTGCAGACGCACAGCTTTGCGCTGGTTTGCTTCTTCGCTCATGTCGTCAGCTTCACTGTCATATAAGCTTAACTGGGACACTGCAGTACGAAGGGCAGCCATAGGACGCACTTTATCAACTGAATACTGTTTCATATAATCAAAGACCTCATCCGGAACGCTCATATTATCCATGAGCGACTGGCGGAAGTTGTTATATTCTTCTTTGTTTGGAAGCTCTCCGTACCAAAGCAGGTAAATAACTTCTTCAAAAGATGCATGCTCTGTCAGGTCATCAATATGATATCCCTGATACTTTAACACATCATCAACAATGGAGCTGACACTGGAAGTTGTAGCTACAACGCCTTCTAAACCACGAGTTGAACTCATTACACAATCTCTCCTTTAATTCAAAAAGTATAACGTATGTACCGAAGAAGAAAATGCTTACATTTTCCTTTTAATAAAACATACGTTTCAAAACAGAACGGTTGGTCTGTTTTTGTCATAAAAACCCATTGTACTGCTACTTTTTGGAGGTGTAGCGCATTCAATTGTGTACACAATAATGACTATTTCCCTGTTTAGGCAGCCGGAGAAACACCCCGGCTGTTATTCAGCCGTTATCCACCGAGAGAGGAAAACCACTCTACGGCTCTCATCGCAATATATGCGATGCCAGCCCCGATTAGAGGGCCGACGGCTATACCGTTAAACAGAGCTACTGCTAATATAGTTCCAAGCACTAGTGCAGTGGTAATATGCGGGTCGCTCTGAAGCAGCTCTACACCCCCCTTGGCGATAAGAGCCACCAGAATGCCTGAAGCAAGCGCAATCCATGCATAATAGGAACGAACTGCTTCGCCGAGCTGGCGAAAGCCAATATCCCCGGTAGCAATAGGAACCAGAACCGCAAACGTCAAAATAGTAACAGCAATTTCAATGCCTTTTGCCTGCATAAACGGAAATATTTTATCGCCCAGCCCTGTCCATTTAATAACAATTAAAGCAGCAACGGCTACAATTAGCGACTGGTTTTTTGCGAAAATTCCCACCGCAAGCAGTATAAGTAAAAAAACTGAGGCTTGCGATAACAATGCATGGTCATCCTTCCAAATTAAACGCTCCTAATAATCCTACCACATTTGACAATTTCATGTCATGTGCGCCCGGAAAGTTTTCAGAAGTTTCAATCGGGCGGGCGGGGCGTCAGGATTACCACCTGCGCCCCATTACTCTTATATTCCCGTTATCTACCATTTTTTTAAACCATCTCTTTAACACAGCTTTCATTCCTCTTCTCGACCACGGGATCAACAGGCTGAAGCCAAGAGCGTCTGTGATAAAGCCTGGGGTGAGCAACAGCGTACCGCCGACAAGAATACATACACCATCGAGGACAATATCTCCAGGCATTTCTCCCCGCTGTGTCTGCAGCTGCAGCGTACGGAACACCTGCAGGCCTTCCCGTTTCGCCAGCCAGGCCCCAAGCAGGCCGGTTGCAATAATGAGTGCAATTGTCGGCCATATACCAATCGTATTGCCGGCTAATATTAGCACCCCTACTTCTGCAGCCGGTATAATAATCAGCAGTAATAAAAACCATTTAGCCATCTGCCCGCCCCCCTTCGTTTAAGTTTTTATCCAGCCCCCGGCGTAACTCAGGCGCCGCAAGACCAAAAAGAATAATCAGAACCGCTTACAGCACACTGGCGTGCCCGCGGTAAATGTCGCCTCTTGAAGCATCGACAGTAATTTCTTCGCCGTCTTCAAATAAGCTTCTGGCTTCTTCTACACCAACTACTACAGGAATACCCAGGTTCAAGCCTACCACCGCGGCGTGGGAGGTTAATCCTCCTTCTTCTGTGACAACTGCCAACGCTTTTTCAACGGCTGGCATCATGTCTTTGTCTGTTGCCTGGGTGACGAGCACGGCGCCTTCTGTCATTTTGGCGTTTGCTTCTTCTGCGCTTCCGGCAACGACTACTCTTCCCGCTGCGGTGTAACGGCCAATGCCCTGTCCTTTGGCGACCGTTTCACCGATTACGTGAACTTTCATCAGGTTGGTTGTTCCCGTTTCTCCTACAGGCACCCCGGCAGAAATAACAACAAGATCTCCGCGGCTGACGAGTTCTTCTGATAGAGCCTTGCTTACAGTTACATCAAGCATTTCATCGGTGGTACTGGATTTCGTGCCCAACAGTCCCTGGACGCCCCAGATTAGCGCAAGCCGGCGGTAGACGCGTTCATTGCTTGTAACCGCAATAATCGGCGACTCCGGACGATATTTCGAAACAATACGTGCGGTATACCCGCTTTCGGTAGCGGTAAGAATCGCCGAAGCATTCAGCGAATGGGCGGTGTAGGCTACGGACTGCCCAATGGAGTTGGTAATTGAAGGCTTGCTTTCTTTTGTTTTTTCGTCCAGTGTATTGCGGTACTGCAGCGAAGACTCTGCTCTCAGCGCAATATTGCTCATGGTTTCTACTGATTCCACCGGATAATCTCCCGCTGCTGTTTCTCCGGAAAGCATGATAGCGTCTGTACCATCAAAAATGGCATTTGCCACGTCACTTGCTTCCGCCCTCGTCGGGCGTGGGTTATGCTGCATCGAATCAAGCATCTGCGTAGCTGTAATTACCGGCTTGGCGAGGAAGTTGCAGCGTTTAATCAGGCGCTTTTGTACAAGCGGCACTTCCTCAGGCGGAATTTCAACGCCCATGTCTCCGCGCGCCACCATCAACCCGTCGGACACTTCAAGAATTTCCTCGACGTTGTCGATGCCTTCCTGGTTCTCAATTTTCGGCACGATGAACGTATCTTCTGCTCCGTGTTTTTCCAGGAGCTCGCGAATTTCCAAAACATCAGAAGCCCGGCGTACAAATGAAGCGGCAATAAAGTCGACGTTATTTCTAATTCCGAATTCGATGTCATCCGCATCTTTTTCTGTTATGCCTGGCAGATTGACCTTCACGTTCGGGAGGTTAACGCCTTTTTTGTTTTTCAGTTCGCCGTTATTCAGCACTTTCGTATGAACTTCTTTGTCTTCGATACCGGTTACTTCAAGCTCAATCAGTCCGTCATCGAGAAGAATTTTTTTGCCGACTTCCATATCTTCGGTTAAACCACCGTGAGTAACGGAGATTTTTTCTGTTGTGCCGACGACTTCTTCCGTGCTGATGATCAACGGCTGTCCCTTTTCAAGCTGGATGGCGCCGCCTTCCATCGTATGAGTACGTACTTCCGGCCCCTTTGTGTCAAGCAGTATTGCCACATTTTTCTTCAGCCGGGCAGAAACTTCGCGAATGCTGTCAATCCGGGCCTGATGCTCATCAAAATCCCCATGGGAAAAATTAAGCCTCGCTACATTCATCCCGTTTTTAATTAATTTTTCCAGCGTTTCCGGCGCTTCACTTGCCGGTCCTATCGTGCATACAATCTTTGTTTTTCGCATGATCTTCCTCCTGTTCTCTCTCTGAAATCCTAGTTTATTGTATCATAGAAACTTTTCATCCGCGGTAAAGCCTTTGCCCCGGAATTAAATCGACAGCTCCTGGGATAGTTTGTACATGCCAGAGTCCACCTGATGCTTCTGCTTAAGCACTTCTGGAATCGATTTATCAACGATCTCATTTTTCTCGATACCGACCATTCTTCCTTCTTTTCCATTCAAAAGAAGTTCAACAGCTCTTGCGCCGAGACGACTTGCAAGTACCCGGTCAAAACCGGTCGGTGACCCTCCACGCTGAATGTGGCCAAGAACGGTTACCCTTGTTTCGAGATTCGTTGTTTCCTGGATCTTCTGGCCAAACTCTGTGCCGCTTCCTACGCCTTCGGCGATAATGATGATACTGTGCTTCTTACCCCTCGCATGTCCGCGACGTAGACGGCTGACTACCTGATCCATATCATACTCTTCCTCTGGGATTAAAATCGTCTCGGCACCGTCGGCCAGGCCGGACCAGAGAGCGAGATCGCCGGCGTCTCTGCCCATTACTTCAATAACGTATGTACGTTCATGTGAAGTGGCGGTATCCCGGATTTTATCAATCGCGTCAATAACTGTGTTCAAGGCTGTATCAAAACCAATTGTATAGTCTGTGCCCGGAATATCGTTGTCGATGGTCCCTGGTATTCCAATCGTTGGGTAGCCAAGCTCAGTTAATTTTTCCGCTCCACGGAACGAGCCGTCACCGCCTATAACGACCAAAGCTTCAATGCCTCTTGCGTTCAGCTGATCTACAGCCTTCTGTCGTCCCTCCGGCGTGCGGAATTCCTCGCAGCGGGCAGTATATAGTTTTGTTCCACCGCGGTGAATAATATCACCTACGTCGCCAAGCTCCATTTTTTCAATGTCACCTTCGATCAGCCCGGCATAGCCGTACTGCACGCCATAAACTTCAAGATCATGGTAGATCGCCTTCCGAACAACAGCACGTATGGCTGCATTCATTCCGGGCGAATCTCCTCCGCTCGTTAACACTCCAATCCGTTTCATTCCATAACTCCTTCCCTTTGCATTCCTGTTTATCATTATACCCGTTATAGACCCGATGACACAAAAGTAATTATATTTTCGAAAGCTGCTATTATTAAAAAACCAAGTCAAAATTGCCATCTCGCACAGTTGCCCGCACCTCTTTTCAATTGCAGCTGAACAGCAGGAGCGGTTCTATTTCACAAAAAAAGCGCCACCCGGCGCTTTCCTAAAAATCACTTTCTTCAAACGTGCCCATTTGCTTAAATTTTTCATACCTTGATTCTATTAATTCATTCGGCGTTAATACAAGCAGGTCCTTTAAAGACTGTTGAAGCGTCTTCCGTAAAATAGCCGTTTGTTCTTTTGGATCATGATGCGCCCCTCCCCGGGGTTCTTTCACAATCTCATCAACCACACCAAATTCTTGTAAGTCTCCAGCCGTAATACGCATAGCTTCTGCAGCTTCCCGGGCATATGAAGCATCCTTCCATAAAATAGAGGAAGCACCTTCAGGGGAGATGGTCGAGTACCATGAATTTTCGAACATATGTACATGGTTCGCCACTCCAAGCGCAAGCCCGCCTCCGCTGCCGCCTTCTCCGATAACAACACTAATTACCGGCACTTTCAGGCCAGCCATTTCCATCAAATTCCGGGCAATGGCTTCACTCTGGCCGCGCTCTTCCGCCGCTTTTCCAGGATAAGCGCCCTTCGTATCGACAAAACAGATCACCGGACGGTTAAATTTTTCCGCCTGCTTCATAAGCCGAAGCGCTTTGCGGTACCCTTCCGGATGCGGCATCCCGAAATTCCGGCGGACGTTTTCCTTCGTATCTCGTCCGCGTTGATGGCCGATGACAGTCACCGGGCTTCCTTCAAAAAAAGCGATGCCCCCAACAATCGCTTCGTCATCTCCAAACAGACGATCGCCATGCAATTCGATGAATTGCTCAAACAAACTGTCGATATAATCGAGAGTGGTGGGGCGCTCCGGGTGCCTTGCGATCTGCACACGCTGCCACGGCTTTAAATTGTTATATACTTCGGCTTCGAGCTGCTCTAGCCGCTGTTCCAATTTCTCTATTTCTCCGCTTAAATCGATATCCTTCTCATCTGTAAAGCTTTTTAATTCATCGATTTTGTTTCGGAGCTCCATGATTGGTTTTTCAAAAGGAAGATGATTTTCCATTGGCACTGACTCCCTTCACGTATGCATCTGCACGATCGCAGACAAAGTGTTTTTCATATCCTGCCTGTGCAGCACCTTGTCAAGCTGGCCGTGTTTAAGCAAAAATTCTGCTGTCTGAAAATCTTCGGGAAGCTCTTGGCGGATCGTCTGTTCAATTATTCTTCTGCCGGCAAAGCCGATCAATGCTTCAGGTTCGGCAAAATTATAGTCCCCAAGAGAGGCGAAGCTTGCAGAAACGCCCCCCGTGGTGGGATGGGTCATAACTGAGACAAACAAAAGCCCTGCTTCATCCATTTTTTTCAGTGCTGCGCTGGTTTTAGCCATCTGCATGAGGCTGAGAATCCCTTCCTGCATCCGGGCTCCGCCCGAAGCAGAAAACAGAATGAACGGGGCATGGAGGTCAAGGGCCCGCTCGATTGCCCGGGTGATTTTTTCTCCAACTACCGAGCCCATACTGCCCATCCGAAATGCCGGATCCATCACGCCCAGGACCACCGGGGTGCCGCCGATCGTTCCTTCTCCTGTGACGACAGCTTCCTTATGGCCGGTTTTTTTCTGGTCCTTTTCAAGCTTTTCCTTGTATTCCGGAAACTCCAGAGGGTCTGCCGAGACCATATGAGGGTTCAGCTCGTGAAAAGAATCCTCATCAAGGATCAAATCAATCCGTTCGGAAGGAGTCATCGGCATATGATGACCACAATGCATACAGACATTGGCATGTTTTACTAATTCTTTTGTATAAACAATTGTTTTGCATTTGGGACATTTTGTCATAACGCCCTCGTTCATGGTTTTCGGCTGTTCCCGTTCAGCCGGCATTGAAGCATATTTTCGCCTTTTACTGAATAAATCTTTGATCATCATAAAGACACCTTCTTCATATTTAATGCTTGGCTGCTCCGCAAATAATAGAAACGCAAGCAGACTGCAGCGTCCCGGAATGTATTTCACCGTTCAGCTGGTGTACATAACGCAGCGCTGTTGTTTTATTTGCAGACGTACATCAGGAGCGACCGTTTTGTCAGCGATCGCTCCTGCTATTAGTCTCCCACATAGTTTATCACAGACAAGCTCTAATACATAGGAAAAGCCAGACATCTTCAATGGTTAGGTCTATAGGCCTTTATTATTCTTCAATATCGGAAAGAGCCCTGGTTTTCTCTTTGATTTTCTCCGGATCGGCGTTTTTCCTCGCCACGCCTGTTTCCATGGCTGTTTTTGCCACCGCCGCAGCTACTTCCGGAGCGACTCTTGGATCAAACGGGTTTGGAATTACATAGTCTTCGTTCAGTTCATCTTCCGTAATCAGCTCTGCAATAGCGTATACAGCTGCTTTTTTCATATCTTCGTTAATGTGAGTGGCGTTCACATCGAGAGCTCCGCGAAAAATACCCGGAAAGGCCAGCACATTGTTTACCTGGTTTGGAAAATCGGAACGGCCGGTACCGATCACTTTTGCCCCAGCGTCTTTAGCATCATCCGGTGTGATCTCGGGGTCCGGGTTGGCCATCGCAAAAATGATCGGGTCATCATTCATGGACTCTACCATTTCTTTTGAAAGTACTCCCGCTACGGAAACGCCTATAAACACGTCTGTGTTCTGAACGACCTCTTTTAGCCCGCCGGAAACATTCTCATTGTTCGTTACTTTTGCGACTTCTGCTTTCATGTCGTTCATGCCTTCCGGACGGCCTTCATAAATAGCGCCTTTAGAATCGCATAAAATGACATCCTTCACCCCGAAACGGCGCAGAAGCTTAATAATGGCAATTCCCGCTGATCCTGCCCCGTTAATAACTACCCGTATCTCAGACAAATGCTTTTTATTGAGCTTCAAAGCATTGATCAAGCCGGCTACGGTAACGATCGCTGTGCCGTGCTGATCGTCATGAAATACAGGAATATTTGTTTCTTTTTTTAGGCGCTCTTCAATAACGAAGCAGTTAGGGGCTGCAATATCTTCCAGGTTGACACCGCCAAATGTTGGCTGCATTAACTTTACCGTCTCTACAATTTTATCTACATCATTTGTTTCAAGACAGATAGGAAAAGCATCCACACCGGCAAATGATTTAAAAAGAACCGCTTTTCCTTCCATCACCGGAAGAGACGCTTCCGGGCCGATATTGCCCAGCCCAAGCACGGCTGAGCCGTCAGAAACGACTGCCACCATATTGCCCTTCATTGTATATTCGAATACTTTTTGTTTATCATCAAAAATTTCTTTGCAGGGCTCAGCTACTCCCGGAGAATATGCCAGGCTTAAATCTCTTCCATTTTTCACCGGTACTTTCGATACGGTTTCGAGTTTCCCTTGATTCTGTTTGTGAATATGTAGTGCTTCTTCGCGGGTGGTAGGCATAGTGCCACTCTCCTTCAGCATTTTTTATATTTTAATGATAACCCTGTGCTTACAGAAGCACATTCAGTGTTTCGTTCAATTTAATTATAAACGTTACCTATTATAACAGAATAATCAGTCAGCGGCATCTTTATTTGATTTTAATATAATGGATTCTTTTGAAACAACCTTTTCAAGTCCTCGCATGCACGTGTCCCCGGCGTCCGTTTTTAAGCTGTTTTCAAGCTGGAAAGCACGTCCCTGTTGCCCGTCATAGATGAGGACCGTCACCGCTCCAGGCGATTGCCGAAGTACTTGTTTGACCCGGCGCAGCACTTGTCCCTGCTCATCTTCCGGCAATTTAACATACAGCGTGTGTTCTGCCTGTTTTTCGATTTCCGGCAGAGAGAGGCAGCTCTCCGCAATCATCTTGTCCCCCCGGGACTGCTTGTCTGTCCGTCCCTGAACCAAAAGAATTGATTTTTCTGCAAGCAGTGATTTTACATTCCGGTAAACATTCGGAAAAACTACCACTTCAAGCTCTCCAGTCCCGTCGTCTATCGTCAGGAAGCACATGGATTGTCCATTTTTGGTGCGCACAGTCTTCACCGTCCTCACAAACCCGCCAGCCCAGCGCAGCTGATTATCCACGGGAAGAGAGCTTCCAAGCTCCCATAACTCGAAGGCAGCAAAAAGTTCCTTATACGCCTCCAGTGGATGGCCGCTTAAGTAATAACCGGAGGCCTCCTTTTCCATTTCGAGCTTCTCTTCCCAGGAAAGGGGGGCGGCCTCGATCCAGCGCATCCGAGGAGCCAGTTCTGTGCCAAATTCCTGAAATTCCTGTTCCCCTTCAATTATCCGCAGTGAACGATCAAGTGAAGCGAGCAGCGTAGACCGTTCCACTTCAAATTCATCAAACACACCGGCCTGGATCAGATATACAAATCCCTGCCGCCCAATCGCTCTAGTATCTACCCGGTGAAGAAAATCAAGCCAGTATTCAAAACGCCCGCTGCTGTTTCGTTCCTTCAAAATCATCTGGATATTACTTTTTCCTACCTGTTTAACAATATTCAAGCCAAAACGAAGATTCCCCTCCTCAATACGAAAACCATAACCACTTTGATTGATTGAAGGGGGGAGCAGCTCAATACCAATTTCCTTTGCTTCCCGCTGGTATTCCAGAAATTTTTCTTCACTTCGCACATGGCCTGACATCAACGATGAAAAAAACACGGCCGGGTGGTGAGCTTTGATATAAGCCAGCTGATAGGAAATCACACTATAGGCCACCGCATGGCTCTTATTAAAACCATAATTGGCAAATTGTTCAATCCAGCTGAAAATTGTTTCTGCTTCCGCTGTCAGCACGCCGGAAGCCCCTGCTTTTTCAAGAAAACGCTTTTTTTCTTTTTTCATTTCACGAGCGTCTTTTTTACTGATAGCCCGCCGGAAGGAATCCGCCTCCCCCATTGAGTACCCTGCCACTTTTACAGCAATCTGCATAATCTGCTCCTGATAAACGATGATGCCATATGTGGATCCAGCAATATCTTCAATATGCTCAGGAAGAGCAGGCATTTCTTTTATTCCATGCTTACGTTCTGCATACAAAGGAATCTGAGCCATTGGTCCCGGCCGGTAAAGTGCGCTCACTGCAGCAATGTCTTCAAAGCGGTCGGGCCGGATCTGCTGCAGAGCAGACTTCATCCCTGCTGATTCAAGCTGGAAGATGCCGTTGGTTTTCCCTTCGCTCAGCAGTTGGTAAGTTTTTTTATCATTCATTGGAATGTGCCTTAATTGAAAATCATTTTTTTCTTTTTGGACTGCTTCGGTCATATATTCAAGCAGCGTTAAATTCCGGAGCCCCAGCAGGTCAATTTTCACCAGCCCCAGCGCTTCAAGGTCTTCCATCGGGTACTGGGTCAGTAAGAGCACACCATTTCTATCCATTAAAGGAGTGTAGGAGTCAAGCCGGCCACTGCTTAATACAATACCGGCCGCGTGAATGGACGTTTGGCGCGGCAGGCCTTCTAAATAGGAAGCAGCCCGGAGCAGTGACTCCACCTTCGGTTCAGTCTGCTGCCACTGCTGCAGTTTTTTATCACTGGCTGTTTTTCCGGCTATAGAATCGGTCCCTGAAAACATGCCTGCTGTCCGGTTAATGAGTCCCTGTGGAATTTCAAGCACCCTGCCTGCGTCCCGTATCGCAGCACGAGCTCCGAACGTATTGAATGTAACAATCTGCGCTACGCATGTTTCCCCGTATTTTGTCCGCAAATACTGCAGTACCTCTTCACGCCGATGGTCCGGAAAATCAATATCTATATCCGGAAGCGCAGCCCGTTCCGGATTCAGAAACCGCTCAAACAGAAGACCGTACTGCAAAGGATCCACATCCGTAATGCCGATAAGGTAGGACACAAGCGACCCTGCGGCCGAGCCTCTCCCAGGCCCTACATACATCCCCTGTTTTTTAGCAAACGCAACAAAATCCTGCACAATTAAAAAATAATCTGCAAACCCGGCATCAATAATAACGCTAAGTTCATGCTTCAGCCGCTCCCGCGCATGTTCTGAAACAGTACTATAACGTTTTTGCATTCCCTTTTCCGCTAGCTTTTTTAAATACAGAGAAGCTGGCTGCTCCCCGGGGGTTGGAAACACCGGCATGTGCGTTTCACCTAATGAAAGGTCTACGTGACATTTGTCAGCTATTTTTCTCCAGTTATTGAGATGGCCGGCTTCGTACATCTCAGTCGCCTTCTCCTGCCACACTTCCAGTGAAAAGGGCTTCCGGTCAATTACGGTATCTTTCCAGACCCTGCCGTCCTTCACTGCCTGCAGCAGTTTATAGGCCCGTGCCTCTTCAGATTTTTGCATATTAATCAACGGAGAAGCCACCATGGAGATGCCAAATCGTTCCGCTGCCTCTCTCCACTCCATTTCCTCTTCCATTTTCGGGGCTTCAAGCCAAAGAACACCAGGCGCAAACCGTCTGCTCCATTTTTCAAAAAATGCATACAAGTCATTTTTGCTTTTCCTGAAGGTGCCGGGTTCGCTCTGTTCAAGCGGCAGGATAAAAAGACAACCGGCAGAATCCGCCAGTTGTTCCCATGTGACCTGCCTGTCCTGTTGTTTGTCCCCAGCCCACTGCATGAGCTGCTTGTATCCCCCGTTGTTTTGCGGCAGTGCAATTACCGGGAATTCCTGGTCTTCTGCGCCATCTCCCTGAACCCACAGCTCTATTCCTGGAAGGCTTTTCACCTGGTACTGCCGGCAGAGACGGTAAAAAGCCACGGCCCCGTGCATCGTGTCCCGGTCCGTGACCGCAGCTGCCGGCCAGCTGTATTCTTTTGCTTTGCGGACGAGATTCTCTAGCCTGATAGTGCTTTGCAACATGCTGTATTCCGAATATACGTGCAGTGACATATTCCTGATCCTCCCTGTGGCCGGCTAGGTGATGGGCGTTTTATCTATGCTGCCAGTTCCGGCAGATGTCCTCGAGCGCCTGTATAATGTTTTCTGTTTCCTGCCTGTTTTCTGCTTTGGCTCCTGCTGCCATAGTGTGGCCGCCCCCGCGGTATTTAACAGCAAGCTGATTAATCACCGGTCCGCGCGAACGAAAACGCACCCGGTACGACCCCTGTTCTTCTTCTACAAAGAACACCCATGCAACAACCCCTTCTGTGTCTGCAAACGAATTGATCACTGCTGAGGATTCATTGATGGTTATGCCGTATTTACGAAGCATTTCCTGGGTTAGGTACATGTAAGCCGCCCCATCCTCTGTCAGGGTAAAGCTTTGAAGTACCTCTCCGCGTAGACGCACCAGGCTCTCAGGGTTCTTATACATTTCAGCATAAATTGCTCCCGGTTCAAAATCGAACGCAAGAAGTTCAGCTGCCATGCGCATCGTGTTTGGCGTAGTATTGCTAAACTGAAAACGACCGGTATCTCCAATAAGGCCGGCGTAGCACAGCCGGGCTGTTTCATTCGGAACTGTCCATCCGTAGGATTTTT
Source organism: Marinococcus salis (assembly GCF_054971365.1). NCBI lineage: Bacteria > Bacillati > Bacillota > Bacilli > Caryophanales > Bacillaceae > Marinococcus > Marinococcus salis. The sequence goes on along the minus strand of NZ_JBQOJB010000013.1, from coordinate 31,816 downwards.
GGGCAAACAGAATCAATTCTGTAATCATTTCGCACGTGGAGCTTTTTTTTGTATCCACCCACATCGGTTCCCCGTACGGATCTTCGTTCGGGTGATGATCGATTTTAATAACCGCTGCTCCCTGGTCCCAGCCTTCGCCGTCGATCCTTGCCATATTGGCAGTATCGCAAACAATCACCAGCGTTTCGGCATCCACTTCAGTCAATTGTTCATCCATAGTCGTTAAAAAAGAAAGCGAAGGCTCATTTTCTCCGGTAGTGCCCACCTGCTTGTCAGGGAACTGCTTTTTAATCCACGCAGCCAGGCCCGCCTGGGAGCCGAGAGCATCCGGATCGGGACGCTCGTGCCGGTAAATCATAATTTTATCGTACTGCTCTATCGTCTGTATGATTGCCTGAAATATTTGCATTGTCTATCCCCCATCGATCAGCGGTCGAGTAGCTGTACCATCATCATCGCCTTGCCGACGATCGCGCCTTCATAGTACAATTCCACATCCACTTTCCCGTGTTTTCTTCCCACTTCAAGTATTTTCCCGTTCAACTCAATTTTGCTTTCAATCTGTACTGGCCGGATAAAGTAAAGTGTTACATTCTCTACCACCATATCGCCTTTTTTGTAGTCTCTAAGCAGACGTTGGCCTGTCTCCGTAACAAGAGACATGATAACCCCGTTTGCCACCGTACCGAGCGCATTGGTCATCTGCGGCGTAATATCGCACTCAAACATAAATCCCGACCCAGGAGGGGCTTCCCGGAAACGGCTTGTTACCGTATCTTCAATGGTTTCCCCGACGTGTGGCTGGCGCTGAACCATCTGCAGTGCTTTTAATACGTCCTGCCGGCTGATAACTCCAAGCAGCTTTTTCGCATCGTCCATTACCGGAAGCAGTTCGATACCTTCCCATACCATCGTATGGGCTACCGAAGCCACAGACGTCCGTTCACTGACCGTAATTGGAGATTTTGTCATCACTTTTTCGATAGGAGTCTGAACCGAAGCGCCCAATACGTCCTTCGCAGCTACCATTCCCTGAACTTTCATGTCTTCGCTGATCACCGGATATCTACTGTGGCCGGTTTTTTGGTTCATTTCATGCCATTTTTCCACTGTATTATCCACCGTCATAAAATACGTATCCTGTAGCGGAATTAAAATATCATTTACTACCACAATTTCTTTTTTAATGAGCTGGTCATAGATCGCCCGGTTAATCATGGTAGCTACCGTAAACGTGTCATATGTCGTTGTAATTACCGGCAGGCCCAGTTCATCCGCCAGAGAAATGACATGTTCATTCGTATCAAATCCACCGGTAATTAAAACAGCTGCTCCTGCTTCAAGGGCAAGTTTATGCACCTGGTACCGGTTACCGACAATGAGGAGGTTCCCGGGCTCCACGTACCGCATCATCGCTTCAAGCTTCATGGCACCAATCACAAAGCGATTCAGGGTTTTGTGAAGCCCATTTCTGCCCCCAAGCACCTGGCCGTCAATAATGTTAACTACTTCAGCATAGGTTAGACGTTCGAAGTTTTCTTTTTGCTTTTTTTCGATACGTATCGTGCCGACTCGTTCAATCGTACTGACAATTCCCTGGTTTTCTGCTTCCTTAATTGCACGGTACGCTGTACCTTCACTTACTTCCAGGTTCTTTGCAATTCCACGGACGGAAATTTTTTCTCCTACGTCCAGGGCCAGTATGTAATTTAATATTTGTTCATGTTTGGTTGCCATAGGCACAGTACCTTCCTTTTTATTTACGCACTTACCGGGAGCGCTCTGTCCGCGTAAATTTTTAACTGTATTACTTCTGTTTCATTATCTGTACTATTACATTATACGGTTCAGAAACCCTCCCTTCAACTGCCTGCCGGCAATTGTATTAAAAAAAACCGTTCAGTCTGTTTTAATGACTGAACGGTTTTTTAAATTCTATAATTCAATCGAGCCGCCGGCTTCCAGTGCTTTTCCTTTCAGTGGAGAAAGGGAATCTACAAACTGCTGCGGATCCTGTTTGATAGGCGGCATGGTATTGTAATGGATTGGAACCGTATAATCCGCATTCACCCATTCCGCTGCCGTTTTGGCATCCTTAGGACCCATTGTAAAGTTATCACCAATTGGGACGAATAAAAGATCAATATTGTTTCTTTCCGCGATAAGCTTAATGTCAGAAAACAAGCCGGTATCGCCCATATGATACACTTTCTTTCCTTCCGCTTCGAAAATAATGCCACTTGGCATACCCGTATAAATAATCTTTTGTTCCTCTTCAAGGAAGTAGCCGGAACCGTGAAATGCCTGAGTTAACTGTACGTGGCCGAAATCAAACGTATAGCCGCCGCCAATATGCATTGGGTGCGTTTCTACGCCCTGCCAGCCAAGATACTGAGCCAGTTCAAACGGTGCCACTACAAGCGCATTATTTCGCTTGGCGATATCCACTGTGTCTCCGACATGGTCAAAATGACCATGAGTCAGCAAAATGGCATCTGCTTTCACATCTTCCGCATTTAAATCAGTTAATGGGTTATCTGTAATAAATGGGTCAATTAAGATTGTTTTGCCGTTTGTCTCAATCTTTACTACTGAATGACCATGATAAGATACTTTCATGTATATCCTCCTCCGCAATCAAAAACTGTTTCCGGGGAACTATACCTTTTACCAGCCTAACTTAAACTGCCTTCCACTTACCTGCGTTTATGAAGCACATCTATCCCGCCGGTCACTTCAATTACAGAGCCTGTAATCATATCCGCATCGTCATCCGTTAAAAATAAAATAGTTCTTGCAATGTCGCCGCCCGTTGCTGGCCTTCCAACAGGAACAGAATGGTCACTCACCTGTCTGCCTGCATGTATATCTGCTTCCTTAAACTCTTCTGTCACTATGCCCGGACAAACCATGTTTGCGGTAATACCGTAGGATGCTTCTTCTAGAGAAATTGATTTTGTCAAAGACACCAGGCCGCTTTTCGCCGCTGCATATGCTGAACGATAAAGCCATCCCGGCGCTGTAGGAGCACTCTGAAAACCATAAGTAATAAAACGGCCGAACTGCTGCCGGCGCATAATCGGTATCGCTTTTTTTGCCAAATGGAAGGCAGCACTCAGGTTGCCATCAACCATCCGGTGCCATTCTTCATCGGAATAATCTGCTAGCTGCTTTTTTTCAAATATGTAAGGGCCAGCATTATTTACGACGATATCAAGTCGGCCAAAGGCTGAATAAGCTTCTTCCACCATCCGCTCTACGTCCTGCTTTGAGACCATGTCCCCCTGGACGAACTGGATGTGGCTGCTTTCCATTTCCCACTGCTCTTTCATTTTATAGTAAGCCTCGTCTTTTTTCCGGTAAGTAACGGTCAACGTATAACCTTTTTCTTTTAAAGCTTCAGAAACTTTTCGGCCGAGGCCTTTCGTGCCTGCTGTAATTAACGCGTGCCTCATCGTTATTCACCCGCCTTTATGTCATCCATTAGTTATGTAATAATGAAAATTATTTGAACATTTTCTGTTCTGTTTTCCCGGCACATCCTTTTACCTACACACTATCGTTTTAAATTAAAAAAATAGGGAAAATTATCTACAGGAAATAGAAATCCTACGACAAAAGGGGAGGATGGCATTGAGTAGATACGAAGTTATTATTGTTGCCGTCGATGGCTCAGACGAATCCAGAACAGCTTTTAAAAAATCTGTTGAGATTGCGCAGGAGCAGCAGGCAAAACTAATCATCTCTCATGTTATTGATACGAGAACATTTGCCACAATGGAACGGTATGACCGTACTATTATTGCACGAGCAGAAGAATATGGCAACGAACTGCTTGAGAACTATACAGCAGAAGCAGAAAATGCAGGGGTTCCTGACGTCGTCTCCTCATTGGAGTTCGGTTCTCCAAAAACAAAGATCCCGCGTGAGCTGGCCAAAAACTATGAAGCAGATTTAATTATCACTGGGGCTACCGGTCTGAATGCTGTTGAACGCGTCTTTATTGGCAGCGTTTCGGAAGCCATTGCCCGCCATGCGAAATGTGACGTCTTAATTGTACGTAAATAACTGCCAGCTAAGGCCCCGTGTCCATACGGACGCGGGATTTTTTATCTCCGCCCAGGCGGCATTCTTTTCCACATTAAAAAGACCCCGCCCAAAGATTTACTCCGGACGGGACAGCATCTGTATTTATAACTTTTGTTTTATTACCTTTTTCCCCTGCTCGATGGCAGACCGGACCTGACCAAAGCCGGTACCGCCTTCACTATTTCTGCGGCTTACCACCGTCTCAGGCTTTAAGACCTCATAGATATCTTCTTCAAAGGCTTCATTTGCTTCTTTAAATTCATTCATGGAAAGATCTGCAAGATACTTATTGCTTTGAATGCAATCAAGCACCAATTTGCCGACAATCTCATGAGCTTCCCGGAACGGGACTCCTTTAACGGCGAGGTAATCCGCGAGTTCTGTCGCATTAGAGAAGTCTTTGCTCGTGGTTTCCGCCATTTTTTCTGTACGAACTTCCATCGTTTCCACCATTCCCGCAAAAATATCCAGAGAGCCTTCAAGGGTGCGCACGGTGTCAAACAGTCCCTCTTTATCCTCCTGCATATCTTTATTATACGCAAGCGGCAGCCCCTTCAAAAGCGTATACAGTCCCATAAGGTTTCCATACACCCGTCCGGTTTTTCCACGAATAAGCTCTGCCATATCCGGATTTTTCTTTTGCGGCATGATGCTGCTGCCTGTCGCAAAAGAGTCATCGAGTTCAATAAATTGAAATTCCTGGCTTGACCAGAAGATCATTTCTTCAGCCAATCTGGACAAATGCATCATAACAGTGGACGCCGCGCTCATAAATTCCAGGGCAAAGTCCCTGTCGCTTACAGCGTCCAGGCTGTTTTGATAAATATCATCAAAGCCGAGCTCCTCTGCCGTCTGGCGGCGGTCGATAGGAAACGTTGTGCCGGCGAGGGCCCCTGCTCCGAGAGGAGAAATGTTCGTGCGTTTTAAGCTGTCCTCAAAGCGCCCGTAGTCCCGCTCAAGCATCCAGAAATAAGCCATCATGTGATGGCCGAAAGAGATAGGCTGTGCCCGCTGCAAATGGGTATATCCAGGGATAATGGTTTCGACATGCTCCTCTGCCTGCAAAAGCAGCGCCTGCTGCAGGGCCCGGATAGACTGCATAACAGTGTGCGTGTGATTTCTTACGTACAGATGAACATCTGTAGCCACCTGATCGTTACGGCTCCGGCCTGTATGGAGCTTGCCGCCGACCGGGCCAATTTCATCAATTAAAAACTTCTCGATATTCAAATGAATGTCTTCATTTTGGACCGAGTATTCCAATTCTCCATTTTTTGCTTTGGCAAGCACCGCTTCCAGTCCGCGATGGATTTCGGCTGCTTCTTCTTCGGTGATGATTTCCTGATTCTTCAGCATATGTACGTGCGCAATACTTCCCTGGAGATCTTCTTCCACCAGTTTTTGGTCAAAAGGAATGGATGCCCCAAAGGCATCCACCCATTCTTCCGCTTGTTTTGTAAAGCGCCCGCCCCATAGTTTGGTCATACATTAACACCTTTCTTGTTAACTGCACTTTGTACTTTGGTCGGCAGACCCCACAGCTGAATAAATCCGACAGCTGCATTATGATCAAATTCGTCGTGCGTGGAGTAGGTAGCCAGGTTTTCATTGTACAAGGAGTAGTCTGATTTTCTTCCTTCAATGATAGCATGGCCTTTAAATAATTTCACCCGTACAATGCCTGTCACGTTAGTTTGCGTTTCTTTTAAAAACGCTTCAAGCGCTGGCCGTACCTGGGAGAACCACAGTCCTTCATAAATTACTTCACTTAATTTTTTTTCAATAACCGGTTTAAAGTGAGCCACTTCTTTGGGGAGCGTGAGGTCTTCAAGCTCTTTGTGCGCCTGAATCAGCGTCATAGCTGCCGGGCACTCATAAATTTCTCTTGATTTAATTCCTACCATTCTGTTTTCCACGTGATCAATTCTGCCCACGCCGTGCTTGCCAGCAACGTCATTTAATTCCAGAATCAAATCCTGCAGTTCATAAGCCTGGCCGTTAAGCGCCACTGGCTTGCCCTGCTTGAATTCAATTTCGACGATGTCTGCTTCGTCCGGTGTTTTTTCGAGTGGATTCGTTAAATCATACGCGCCTTCCGGCGGTGTAGCCCACGGGTCTTCTAGAACACCGCACTCGTTGCTTCTGCCCCAGAGATTTTGATCGACAGAATATGGATTATCGAGGTTTACAGGTACAGGCACGTCATTTTCTTTTGCATAAGCGATTTCTTCATCTCTCGACCATCCCCACTCCCGAACAGGTGCGAGTACCTCGAGGTCAGGATTAAGAGCCTGAATACTGACTTCAAATCTTACCTGGTCGTTTCCTTTACCAGTGCAGCCATGCGCTACGGCATCAGCATTTGTCTGCTCGGCAATCTCAACCAGTTTCTTTGAAATTAACGGCCTTGATAATGCAGATACGAGCGGATATTTTTGTTCATACAGCGTATGTGCCTGCAGGGCCGGAAGGACGAAATCTTCGGCAAATTCTTTTTTCGCATCTACTGTGTATGACTGTACAGCCCCTACTTCCAAGGCTTTATTTTTTACAAATTCCAGATCCTTCCCCTCTCCTACGTCCAGGCCTACCGCTACTACTTCGTAACCCTGACTGCTCAACCACTTAATTGCTACTGATGTGTCCAAACCGCCTGAATAGGCGAGAACTACTTTTTTGTCTGCCATTCTTATTCCCCTCCAGATTATAATTGAATATTCATGCTTGATAAATTATTTTTATACATCATTTTGAAAAAATTAAAAGACTGTCGTCTTTGTTTTATGATTACTGTATTCAACTTCTTTCATTACTTTAACAAGCCCACAAAGAATTTGCAACCGGAAAATACAATTTTTTAGTATAAAAATTTATTTTTTTGATATTTTATGCGTTATCCGCCCTATAACATGCAATCTGATGTATGTGCATGCATGAATCAGAAACGACTTTGTATACTTCTGTTAACCAGCCGGATAAACACACAAATAAGCAGAGACGCCTAAGCAGGCCTCTCTGCTGCATTTATTCCTGGTGCTTTTCTGCCATTTCCATTAAACGCTGCTGCACATTACCGTAAACAGTGTTAGAAGCGTAAAATCCATTTTCTCCTACCTCACCGGCATGTTCACTCATAAGTATTTCCATGCCTTCCTTCACCGTGTTCACCGCCCAGATATGAAAATCACCGGCCTCCACTGCCCGCCTAATTTCATTTCGAAGCATTAAGTGCTTAGCGTTCTGCGTCGGTATAATTACACCCTGAGTTTTTGTGAGTCCCTGCTTTTTGCATACATAATAAAATCCTTCAATTTTTTCGTTCACTTCTCCAATCGCCTGCACATCACCGAACTGATTAACAGCTCCAGTTACGGCAATATCCTGGCGGAGAGGCACTTCAGCCAGAGAAGACAGGAGAGCATACAGTTCCGTGCTTGAAGCACTGTCACCGTCTACCAAATGATAGGATTGTTCGAAAGTAATGCTTGCTGCAAGCGGCAGCGGCCGGTCGCTTGCAAACTCTGCCTGCAGATAGCTCGTCAGCGTATGGAGGCCTTTCGTATGAAAAGCACCTGTGAGCTGGGATTCCCTGTCGATATTAACGATGCCTCCGCTTCCGGCATACGTTCGCGCCGTAACGCGAGTCGGGTAACCAAATGAATAGTCTCCTGTATGAGCAACAACCAACGCGTTGATCTGGCCAACTTTTTCTCCGCTCGTCGCGATATTGATTGTTCCGTCCTCGATCGACTCGTGAATAGCCGCTTCAGGCTGAGCCGACCGATAGTTTGTTTCTTTTAAAGCAGCGTGCACATGGGCCTGTTCAATAATAGCCGATTGTTCCTGCGCTGCCCAATAATCCGCTTCAATTAATAGAGATGTTACTTCGTGAAATTTAATGGAGAGCTTGCGCTGGTGTCCTGCTTCCCTGGTGCTGTAATCAATGAGTCTTGCTACTGCTTCTGATGCCAGGGGGCGCAGCCGTTTATTTTCACAAAAACAGGCCAAAAAAGTGGCGTACTGCCATATGTTTTCTTTCGTCCGCTCCATCATAGTAGTAAAATCCACTTTTACTTTAAAAAGCTTGCGGAATGTTTCATCTTCTTTTTGCAATTTTTGGTATAACGCATTGGTCCCGACCAGGAGAACCTTTGCCTGAAAAGGCACTGGCTCCGGTTCCAAATAAGTGCTTGCAAATATATCGGAATCCTCATAGGGGGTCTCAAGCCGGATATAGCCCATCCGCATAGCTCTTTTCAATGCTTTCCATGCAAACGGATGGGACATCAATTCGGCAGCATGCAGTATTAAAAAACCGCCGTTTGCCCTATGAAGAGCGCCGCCTCTAATATGGGAAAAATCCGTAGGACTCCCCCCGTTGCGGCCAATTTCCACTTTCCCGAACAAATTGACATATGTCGGGTGAGACTCATAAACGACAGGCGCTGCGGAAGTATCACTATTATCCACTAAAATATTAATTTCATAACGACGGAACGAAAAAGTCGATACAGGCGGCCGGCCTTCCTGCGTTTCTTTTACAGGTAGGAATTCCTGCCAGTGCTGAATAATGTCTTTTTCCATGTCCGACAAAAAATTATGTAAGCTTTCATTGATATATTCGTCCTTTAAAGTCGCAATAAAACCTTGAATGGATGTTTGCACCATCTGCTCGTCTGCTTCCCTGAGCTGGCGTCTTAAAACACGCTTTGCCACCTGCCTTTGCCTCAAAAAGTCATTTACCTGTCTGGTAATCGTCTGTGACTCTTCCATTATATAGTCCTGCCGGCTTTTTGAAAGCTCGTTATAGCTTTCATCACTATGAGGCTCCCCGTCTTCTTTAAGCGGAACTGCAACGATGTCTTCTTCTGTTTTTTCGAGAGCAAATCCTTTCACAGAGGCTTCCTCTTCAAGCTTCTCCCAGTGTTCATTAATTGCTTTTTCGTGCTTTTCCGCCATAGCTACTTTTTTCCGTTCAAATGATTTACTGCGCAGCGTCGTCGCGATCTCTTCCTGCAGATCCTCAATTAGCTCTTTAATATCTTTAGCAAACGGCACAGCCATGCCGGCGGGCAGGCTTATTACCTTCGGCCTCCGGGGGTCTTCAAAAGAATATGTATAAATCCAGTCAGCCGGCGCCGGTCTTTTTTCCGCTGCTTCTTTTGCTTTTCTGCGGGCGTATGTCGTTTTTCCAAGGCCGCTCGCCCCGGTTAAAAACATGTGATAGTTTTCTTCCTGAATATCCAAACCCATCTCCATAGCTTTCACTGCACGCTCTTGTCCAATCATTCCCTGAGTCCTGTCTGTTAATTCTTTCGTCGTATGAAAGGAAAACATGCGCGGGTCGCAGCGCTCCGCTAATGCTGAGACAGGAAGTTTGCAGCGCATTTCGGCTGTTTGCATATATCTGTCTCCTTTCAAAGTACTGTTACTCCTTATTTCCCATTATACAGAGAATATATGCAGAAATATCATATATTTTGCAAAAAACTCCTGCTTCATCGAAACAGGAGTTGCCTCTTACTTATTGGATTTGACCGAGCCGGACGGTATCGCGGGCGATCATAACTTCTTCATCAGTAGGAACTACTGCCACAGCCACGCGTGAAGAGTCCGACTGGATGAAAGTTTCACCCGAAGCCTGTCCATTTTTCTCTTTATTAATTTGGATGCCCATGAATTCAAGGCCTTCCATGACTTTTTCACGAACCAGTGCGCTGTTTTCCCCTACACCAGCAGTGAATATAACTGCATCAACACCATCCATACTGGCTGCATAAGTACCAATATATTTATGCATCCGGGTCAGATAAACATCCAGAGCGGTTTGGGCTCTTTCACTGCCCTCCTCCGCCTGCTGAACGACATCCCGCAAATCACTGGATGCGCCGCTTACGCCGAGCAGCCCGCTTTTCTTATTCAGTGTATCAATAACTTCTGCAGCTGTCTGGCCGGTTTTTTCCATTAAATAAGGAATCAGGGCGGGATCAATGTTGCCCGAACGAGTTCCCATCATCACGCCGGCAAGCGGTGTAAAGCCCATTGAGGTATCGACCGAAATACCGTGATCCACGGCTGTTATACTGGCACCGTTTCCGATATGGCACGATATAATTTTTAGGTCATTTTGCGGACGGTCCATTAAATCTGCCATTCTCTGGCTGACATACTTATGAGAAGTTCCGTGAAAACCGTATTTACGCACGCCGTATTTTTCATAGTATTCATAAGGAACACCATACAGGTACTTTTCTTTCGGAATCGATTGGTGAAACGCTGTATCAAACACCGCTACAGAGGGAACGTCCGGAAGAATATCACGGAACGCTTTAATACCGACAATGTTGGCCGGATTATGAAGCGGTGCCAGTTCGCTTACATTTTCGAGTTCATTCAGCACCTGATCTGTAATAAGGACAGAATCTGAAAAGGTTTCTCCTCCGTGAACTACCCGGTGGCCTACCCCTTCAATATCATTCACGTCGGTAATTACATCATATTTTGTTAATGAGTTCAGTAAAGCTTTCACAGCCTCTTCGTGATTTTGCAGTGATGGGTATTCGGTTTTCTTTTCTCCCTCTACTTCTACCGTAATAAAAGGCGTCTCCAGGCCAATCCGTTCGACGACCCCTTTAGTGATAATTGTTTCTTCAGGCATTTGCAAAAGCTGAAATTTCAGCGAGGAGCTCCCCGCATTAATAGCAATAATGGTAGACATTCTTTCTCCACTCCTAAACATTACTCTCTTTATTTATTGATAAACCCCTCTTGTACAAACCAGTCATTAATTCGCTTCATCATATCCTGAAGAGCTTCCTGGCGGCTGAACGACGGCAGTTCTGCCAATAGCGCCTGACCTGGCTGCTTTACCTCAGGACTTTTCTTTTGAAGCATCCATATGCTTTTGGAGGCTTCTTTAGCCTGAAACATTGTTTCGGGGAGCTGAAGAAGCCCGAGTGTATGCGCATGTCTTTTCACATACGCCTGAAGCTCCGCTGCTTTTTCATCTTCAAACAAATTGTTGGGGATGAGAAGTACCATAAAACCTCCTGGCTTCAGCCGGTTCATCATCCCCTCCACAAGCAGGTGGTGCACGTAGGATTTTCCGTCCGTACTGCCCATCTGGTACAATTCGGCAATTTGGTTTTTCGGGTAGTAACCGACTGGAAGGTCACTCATCACTACATCCGGAGCGGAAGCGCCAAATTGTTCAATACTGTCCTGGTGAAACAGCTGAACAGCATGTTCCTGGAGGTTCGCCAGCGTATAGGCAATCTTGATTAACGTTTCGTCAACTTCCGAACCGTATGCTTCAATATTTTTTTCCGTCAGTTGATTTAATACAGCTGAGAGAAGATTCCCTGTGCCTACGGCTGGGTCTGCGATTACAAACTCTTTACGGCCATTCATTAGTTTGTCGACTAAATATCCCATGAAAATAGCCACGGCATCCGGGGTAATAGCATGGTGCTGCTGCACGGATTGCTTCATTCCTTTAATCAAGGCAAGCTGAAATGCTTTGCGGATATCTTCCTGTTCCATTGCTTCAGGCATTTTCTCTTCCAGGCTTTGCTCGAGGCGTTCTTTTTCCTCGGCAGATATACGCTGAACCACTGTGCCCTGAAAGATATCTTCCCCGGCTTCGGCTATCGCTTCTAAATACGTTATGCTCAGCTCCTGCTGTATCGTTTTCGTAAGGTCATCCAGCAATTCAAATAATTGCTCCACCGGTGTCGTTTCGGTCATGACAAGCCCTCCTTCTGCAGCGTAGTGCTTCTCCGCTCTCGCTTTACAATACGCCAGTATAGCAGATGTGTTCTGTAAAGAGAAGTAATGAAAACAGAAAAAAGCACAATCACTTCCCTGGTATCTGCACAAAATAAATGACGCCTTTGCAGGCGCCATTTTCTTCCTTAGTCTGTATTATTAGCCGCGTTAATTGCTGCTTCATAATCAGGGAACCATAATTTCATGTGGTTAAAACCGTTTTTTTATTAATAACTTATTCACATTGAATTTACGGTGCGACTAAGCATATAATTTATAATTTCATCAAAAATTTTCATGGGATAAACCTTTTAAGTTTAAAAAACAGCTTAAATAACCTCTTTTGACTTCCCCATAACTATTTATTCTTTTTCTACTTACACTAAAAAAAATTTTTTTCTTCGCTCTAGTCACTGCTACATAAAATACACTCAATTCTTCTAAATAACTTTTTTTATGCTCTTCACTGAATTTATTCACATCAGGAGTACAGTTTATACCGTCTTTGTAATTAAGTTTAGCTTGTATTTCACACTGTCTACAAAAACCCGGGGAATTGGGAAAGCCATATTGCTCCATATCAGGCAAAAAAACATAGTCCCATTCTAATCCTTTTGAAGCATGTACAGTTGTTATAACCAAGGATTCATCCACATATTCTAAATTATTTTTCAAAGTACGATTTGAAAAGGTTTCAAATAGCATTTCTATCTTCTTATCGTTAGAAATAGTTTTAAATTCATTACTAAACCTTTTTAAAAATACCTCCAAAAGTTTAATGAGTGAGTTTATAATATTGCTATTGTTTGATTCGTATTGTTGTTTTATTTCAATCAAAAACTTTTCTCTAAATTTTTCTGTAACATTAACTTGAGTAGTTTGAAAAGAAATTAATAAGTTTTTGCAATCTAAATGAAAATTTATGTATTCGGAATCTTCATCACTGTAAAGAGCGTAAAAATAAGGCAAATGTCTATTCTTTAATCTATCAATTATCAGATCCATATTTTTAGATTTTTGCCTAGTTAGTATTACAATACGTTTATCAGGTTCAGATTCTTGTAAATTCATTACTTTAGTTATTATTTCATCTGCTTCAGTACTTTGATCTTCGGCAAATAATAAAGGAATACTAGCCTCTCTTTGTTCAGTTGGTTGAAGAAAATCCTTTGCATTGTTTCTTATAATTTTTTCTAGTTGCGACATTTTAGGATTGCCTCTAAATCTATAATTATTCAATAGAGTTATCTCTTCCATGTTGAATTTTCTCTTACATATCTCCATTAAATTTGGAACCGCTCCTATAAATCCGTAGATTCTTTGTAAAGGGTCCCCTACAAGAACTAGTTTATTTTCTTCACTAACTAATTGAGTGAGCAATAAAAATCCTAAATTATTAGTATCTTGAAATTCATCTACAATAATCATTTGAAAATAATTTTGGTAAAAATATTTAATTTCTTTATAACGATAAAAAAGATAAACTGTTAGTATTAAAAAAGCATTATAAGGTATATAGAAATTACCAACTAACTTATTCAAAACTATTTCTACATATTTTTTATAATTTTCTTTAATGTATCTTTTATCTATGTTATTAGTTTTCAAACATTGATTAAAAGAAATTAATAATTCTTTTTCTGAAATTTCTAAATCCAACTCATTTTCTACTAGTTCTGTTAATTTTGCGCGATTTTCGTCTATGCTCACCATGTCTTCTATCTGATTAAAATTTTTATGAAGAAGATAACCATATTTTCTTAAAATACTACGACATAAACCATGATAATTTGAGATAGCCAATTTATTAAGTACTTTGTTTGATTTTCCGTCCAACAAGTTTGGAACTTGCTCTTTTACATTTTCTCGTATTTTAGAAGCCGCATTCACACTGAAAGATAAAATGAGAATTTTTTTATTATTTTCACTTTCACTGTGATTTAAATTATAAGCAACCTTACTTATTATTGTTTTGGTTTTTCCATAACCAGCTGGTGCCTCTATTATCAAACGTTTAGAATTAGAGTATATTGCATTTAATTGGTTTTCATCATCAGAATGTATTTCATTTATTTTATTTGTTGTTTCTATTCTTCCCATGAAAAGCCTCCCTCCGCTGCTTCTAATGCCTCCCTGTAAACGCTTGGTATTAATTCTGAGTTCAAATCATAAGCAATTTCTCTTCCTAAAATTACTGATTTATTAAGATCTCCCCATGCTAAAAACATTAATTTTAGTAAAACCCTATCATCTCTTATCTCATCAAAACTGTAGTCTTTAATATCAATGTCGCTTAGTTCAATCTGATACGATTTGGCGGTATGTTCTAATTTACCCTTTTGAATTACACGATTCAAACCCTTGCTGTCGTTTTTTTGAACTAAATCAAATATAACGTCTAACCTATCTTTTTCTTCGCAAGTATCAAATATTTCTTCTTCGAAATCTTTAGTTTGGGTGGAAAATAAATTTTTAAATTCAACAAATTTTCTACCATCACCATATTTATCTTTATCCATCACGCCTACACTATTTATACCAAAACGTTTTAATAACATAATCAAGGGAACTATTGAGTTGGCTCCATCAGCTTTGAGTACACTTATTCCTTTACTATCTAAGTCAATACCTAATTGATTTGCAAAAATATCCATTGCTCCATATTCACTATCCCCTTCTACTATAACCACATATTGTGAAAAGAACATTTCTTTTATAAATTGCATATTCATCATCAAATGCTTTTCAATATTTTTATTTAAATCTATCTTTGAGCCATTAAAAACCTCAAGTTTATCGTTTTTTCTGTGAAATCTAATTATTTGTTTATAATTATTCAACAAAATATTAGGCGAATGAGTAACGACTATTACTTGCCCATTAAGTTCTCCAATATTAAAAAGGCTTTCAAGTAAACTTGTGAAATTAGAATCTCCATTATGAACAATGTTGAATACATTTTTAATTAACGAACGTTGCATATATGGATGTAAATGTATTTCTGGCTCATCTAATGTAAATATTGTAGACAATGCGTTATCATCAATAGCATTCTTATATAGCATTTCGTTTAATTTTTTTGAATTTAAACTACTTAATCTCTCAAGTATAGCCAACCCTATAATTAAAGAATATTGTACTCCGTGACCACTTGCTTGCACATCAAGTTCTTCTGAATCCGTTAGTACCAAAATTCTTGATAGTAAATCTTCAGCTTCATTATGTATACTTGCCTTAATATCAAAACCATTAAAGCTATTTAATTTTTTTATTATATCGTTAGTATACTCCGTAAGTTCGTTCAATTTTTCTTGATTTACATAATCTAGTTCATTAGCATTAACAGCTTCTTTATATTGTTTTATTATAAATTTTAAAAATTTCCCTGTGCCTCTACCCTTTTCAAAGTTCAATTCATTAGCAGGATTTCTAACAGAAGAGTTATAATTAATTTGTAGAACTTTTTTCAAAATATTATTTGATAACTTCATTTCAGATTCTGCATGTTTAAATTCAATATTTTCGTCTGGTGACTCTTGTGAAACAATTAAATTCAATCTATTATTATTTTCAGGATCAAAAAAATCATCAAACATACCTTTTTCCTCATCATCTAATATCAGTGACAAATGAATGTTTATTTCCCTTTCTTTATTCGAGAAATCTTCTAATTTGAATGATGGAAAATTAAAAATAGTGTTGATTAATGAGAGTACATTGGATTTCCCTAAATTATTTTCGCCCACTATAAATGTAATTTCTTTTTGAAATTTAATTTCTAAATCATCTAAATTTCTATAATTTTCTATAAACAACTTTTCTATATACAACTAATCGCTCTCCCTATAATAGTAAGGTCAACTATTTTTTCGACAAATTTTTATCCAAGCAACATAATAAGAATGAAAAAGGAATGAATAATGAAAAAGTTTGCTTTAAAGAAATTAAGCGACGTTTCGCATTCAAGATTAAATTTGGCTGCTATTAAAAAAATAAAAGCTTATAGATTTTATTATAACTTGAAAGAAAGCGAGTACGATATAATTTATAACCAATTAATAACAGATTATGATAAAACTTTAAAGAGGCTAACTAAGCGTTAAAATTTCACTTTAACATCTATATTGTTTTTATCTTTATTGAAAATACCTTTTCAATAAAAGTTATTTACAGTTTATTAGAATGCTTATATTAATAAACTAAGAACCACCGCTCAAATCTAGAGCGGTGGTTCTTTTAGGGGATAACCTAACAGTAATTTTATCAATTATTTAATATAAGGGATTTTGTCTAATACCGCCTTATAATCGGGGTGGTTCGTTCCTTCTGAAACGATCTCCTTATAAGAAACCTTTCCTTCACTATCTACTACAATTACAGAACGCGCCAGCAGTCTCATCTCGTCCATTACCAGGCCGAACTGTTTTCCAAAATCCAGATCTTTGTGGTCGGAGAGCACCCGCACATTTTCAATACCTTCTGCAGCACACCAGCGCCGCTGGGCAAAAGGAAGGTCACAGCTGATAGTCCATACTTCTACATTTTCAAGCGAAGCAGCTTCTTCGTTAAATTTCCGTGTTTGTTGCGAGCAGACACCGGTATCAATGGAAGGCACTACGCTGATCAACCTTACTTTACCAGAAGCATCACTTAGCGATACCGGAGTCATGTCATTAGCAAGTACAGTGAAATCGGGAGCGCTGTCTCCGACTTCTACTCTGCCTCCTACAAGTGTTACAGGTTTTTCTTTAAATGTTACTGCTGTCATCTTACTCCTCCTTCACTATTATCCTCGGGCCTTATTTTCTTGAATGAATAACCCTCGTGTCCGCAATCATATCATGGATGCCTGCCTTTTGTGGTGTGAAGGCTACCACAATATACGCCAGATTTGTAATAACGAGGCTTCGGTAAGCAAAGCGCAGAACAACTTCCCTGAAAATAATGTCAGACCATTTTAATTTTTCCCGGTTCACCCGGACAACTCTCAGCCCGAAAATCATTTTGCCGAGTGTCTGGCCATAAAATTTTGTCATTAACACAAAATAGCCGTAGGTAATTATCGCATTACACACAGCGTATAAAGTGATAAATCCCCAGATTTCTCCTTCTCCAGTAAAGTAAAAAGGAGAAAGAAGAAGGCCGTTTAACGAAAAAAGAATTATCAAATCGGTAAGGTATGCCCAAAAGCGCATCCAAAATCCCGCGAACAGATCTTCGTTCGTGCCATCACTTTCGCGGGAATTTTGTTTGGCCGGCTTCTCATATAAGGAATTACCGCCACGGTTGCTTTCTGCCGGGTCCTTTTGTTCCGTTCCCTGCTCATCTTCCGGATAGCGGCCGTTTGTAGTCGTGGTCATCGTAATCCCTCCTATCCTTCATACAAATACATTGGCCGCGGGCTGGCGCTTCCGACTGATTTAAGCAATTCCTGAAGCCCAAGCAGCTTTTCATCAGAAATGAACATTCCCTGCACAGTATTTTGCAGCAGCGACTGCCAGCTGAATCCGTCTGAAGTGTAACGTTCCACCGTAGCATCCCCCAGTTCAAGATCTTCTTCCATCATGGAAATGGTGTCCTCCGTCGTTCCAAGCTCGTCGATCAGTCCGTTTTCTTCTGCCTGCTCACCAGTATAGATACGGCCGTCAGCTAAATTCCGTGCTTTTTCTTCACTAAAGCCTCTTCCATCGATCACGACCTGCAAAAAGTCTTCGTACATATCGTCAACGATTCCCTGCATAATTTCACGGTCTTCTTCCGTAACTTCTTCTGTAGGGGAGCCAATGTCTTTAAATTCGCCGCTGGTTATGTTTACACTATCAATTCCCAGGTTTTCAGCTAATTCAGAGTAGTTCAGGGAGGACATAATTACCCCTATCGATCCCGTAATAGTAGCCGAGTGAGCGACAATTTTGTCTGCAGGCGCCGCCAGGTAGTAGCCTCCGGAAGCCGCCGTATTTCCCATTGATACATACACAGGTTTATTTTCTTCTTCCTGTACCTCAACGACGGCATCGTGAATCTCGTCACTTTCAACAACTCCTCCGCCCGGGCTGTTCACATTAATAATAATGCCGTCCACGTCTGCGCTTGACCCGGCTTCTTCCAGGTTGTTCAGAAACTCTTCATGGTTATATCCTTCGCCGGAAAAAGCTCCCGAGCCGCTTGAGGATTGAATCGTTCCTTCTACATCAAGCATGGCTATTCGGTTATCCGAAGAACCCCTTTTTACTATGTTTTCCTGATTCTGCTGATTTTGCGCCTGGTTCGATACTGTATTCCACAGTGAAAAAGCTGTCTGGGCACCCAGGGAAACGATAAGAAGCACCGCTGCCGCCAGTAAAGCAAACCATCTTTTTGCATTCATCATTATTCCTCACTCTCGTTAATAATTTCAATACTGCTTTTTTCCGGGTAAAAGACGACTTCATCCCCTACAACGGTTGCTTCCACTTCAGTTGTTAATATCTCTTCTGGTTCAATTTGAAACAGATCGTTTTGGAGTATTGTAAAGTCTGCTTTGTAACCGGGGGCGATTCTCCCCAAATCATGCTCCCGGCTGATCGCTTTTGCGCTGCCGCCGGTATAGAGATCCACCGCTTCGTAAGGAGTCAATTTTTCTTCCGGTCTATATCCATCATGCTTCTCCCCCGGGTTTTTTCTGGCCACTGCTGCATAAATCCCGGTTCTCGGATCCACCGATTCAATAGGCGCGTCTGAACTGCCTGCGCAGACAATGCCCTGATCAAGAAGCGTTTTCCACGCAAAGGAATAATAAAGCCTTTCTTTACCGAGACGCTCCTCCACCCAGGGGAAGTCCGAAAGCACAAACCGGGGCTGCAGATCAAGCGCCACCGGCAAAGCCTTTAACCTTTCCACCAAATCCTTTCTTGCGATCTGGACGTGAATGATCCGGTCTCTTACTCCTTCCGGCACAGGCCAGGCTTCTAAAGCATCAATTACATATTCCAAAGCCAAATCGCCAATAGCGTGAACGGCCACCGGCATATTTTCCCTTCGGGCATCCGCAACCAGCTGCTTTAGCTCTTCTCTCGAATGAATGGCCACTCCGGCCGTTTCAGGAGCATCATTGTAAGGCCGGCTGAGAAGGGCCGTGCGCCCGCCAAGTGCTCCATCTGCAAATATTTTCATGGCACCTAGCTCCAGGTTGTTTTCAAGGAGTCCATAAGCATGACCCTGCTGTATAAAATCTGGAAATACTTCGTGATGCACGAGAAGATGGGCCCGAAAAGAAGTGTCTGCCAAAATATTTCTAAACGTATTCAATGTTCTCGTAAACCCGCCATAGTAATTAAGGTCTTCAGTATGGCCACCGGTCAGTCCGCACTGATGCATATAGCGAACCGCCTTCCCGAGTGCATCGTGAAGGTATTCTTCGGAAACCTCTGGTATTTCATTTTTCACTAAATCGGCTGCCTGGTCCAGCAGATAACCTGTAGGCTCTCCTTGCCTCGATTTAACAATAATGCCTCCTTCAGGGTCCGGGGTGTCTTTATCAATACCAGCCGCATCCAGGGCGCGTGTATTAACCAGTGCTGCGTGGCGGCATATCCGGGTCAAAAGCAATGGATGGCCGGGCACTAAATCATCAAGCTCCTCCCGGTGGAAAATTTTCCGGTCCGGAAAATTGTTTTCGTTCCACCCTTCTCCGATGACCCACTCTCCGGCAGGAATTTCTTTTGTTTTCTGCTTAATTAGTGCCGCCATTTCTTCTGCAGATGTGCACTCTGACAAATCCAGCTGGATCATCGTTTCTCCCAGCCCGATCATATGTAAATGACTGTCGGTAAATCCCGGATACATCGTGCTTCCATTTAAATTTACCCGGCGGCTAGATGGACGTTTCAGCTCTTTTTCTATCTCTGACAGGCTGCCTGCTTTTTCAATGGCGCCATCTGAAGTTAAGACTGCCTCCACCTGCTCTCCTTCTTTTTCCATCGTATAAATATTTCCGTTATACCAAAGTGTTTTCACAGCATTAACCGCCTCTCCTTTTTACGGGCGAAGGCCCGTTTTGTTTCAGGGCTTATAAAATTCCATTTTATACCATACTTTTAAATAAAAAAATACTTTAAAGAAGGTCTTCAAATTCTTCTTTTTCACTTTTTACGTTAGACAAAGAGATAGTCTTCGTTTCAGCTACCGCCTCATTAAACAGCTCTTCTTTATTTAAACGTTTTTCATACTTATAGACTAAACCAATTTTCGGTTTGGTCGCCGGGCTTTCCGGTTGAAATACGGTACAGCAGTCTTCATACGGCCGTACGGAAATATCATATGTGCCTATACGCTTTGCGATGCTGATGATCTCTTCTTTGTCCATAGCAATTAACGGCCGCAGTACCGGCATATTCGTGACCTGATTAATGACATTCATGCTCTCAAGCGTCTGTGACGCTACCTGTCCCAGGCTCTCCCCGTTTATTACTGCTTTGGCGCCTTCCTGCTCTGCTATTTTTGTGACGATTTCAAGCATGGCCCTCCTTGTAATTGTCATTGTATGATCGTCCGGCACCTGGCTCCGGATAGCTTCCTGAACCCGGGTAAAAGGCACCACATGGAGATTGATATTTCCACCAAACCGGCTAAGGGCCCGAACGATGTCTTCTACTTTTTGTTTCGCCCGTTCGTTTGTATACGGCGGGCTATGAAAATGAACAGCCTCGATCGTCACTCCCCGTTTCATGGCTAAATATGCAGCAGCCGGACTATCAATACCGCCCGAAAGCATACTCACTACTTTTCCGCTTGTACCTGTCGGCAGCCCTCCCGCTCCAGGGATCCGCCCGCAGCTGACGTACGCCCCTTGTTCGCGCACATCAATTTCCACGGTGACATCCGGGTCTTTAACGTCCACTTCGACTTCCTCAGTATGGTGAAGAATATAGCTGCCAACACTCGGGGCAAGCTTTGTCGAATGAATGGGAAAATCTTTGTTGGACCTTCTTGCTTCTACTTTGAAGGTTGTTTTCCTGCCCTCGTATTCCGAAAACATTTGATGGGCCGTCTGCTGTATTTCCTCTTCTGTTAGATCTGCCTTTCTTGCATAGCTGATTGACGATATGCCAAATACCGGTTTTACTGCCTCAATTACTTTTTCAGCAGGCTCGCCGAGCAGGTTTACCGCAATACGCCCGTATGTCCGCCTTACTTCGCAGCTCGGAAAGCCTTTCACCGCATGGTCAATGTTTTCCCTTAATTGACGCTCGAATTCTTTTCGATTTTTACCTTTTAAAGCAAGCTCTCCGAAACGAATTAATAAATACTCTTCTCTCATTGCTGTTCCTCCATAACCTTTTTTAACTGTGGCAATATCTCTTCACATATGCTGCATAAATAATCAGCTTCCTGCTTCTGTGTATCCGCAGAGAAGCTTATTCTCACCGCACTCTCCGCTAGTTTTTGTTCCCCTGTAACAGCAAGTACAACCGCAGAAGGCTCTGAGTTTTTCGATGCGCATGCCGTTTTGGTAGAAATGGAAACGCCTCTCCCCGCTAGTGCTTCAACGAGCACTTCTGGTTTGATACCGGGGAAGGAAACATTCAATATAAAAGGGGAGCTTCGTGAAACAGGCGAATTGAGCACTCCGCCGCTTTTCTTCAGCCGTGCAGCAGTCCATTTCTTTAATTCTTCAATTCTCCTGCTGTTTGCAGCATAATTTTCTTTCGCTAAGCGAAGCGCTTTGGCCATAGCTGCTGCTCCTGCGATATTCTCTGTTCCTGAGCGAAGCCCGTTTTCCTGCCCGCCTCCATGCATTAATGGCTCAAGCGTTGTTCTTGGATGCTTATACAGCATTCCTGTTCCATTCAATCCGTGAAATTTATGAGCTGAAACAGTGACAAAGTCCAGCCCTGCTTTCTCAATATTTAGCGGGCTTTTAGCTGCCCCCTGCACATAGTCCGTATGAAAATAAACGTTAGGATAGTGCGTAAGCATTTCTCCAATAGCTTCTATGGGCTGTACCGTTCCGATTTCGCTGTTCGTGTGTCCAACTGTAACAAGAATAGTATCCGGCTTCAGCGCCCTGCGCACCTCTTCAACGCTGATGCGTCCTTCTCTGTCCACCGGCAGGTATGTAACTCGATACCCTTTTTCTTCTAGATAGACACAGCTTTCCATCACTGACGGATGTTCGACGGCTGTAGTTATAATGTGGCGCCCAATATTTTTCCTCGAGGCTGCGGCCCCTTTTATCACTATGTTGTTCCCTTCTGTACCACCACTTGTGAACAAGCAGCATTTTGCCTCTACGCCTAGTTCTCGGGCAATCTGGCTTCTCGCAGATTCAAGCAGACGTTCAGCCTCGCCACCTTTGTGGTGAAAAGACGAGGGATTGGCAAAATAGCTTTCGGACGCTTTTTTGTATGCGCTCAGCACTTCTTCGTAGGGCTGGGTCGTCGCACTATTATCAAAATACATTTCAAATTCCTCCCAGCATTCATTAACATCATAAAAAAGAAGCCTGAGTTCAGGCTTCTTAGCTATTTGCTTGTCGATTATGCTTCTGTCAGCTGTACGTTAGATTCCTGCAGCACTTCTGTAACGAACCGGTCATCCACTTCCCGCACAGACGACGAAGCCACCTGCAGCGCATTCTCATACTGACCTTTGCGGAAAGCACTTTCTGCTTCTTTCAGGCTTTGGTCGAGATCCGGAGCATTCATGCGATATAAATTCCCTCGTTGAATGATACGCTCCGTCATCAGCGCCTGCTCTTCCATGCGCCGAAGCATGGTGGAAACTGTACGGACGCTTTCTTCTGCCTGGGCCACCGAATCGCGCACCTGGGCCATTTCAAGCGGAGTCTCGGAAAGGGCTGCAGTGGCATGGGCGATCTTGTCGTTTGCCGATTCTTTTTCATTCAGCAGTATCGGCGGAAGCTTGGGCAGTCTTGTTCGCTGCATTCTCATTTCTTCAATGCGATTTTGGCGTTTTAGTTCCTCAAGAGTTTCCATTGCCTGAGTCTCGTCTTTCCGAAGTACGCCAAGCTGGTTTTCTGCTTCCTGGATTCCTGCTTCTACTTCTTCCTGTTTTTCAAGAGTTTGTTTTAATTCCATCTCAATATGTGTATAAGAATGTTCTTTGGTTTCTTTTTGCTCCTGCAATTGTAATACGCTTTTTCTTATCCCATCAACCTGTCGCTTTGATGAAGCAATCAACTGTTCGGATTCCGGCGGGATACGATAATTGGCTTCAATAAATTCTTTTTCCACCAATAGCGTCTGCATCCGCGTAGATAACTGATCCCGTCCTTCATGAGCCTTCGGCAGCAGCCGTTCGACCTCTGCGCGGGCTTCCACTTCTTCTTCAAGAATACGGTACACTTCTTCGTTGTAAGCGTCCATTTCAGTGAGCCGTTCTGCCACACCGTCCAGGTCAAGATTCTCAATGCGGGCCTGCAATTGTTCAGCTTCCGCTTCATTTTCATTCAGCCGCTGTTCAAAAGCAAATGCACCCATCGCATACCCCTGATCTTCCATTTCATAGAGGCCTGCACGCAGGGATTTCCATTCCTCGGGTAGGCGCCGCCGTACTTTAGCAAGCATATCCGGAACTGCATACAGCGATGCTTCTTCGCGTTTTAAATCTTCATCGAGCCCCTGCCTAAGCTGCTTCGCTTCAAATTGATTTCCTTGTTCCACCGCCTGGTAAAAAGCTTCAAAAGAAGACTGGAGATCGCGCATATGCTGGTCAAAAAGCGGCGCAGTCCTGCCCAGTGTATGCCAGTTTTGGGAGACAAACCGTTTTATTTCTTCGTATTTCTGTTCGGACTCTTCAATGCCCCGGCGGTTCTCAGATTCATTATGTACTAGCTCTTCTATTTCAAGGAAAATGTTGTTGATCTCTTCTTCAATACTGGCAAGCTGCGTATCGACAGCAGTAGTAATTTCCGAAGCCTGATTGAATTTATACTTATCTGCTTTTTCTTCGGCATCGTAAAGGGCCTTTTCAATATCCGGCAGATGCTTTCCTACAATTTCATCCCAGTCTTTACGCCACGATTCAAACTTTTCTTCTGTTTCTCCCGACATCGTCATGCCCTTGACTCTCGCGATTTCTTCAGCCACAGGCTGGTCAGCCATATTCGCCCTCGCGTCCTCCAGGCGGTCTACTTCCCTGTAAATGCGTCTGCGTCCCCATGCTCCGTATATAACAAACGCGGCGATAATAATAACCAGAACTATAATTACAATTGTTGTCGCCAAATTCCTCACTCCAGTTTTTCCCGCTGTGCATCCTTGTTTTTCAATAATTTACACGTTATGGGTTATACTTATCTCATACTTTAGTAGAAATGAATGTAAACAAAATATTTTTTCAATTATGTTTGCTTTAACTTATGATAACATGTAAACGCACTGATTGTTATATGACGATAAAGAAAATTTTGAGAAAATCTATTTTCCTTATTTCCTTATCTACAACATTCGATTTTTCATTATATTTTCCACAAAAAGGGGAAATTGTACCTATGCCAATCACCCGTGACGGCCATATCCATACTCCGTTCTGCCCGCATGGAAGCAAAGACTCGTTTCATACCTATATTGAAGCTTGTATTAACAATGGAATAAAAACGATTAGTTTTACTGAGCATGCTCCTCTGCCTGAAGGCTTTACCGACCCTGTGCCTGATAAAGACAGCGCCATGCCGATCGAAAAGCTCGATCAGTATTTAGATGTCTTAAACGATCTTCAATTAGAATATATTAATGACATTATTATCAAAAAAGGGCTGGAAGTAGATTTTATTGAAGGATTCGAGAAAAATACAGAGACATTTATGGACACTTACGGCTCTGAGCTTGATGATTGCATTCTCTCTTCTCATTTCATTAAAATAAATAGCGAGTATATATGTATAGATTTTTCTCCAAGTCACTTTGATCGTTACGTACGTCTTTCCGGGTCACCGCAAAAGGCAGCGGAATTGTATTACGACGCCGTGCTCCGCTCTATCCGGACCCCCCTTGGAAAATACGCGCCAAAAAGAATTGGCCATATGACGCTCATTCGTAAATTTCATAAAAATTACGATCATGATTTCCTTGTTAGAGACACTATCGAATCTATTTTGCAGGAAATTAAACTCCGGGGCTTTGAACTTGATGTAAACGGCGCCGGGACAACGAAACATCGCTGCCTCGAGCCGTATCCGCATCCATCCGTAATTCAGACTGCAGCGGAAATGGGGATACCTCTTGTGTATGGTTCCGATGCCCACGCCTCTTCAGGATTATTAGCAGGAAGCACAGATATTTCAGTTCTCACTGAAGGACAATTACAACAATAAAAGAGGGATATTTATGTCTTTTCAACCAGTTTCTTACGACACGTCTTTAGAAAAAAGCTACCATACTTTATGTCAGCAGGCGAAAGCTTTATTTTCCGGAGAAAATGACCCGACCGCCAATTTGGCTAATGCTTCCGCGCTGCTTAATCAATTTTTATCTAACGTCAACTGGGTGGGTTTCTATATCTGGAGCGAGGCAGAAAATGAACTGGTACTCGGACCGTTTCAAGGACTCCCTGCCTGCAACCGCATCACCCCGGGCAAGGGCGTTTGCGGTACTGCTTATGAGAAAAAACAGACGGTCCGCGTCGAGGATGTCCATGCCTTTCCCGGCCACATCGCCTGCGACGCTGCCAGCCAGTCGGAAGTAGTGGTCCCGCTGTTCACTCCTGAAAAGGAAGTATACGGCGTGCTCGACATTGACAGTCCGGTCCTGAACCGTTTTTCCGAACAAGAAGCATTCTTTTTACGCCAGTTTGCCGATGAAATTGAAAAAGGGCTGTTTCCATCTGGAAATTAATCTTCCCGTTCCAAACAACCGGGGGTGTTCAATTTAAGCACCCCCGGTATTTTTGATTTCCTCAGAAACCGTCAATTCATTTCACGCACTTCTTTTCAGTTTAAACGTATTGACTTGATAACTGTCAAAAGTTATAATGACGGTTGTGTAAAAGACAGCCTGGGCAAGCCTGGCATGTGCTTTCCATTTTGCTCCTTGCTCCTTGCAAGGTGTGTTGCGTAACCCCTAGCTGTCGGGGCGAAGACATACGAGGGTAAAATGAGCATGACGGGAGATTCGCCAACAGTGTTTTTATACCAAAATTTGTTTTTATAGAGGAGGATGCCATTATGGCACGCTATACAGGTCCAACCTGGAAAAAGTCCCGCCGCTTCGGCATCTCTCTCAGTGGTACAGGAAAAGAACTCGAAAAACGCCCTTACCCGCCGGGAGAGCATGGCCCAACGCAGCGCAGAAAATTATCTGAATACGGTGTGCAGCTGCAGGAAAAACAGAAACTCCGCTTCATGTACAACTTAAATGAGCGCCAATTTCTGCGCACATTTAATATCGCTGGCAAATTGCCTGGTGTACACGGCGAAAACTTCCTGATTTTACTTGAATCCCGTCTCGATAACCTTGTTTATCGTCTCGGTCTTTCCCGCACGCGCCGCGGCGCACGCCAGCTGGTTAACCACGGCCACATCACTGTAGACGGTAATCGTGTAGATATTCCGTCTTACCGTGTAGAGCCTGGAAAAACCATCAGTGTTCGTGAAAAATCCCGCAACATGAGCGCTATCCAGGACGCAATTGAAGCAAATTCTTTCGTCCCGGAATACCTTACGTTTGACGCTGATAACCTTCAGGGTACCTACAGCCGCTATCCTGAACGTTCTGAGCTTCCTGCGGAAATTTCCGAAGCACTTATCGTTGAGTACTACTCTCGTTAATAGTAAAAATCCCGTGCAGACTAACGTCTGCACGGGATTTTTGTATTTTATGCGTGGTTAGAATTGAGTTTTATCAACCGTGCTTTAAAATTAGAAAATATTTCTTTTTACCCCGGCGCATAATAATAAAACGGTTATCAATCAAATCATCATTCGCTACCGTTTTTTCTGTACGCTGTTCCCTTTCACCGTTAATATATATGGCTCCGTTTTGCACATCTTCTCTGGCCTGCCGTTTTGAGCCAGCTATGCCGGACTGAACCAACAGGTCCACCAGATTTTGTTCTTCTGCTTCCATCGTGTACGATGGTACATCTTTAAAGCCCTGGGCTATTTCATCTGCTGTAAGTGCTGTCAGCTTTCCTCCACCAAAAAGAGCCTTCGTAATGTTTTCAGCCTGATTCAGTGCTTCCCGGCCGTGGACAAACGAGGTGATTTCCTGCGCCAGCCTTCGGTGGGCTTCTCGTTTTTCAGGCGCTGTTTGCATTTTTTCTTCAAGCTCTTTCATTTCTTTCTGATCAATAAACGTAAAATAGCGTATAAACTTTAATACATCACGATCGTCCGTATTAAGTAGAAATTGATACATTTCGTATGGAGACGTTTTTTCAGGATCGAGCCATATCGCATACCCGGCTGTTTTTCCAAATTTCGTGCCGTCGGCTTTGGTCACCAAAGGAATAGTCATACCGTAAGCAGGAGATTTTTCCGCGTCTTCATGTTCCAAACGACGTATCAGCTCTAGACCAGCAGTAATATTTCCCCACTGATCACTGCCACCGATTTGAAGCGTACACTGATGATTTTTGTACAAATAGTAAAAATCAATTGACTGCATGATCTGATAACTGAATTCAGTAAAAGAAATTCCTTCCTGAATCCGGGACTCCACTGATTCTTTCGCAAGCATGTAATTGACGCTGAAGTGCTTCCCGAAATCTCTTAGAAAGCTAATCAGGGTCATGCTCCCAAGCCAGTCGTGGTTGTTCACAATTTCTGCACCGTACGCACCCTCAAAATCAAGGTATTTTTCGAGCTGGCTTCGAATTTTTTGCGAAAAACCTTCCACAATTTCCGGTTCGTTCAGAGAGCGTTCTGCATTTCTTCCACTCGGGTCCCCAATCATACCTGTTCCCCCGCCTACAAGCGCAATCGGCTGATGCCCATGAAGCTGCATCCGGCGCATTAAAATAATAGTCAGCAGGTGGCCAATATGCAGGCTGTCTCCAGTAGGATCAAAACCACAGTAAAAACGAAGCTGGCCGTTGTTTAACTGATTCTTAAGTCCCTCTCTTTCTGTCACCTGATTCACAAGCCCTCTTTCTTCTAATTCCTCCCAAATGCCCATAACTTTCCCCTTTCTGGTTTAAGAACACTCACAACTTGGATATATAAGTGTAGGTACATAAAAAGTCCCTTTTCGTTTTGAAAACGAAAAGGGACGATGATGACCGCGGTACCACCCTTATTGGAAGCATACGCTTCCCGGCTTCATGTTGATAACGATGCATTACACCGTTTCAGGTCTTTGGTAAAAAAGACCTGAAAGAAGCTCTGGATGTGTAATTCGCCAAAGGCTGCAGGTCGACTTTCAGCAAACGTCGACTCTCTGTGACTGTAGGTCCTATGGTTACTTTCATCCTTCATAGCTGTATGTTATAGTTTGTTTTCAAGTTTGCGCTCTTTTATTTTTAGCACAAGACTTTCAAAACTGTCAATGTATGAATCCATAGACAAAGCTACATAGAGAAGGGAGATCGTATTAATTATGGGGCGTCACGACCAAACAAGCTCAAGAAACACCTTACGCATTGTTGGTCTTTCATTTCTAACCCTATTTATTGTTTTTATTCTAGCCTTTGTATTTATCGGGTCAATCGGTGCAGGCTTTTTCGCCTCTTTGGTTAAAGGGCAGGAAGCTTACACGGAAGAAGAAATGCAGGAATCAATATATAGCTACGCCGAAAATAGCACCGTTCATTTTGCCAGTGGGGAGCAATTAGGAGAACTGCCTTCGGAATTGGAGAGGCAGCGGGTAGAACTCGATAATGTTTCAACCAACCTTCAGAACGCCTTTTTATCCACAGAGGACAGAGCTTTCTACGAGCACAACGGGATTAATCCTCAATCATTAATGCGCGCTACATATCAGGAGGTAACAAATTCCTCTACTCAAACGGGCGGTTCGACATTAACTCAGCAGATTGTTAAAAACCAGCTGCTGACCAGAGAGGTATCCTTTGAACGAAAAGCCAAAGAAGTTGCTTTGGCCTTGCGAATGGAGACTTATTTCACTAAGGATGAACTGTTTCAAGCCTATATGAACATTGTCCCGTTCGGCCGGAATGCCAATGGAGAAAATATTGCAGGGGCTCAGGCAGCCGCACAGGGAATCTTCGGTGTTGATGCTTCTGAACTGAATATCGCCCAGTCTGCTTATATTGCCGGTCTTCCACAAAACCCATACACATACACTCCATTTGAAAGTAATGGAGATGTTAAAGATGACCTTTCTGCAGGTTTGAACCGTAAAAATGAAGTTTTGCATAATATGCTTGAGATAGACTCCATTTCTCAGGAAGAATTTGATGAAGCAATGAACTATGATATCCGCAGCAATCTTGCTGAGCCAAAAGAAGAAGTAGCCCAGGAGTACCCTTACCTGATTAACGAAACCCAGCGCCGGGCAACGCAAATTATGCGTAAGCAGATGCTTGCAGAAGATAACGTCCAGCTCGAAAACTTATCAGACGAAGAGCGCCAGGAGACCATCCAGCAGTATAACCAGGAAGCAAGCCGGGAAGTCTCTGAAGGCGGCTATGATATCGAACTGACGGTTCATAAAGATACCTATGATGCGATGCAGCAGGCCGTAGAGGACAATGAATACTTCGGACCTGAAAAAGAAGGCGAAGCAGAGCAGGTCGGCGGCATGATGATTGAAAATAACAGCGGTGCTATTTTAAGTTTCGTCGGTGGCCGCGATTTTGAAACAAGCTCGTTAAACTATGCCACCCAGACGCGCAGACAAAACGGTTCTACAATGAAACCACTGCTTGATTATGGGCCGGCAATTGAAGAAGGAATTTTACATCCCGGGCAGACGCTGCTTGATATTCCTACCGAATATGGAGGAGACGATGACGAACTCAACAACTTTGACGGAGAGTATGAAGGCTTTATTGATGCCAGAAGCGCTTTAGCCGAATCACGTAACATACCGGCAGTGCGGGTATTTGATATGCTTGACGAATCGACAAGAGAAGAAGCCCTTACTGATTTGGGCATGGGCAATGTAGTCGAAAACGGCATTTCTACTTCCACTGCGATCGGCGGACTAAGCCGCGGCGTAAGTGTAGAACAAAATACAAGTGCGTTTACAACTTTCCCTGCCGGCGGTGAGCACCATGAGCCTTATATGGTGGCTTCTATTACCGACAATACAGACGAAACTGTATTCGAGCATGAAGAAGAATCCACCAATCCTTTTTCTGAACAAACGAGCTTTCTTATTACAGATATTCTGCGAGACGTATTAGGCCCAGACGGCACAGCAAGTTCTCTTCCCGAGCGCCTGAATATTGACGGTGATTGGGCTGGAAAAACAGGTACCACAAATAACCAGATAGACTCCTGGTTTGTGGGCTACAACCCCAACGTAACCTTTGGTTTGTGGCTTGGGTATAATGAACAGATTAGCATTGAAGACGCACAGGGACTCTCTTATTCGCAGAGAACCCAGCAGATCTGGGCAGATGTTATGAATGCCGCTTCTAACACTGAAGATGATTTAATCGGTGCTGGAGACACATTCTCTGAGCCGGAGGGGATTTCTACAGAAGAAATATGTGGACTTTCCGGCAAACAGCCTACTGATTTGTGTGAAGAAGCGGGTCTGGTAAATGAAGATATTCTCAATGAAGAATTCGCTCCGACTGAAGAAGATGACAGCCTCGAAGAAGTTGAATATGTAACTATCGATGGAGATCGTTACCCTGGCTATGATGATACTCCTTCTGAATTTATGGAAAACGGCATTTCTTTAAATGAGAATTATCTTTTAGATGGCGATGAAGAAGAGGTTCAGGAATATTTGCCGGACGACTGGGATAATGTTGTCCCGGATGAAGATGCTCCTGAAAATAACAGAGATCCGTCCAGGGTCACCGGGGTATCCAATGATGGCGGCACTCTTACTTGGTCAGCTTCTAGTGACAACGATGTGATTGGCTATCGCATCTTTAATGATGGCGAGAAGGCCGGCAATGTTATCGACCGTGAAACCACGGAATTCGATACCAACGGAAATGGAGAATATACCGTTCGTGCTGTAGACACTCACGGCAGGGAATCAAACGATTCCAACGGGGTTGACGTTGGCGGTTCGACTGACGATAGCGACTCCAATAATAACAATGGAAATAACGACTCCGGCAATGAAAGCTCCGAAAACAATGAAGATGCCAACAGCAACAATTCCGGAAACAACAATAATAATTCTAACGATAATAATGATGAAGATAACGGCAGTGATAATTCTTCAAATAACGGTAACGATAATCAAAATTCTGGTGACTCTGGCGCTAACGACAGCTCCAGCAGCAGTAACGAAGAAAACAGTGCCGATGAAAACAATGAAAGCGAAGGCGGAGATAATTCTTCTTCAGATTCTTCCAGTGATAGTTCAGGGACATCTGAGGACAACTCTGAGGAGCCGTCAAACAATGACAGCTCCGATGAAAGCACAAACGAATCGAATACTACGGATGAAACAGAAAATGGCGGAAGCTCTACAGACGAAGAAGAATCCAGTGAAGACTCCTCCCCTTCAGAGGGAAGCAGCGACAGTGAAACCTCTGACGACAGCAGTAATGAAGAAGATTCTTCTGCCCCTTCTGAGGACGGCTCCGGGGACAGCGACAGCTCCGGCGACGCGTCCACCGATGAAGAGGAGTCCACGGAGGATTCCTCTTCTGCTCCTTCCGAGGGCGGTACCGGGGACAGCGGCAGCTCCGGCGACGCGTCCACCGATGAAGAGGAGTCCACGGAGGATTCCTCTTCTGCTCCTTCCGGGGACGGCTCCGGGGACAGCGGCAGCTCCGGCGGCGCATCCACTGATGAAGAGGAGTCCACGGAGGATTCCTCTTCTGCTCCTTCCGGGGACGGCTCCGGGGACAGCGGCAGCTCCGGCGG
>NZ_JBQOJB010000012.1:0-86474 GCF_054971365.1 Marinococcus salis | reverse complement strand
CTTCCACACGCCGGTGGAATACCGAACGGCAGAAGGCTAGGTGCTTTATCTTGTCTCATATTTCTAGGTCAGTGCATTATCGGGCAGGTGTTTTCCACTATTCTTCGCTTGTCATGAGAAACATGGCGATAAAACGTCCCAGTTCCAGCACGGCTACCAGAGCAGCTGCAACGTACGTTAATGCTGCGGCGTCAAGCACTTTTTTCGTTTCCCGCTCTTCGTTGTTGCTGATAATACCGGTTGCCACTATTTGGTTCATTGCCCGGCTGCTCGCGTTAAATTCCACCGGAAGAGTGACAACCTGGAACAGTACGGCGGCCGAAAAGAATATGATACCTGCCAGAAACATGCCGGTCGATTGAAGAAAAATACCTCCAAGGATTAAAAAGAACGACAGGTTTGAGCCAGTCGAAGCAACCGGCGCAAGCGAGGAACGGAAGCGCAAGAACGCGTAGTTTTCTGCGTCCTGGATAGCGTGCCCCACCTCGTGGGAAGCAATGGCCTGAGCCGCTACTGTCGAATTGTAGTAGTTCTCCTCCGACAAGCGGACGACTTTTTTCGAAGGATCATAATGATCCGTTAATTTTCCTTTAGTTGGCTCTACGCGTACGTTATAGATGCCGTTTTCCTCCAGGATTTTTTTTGCGACAGAGGCGCCTGTCATCCCGGACGAATTGCTTACGTTCGAATATTTTTTGTATGCTTTTTTCACTTTGGACTGCGCCCAAAGCGGAATGAGGATCAGCGCTGCTAAATATAACAGAAGCATTCCCATTTTTTCTCATCCCTCCATTTATATATACTTACATTATATGCAGACGGGGGTATAAAGTCAAAGATTACGCACTATTCCTCCATGAGCCGAAGCTCTGGCCGGCCGGGGCTGAGCCTCCACCAGAGCAGCAGTCCGACCGAAAGAATGCTGAGCCAGAACGTGCCGTAGCCGATTAGGGAAATATACGGCTCAAGTGGTGTGGAAACCCACGGATACATTCCAAAAACATAATCAATCACGTCATTATGTAGCGTCCATACGGCCACTGCCCCGATATGCCAGAGCTTCACCCGGTAATATGGAAGATACAGCAGCGCCTGCAGTGCCATGCCCGCATGAGAGGCAATAAGCATGTAGTGCTGCCAGCTGAGCGCCTCTCCGGCAATGCCGGAAAACACATTCATTCCTACCGCCCAAAGCCCGTATTTCACAAGTGTTATAAAAGCGAATGCTTCCGCCAGTCCGCTTCTCCTGCCAATAATGTACAGACCGAGAACGACCGTAAAAACCAGGCTCGCCTTCGGGCTGTCCGGGACGAAAGGCAGAAACACAGCCGGAGTCTGCTGCAGCTGCCCTCCGTACCAGACGTAGCCGTAAATAGTGCCGAGCGCGTTAATAATAAAAAGCGGGATTAACACATAGGGCGTCCCAAACCATCCAAGTAGCTGTTTCACTGTATCATCCGCCTCATTGTATATGTAGGAAAAGACACCAGGTTCGTGTCTTTATTCGCTCATACGAAGGTCTTCAAGCAGAAGCTGCAGCTCTGTGTTGTCCGGCTGCATAACTGAAGCCTGTTCCAGATGCTTCAACGCGTTTTCACGGTAGCCAAGCTCGAGCAGCAGACGTCCGTATTCTTCGAGAAATACTTCGTTTTCCTGGTATACGCTGTAAACCTCTTCATACTTTTCCTTTGCCTCGACGGGCTCGTCCTGAAGGTTTTTGGCACGGGCATAGTACCACTGAAAACGCACGTCCGGCTCGCCCATTTCGTACAAATGATCAATCAGATCAATCATTGCCTCTGGTTCTTCCTGCTCCATCCACATGCTGAGGAGCGCATTCGCCGCTTCCAGATGTCCCGGATTTAAAGCCAAAGCCTCTTTCAGGTGTTTCTCTCCTTCTCCTTCATTGCCAAGTGCCATGTAAAGCTTTCCGGCTTCCGCATACAGATTCTCATTGTGTTCATCTTCCTTTATGCCAGCCTGTGCTGCTTCAAGGGCCTTTTCATGATCTTCGAGCCCTTCGTAGCTTCGCACCAGGTACGGATATAACGCCACAAAGTCTTTATCCATATTCCGGAGTTCTTCAAATTTCTCCGCGGCCAGCTGATAATCACTCACCTGTAGAGCCGTATACCCATAGCCGAACAGCGCATGAAGCTCGGTGTGTTCTTTCAGTCCGGCTTCGTAGTAATTCAGCGCATCCTCAAATGAACCGGTTACGCTGTATGCTTCAGCGAGACGTAGGTTCAGACTGCCGTCCGGAAATTTAAACCCGGCGCCCTCGGCCTGCTTCAAGTAAGGAATACTTTTGGCATAATCCCCACGCGATAAATAATAATCGCCGACAGCGGCAAGCAGTACCGGCTCTTCAGGGCTCTGCTTTAAGGCGTCCAGAAGTTTCTGTTCCGCTACTTCATCAAGCCCCTGCATCTGATACAGATCGGCCAGCAGAAGCTGAGCCCGTAAATATTCTTCGTCTGATTCTTTCACTTCGAGCAGCCACTCAATTGCCTCATCTTCATCGTCGAGGTCAATGGCATTCTCGGCCGCCGTAGTGAGCAGAGCCCCCTCGTCCGGGTAGTTCCCGAGCAGCTCTTCAATAAGTGGCTGAGCCTTATCCGAGCGGCCCAGCTCCTGGTACACTTCCACAATATCGTATTTTTCCTGATCGTTCGCAGATTTGGTATATTTCTCGAGCTCTTCCAGGCCTTTTTCCGTATCACCATTTTTTATCGTTTCGAGGATCGTTTCTAAATTCACGCCGTCAACAACCTTTCTCCCAGATAAATCTCGTTTAGCACTGTGTAATTATAGCAAACATTGCCTGCTGTGACGAACAGAAAACCTTTAATCCCGCCTCCTTGATAACGCTTGCAAAAACAAAAAAAAACACCCGATGTCTACTCATCAGGTGTGCCGCCATTCCGGCTAGTTTTAAGATAAAGAGTATGGATAGGAGTGGAGAGAAACCATACGCTAATATTAGTATAACGTAATTGTAAGCGTTGTCAATGATTCTCTCCTATTTTTTCATTCTTTTTTGCGTTACCCAATATAAGATTCATAATCATGCTTTTCAAGCTGCTGCATTCCAGCCCGCCGGTCGTTTTCAGTACGGAACGTCAGCTGCAGCACTCCCATGATGTCCTCTCTCGTTTCAAGAATTCGTATATTAATAATACTGATACCGCTTCGTCCAAGAATCCCGGTTACATCTGAAATCACCCCGGGGTGGTCCGGCACGTCGACAAACAGGTCATAAATAGCCGGTATGGCTCCCTGTTTTTTAGCCGGCAGGCCATCCCGGTACGACTTGGCATGCTCAAAAAATTGATATATTTGTTGCTTGTCCTGCAGGACAAGCATTTGTTCAATGGCACTCATCTGCTGTTTCCAGTCTTCCATCAGCTGCCGCATGACGTCATTGTTTTTCAGCAGAATATCCGTCCACATTTCGGGACTGGCTGAAGCGATTCTTGTAATATCCCGAAACCCGCCGGCGGCGAGCTTCGTTACCCAGGCTTGTTCGTCCTCCATCCCCTTCACCTGATGTACGAGTGCCGATGCTACAATATGCGGAAAATGACTGATTACTCCTGTCAGCATATCGTGCTGCTCGTAGGACAACTCAATAAACTTTGCCTGCGTGCCCTGAAGCCACTCTTTAATCTCTCCAACCTTTTCGGAAGAGCCCGGGCCGTTTGGCACCAGTACGTAGTAGGCATTTTCGAACAGGCGGACACGGGCGGCATGAACGCCGCTTTTATGTGAGCCGGCCATCGGGTGGCCTCCGATAAAATGTACTTGCTTTCCCGATAAAACTTCTGCCTGTTCACAGATTGATGTCTTTGTACTGCCGACGTCGGTGACGATGGCTCCGGATTTCAGAGACATGCCAGCCAGCTGTACCAGCAAGTTCTCGGTCGTTGCCACCGGGGTGGCAAGCACAATCAGATCTGCTTCCTTTACGGCTTCCTGCAGGCCCGGGGCAGCTTCGTCAATAACATTCAAAGAGACCGCAAGCTTGGTCTGCGCTTCGTCCACGTCTGTTCCTGTAATATACACGCCAGGGTGCTCCTGTTTGATGGCAAGGGCAATCGATCCTCCGATCAGTCCCAGCCCGATAACTGCTGCTTTTTTCTGCATCTGTTTCCCTCCAGGCCTCTCTTTGTTCCATACATAAAAACACCCGGCCCACGCGGAGCCGGGTTCCAGGCACTGCCCGCTAAAGCTTGGCCTGCTGGTGTTCAAGCACTTCACTCAATGTCTTTCGGAAGGCTTCGTTCTGCTCTTCAGTTCCTATCGTTACACGGATCGATTCCGGATAGCCAAGAGCTTCTCCTGAGCGGATGATAATCCCCTTTTTCAGCATCTCATTAAAAACGATGCTGCCTGCCACTCCGGTATGAATCAACAGAAAATTAGTCTGCGAAGGGACATAGTCCAGCCCCTGCCCTTCACAAAACGCCGTCATTTTTTCGAGTTCTTTTTTGTTTTGCTCCCGGCAATTTTCAATAAAGCTGCGGTCCTTCAACGCAGCTGTTGCTGCCCTTTGGGCAACAGCTGTTACGTTAAACGGCGGCCGCACCGGGTCCAGAGATTGAATCAGCTCTTCATGGCCGATTCCGTACCCGACCCGAAGCGATGCCAGGCCGTATGCTTTTGAGAATGTACGTAAAAGCAGGAGGTTCGGGTATTCCTTCAGCAGCTTCAGCGTGTCCGGATAATCCTTTGCAGTAACGTATTCGATATACGCCTCGTCCGACACCACCAGGACATTTTCCGGCACCCGGTCAAGAAAGTCTACAAACGCTTCCTCATTGATGTAAGCTCCCGAAGGGTTATTCGGGTTACACACCCAGATGATGCGTGTGTTCTCATCGATTGCTTCAAGCATTGCTTCGAGCTGATGCTCTCCGTGCACCGCCGGAATTTCCCGGATTTCTGCTCCTTCAATAACCGCGTTATGTTTATACTGCGAAAATGAAGGAACTGCCATGACTGTATTTGTATCCGGTCCAAGCATTGCCCGGCAAAGCATCAAAATCACTTCATCAGAGCCGGCGCCAAACAGCAGCTGTTTTTCCCCGACATTCAGCTCTTCAGCGACGGCCTGACGCAGTTCGGCCGCATAGCCATCCGGGTAAATTTCCGGATCGGCTGCAGCTGCTTGAATCGCCTGTTTGGCCTCCTGCGGAGCACCATATGGATTTTCATTGGAAGCCATTTTATGAACAGTGGCCAGGCCAAGCTCCCGTTTTACTTCTTCAATCGGTTTTCCCGGCTGGTAAGGCGTCATGCCTTTAATCTGTTTTTTAATATACAACATTGTCACCTCGTCTTTGTATGCTGATTACTATCTTACGACGAAATTAACGTGGAGACAAAGGTTTTAATTTCGTTCAGTGCCTGGTTTCGATCTGCTTTATTACTCGAAGTCAAGGCTTCCTGCTGCTCTTCAACAATTTTCATAATCGCACTGCCAACAACAATACCGTCGCTCACACTATCAAGCAGCTCCACCTGCCGGCGGTTGGATATACCAAAACCGACGGCGACCGGCACCGTACTTGTTTCTTTTACTTTGCGGATAAATGCATAGGCTTCATCCGGGAAGGCATCTCTGGTGCCGGTTACGCCGAGACTTGAGACGCAGTACAGAAAACCCCGGGCCTGGGAGGCAATTTTTTCAATACGGTGGGCAGACGTTGGTGCCACGAGTGAAATGACCGACAATCCTTTCTCTTTAGCAAAGGTACTAATCAAACTGCTTTCTTCCATGGGAAGGTCCGGAATCAGCACCCCGTTTGCTCCCGCAGATGCCGCTTCTTTGACAAACGTTTCTTCTCCCATGCGGAGTACCGGATTGACGTAGGAAAACACGACGACCGGAATGGTCAGCCCGTGTTCTCTCATCGTCCGGATTAGGCGCAGAGCCCCTTTCAGGCTCATGCCTCCTTTGAGCGCACGCTGGGCTGAGCGCTGAAGCAGCGGCCCATCAGCCAGCGGATCAGAATACGGAATGCCAAGCTCTAAAATATGAGCCCCCGCCTCCTGAAGCGAAAGAGCAATCGAAATGGTCGCCTCCTCATCCGGATCCCCTGCCATAATAAATGGCACGAACAAAGGGTACGATGCCCGAGTTGCTGCTTCTTCCACCGTCAGCACATTTGTTGCTTTATTCATCACTGCTCTCTCCTTCCATGCGGCGGCGGATCGTTTCGACATCTTTGTCCCCGCGGCCCGAGAGGCAGATAACGATTCGTTCATTTCTGTCCATCTGTTTGGCTTTTTCAAACGCCAGGTAGAGCGCGTGGGAGGATTCAATTGCCGGTAGAATACCTTCTTTTTTCGTTAACAGCGAAAGTGCTTCCAGCGATTCTTCGTCTGTCACACCCGTGTATTCTACGCGTCCGCTTTCGGCCAGATGGGCGTGCTCCGGCCCAATGCCCGGGTAGTCCAGCCCCGCGGAAATAGAATACGGCTCAATAATCTGCCCGTTTTCGTCCTGGATTAAATACGTCAGCGATCCGTGAATCACCCCGCGGGTGCCTTTTGAAATCGTTGCTGCGTGCTGGGCGGTATGAACGCCCATGCCGGCTGCCTCTGCCCCGTAAAGCTTTACATTGTCTTCGAGAAACGGATAAAACATGCCGATCGCATTGCTTCCGCCCCCCACGCATGCTGCAATCGCATCTGGAAGAGCCCCGCAACACGTCTGCATCTGCTGTTTTGTTTCGTCTCCAATAATCCGCTGGTAGTTCCGGACAATCATTGGATAAGGGTGCGGCCCGACAACGGATCCAATTAAATAAAACGTATCTTCAACGTTCGTCACCCAGTAGCGGATCGCTTCGTTGGTAGCATCCTTTAAAGTTTTGTTTCCGGACGAGGCAGGCAGCACTTCCGCTCCGAGCAGCTCCATGCGGAAAACATTCAATGCCTGCCGTTCCATATCCTCTTCACCCATAAACACTTTGCACTCCAGCCCGAACTTCGCACAAACCGTAGCTGTTGCTACTCCGTGCTGGCCCGCTCCGGTTTCTGCAACAATTTTTGATTTCCCCATCCGTCTGGCCAAAAGCACCTGGCCGATGGCATTATTTAACTTATGGGCGCCGGTATGGAGCAGGTCCTCCCGTTTTAAATAAATCTGCGCTCCGCCCAGGTGCTCCGTCAAATGCCCAGCAAACGTCAGCGGGGTTTCACGGCCGGCATATTCACGCAGAATATCCTGATATTCTTCATGAAAGGACGCATCCCCCCAGGCAGCGTTAAATGCTTCTTCAAGCTCCTCCAGTGCATACATGAGCGTTTCCGGCACGTATTTTCCGCCATAATCCCCGTACCGTCCACGTTCATCGGGATATATCTGCTGCATAGCTATTCAACCTCTTCTCTAATTGTTCTAATAAGCCGGCATCTTTTATTCCGTCTTTTTCCAGGCCACTGGAAATATCAATACCTGCCGGATGATACGCGAGCAGGTCTTCAACATTTTCCGGGCGAACGCCTCCTGCGATAAATAGCGGAAGCCGGTGGGCTTTTCCAGCTTTTATATA
The DNA here is from genome assembly GCF_054971365.1 of Marinococcus salis. NCBI lineage: Bacteria > Bacillati > Bacillota > Bacilli > Caryophanales > Bacillaceae > Marinococcus > Marinococcus salis. Next base: position 78,912 of record NZ_JBQOJB010000012.1, on the reverse strand, counting down.
ACCGGGTACGTGCTCCCAGGCGAAGGATTCGCCTGACCCTCCAAACCGGCCATTGACTTTGGCGTCGATGATGAAGCCATCAACATAATCCGCATAGGCATCAATCTGTTGATGCGTATATTCTCCGTGCGGAAGGGCTTTCCACACATCCTTCCCAGTACGGTGGCGAATAACAGCTGCTTCCTCCGGTGGTTCTTCGCCGTGGAGCTGGATTACGTCCGCCTGAATTTCTTCAACGACAGCAATCACTTTCCGGACCGGGGCATTCACAAACAGGGCAGCTATTTTTTTACTGCACAGCGGGTGAGCCTGCAGCCATTTTCGCACGTTGGCAGGCTCTACGTTTCTTTTCCCCGGGGCGAAAACAAACCCTGCAAACGACGCGGAGGAAGAAGCCGCAAGCCGTACATCGTTTTCGGAATGCAGGCCGCACATTTTAAACATCGGTGTCTGTGGAAGCATGAATATTCACTCCCCGTAATTTTAGTAGCGCCTCCCGCACATCCGGCTGCCTCATCAGTGATTCACCGACAAGAGCCGCCTCTGCTCCGAGCAGCTGCACATAATCAAGATCTTCCTTTGTACGGATGCCGCTTTCGCTGACGAGCACACTGTCTTCCGGTATAAATGAAGCTGCTTTCCCTGTCTGCCCGAGCTCTGTATGGAACGTGTGAAGGTCACGATTATTAATACCGATAATTTCCGGGGTAAACTGATGAAGCAGTTCATGAAGCATTTCCGGGGAATGAGCTTCTACAAGTACTTCCATACCCAGCTTGTAAGCCTGTTGATACAATTCATGGAGTTTCTCCGGGGCAAGTGCTTCTGCAATCAGTAAAATGGCGTCTGCCCCCATTGCTGCACTTTCCTCCACCTGTCTGGAATCGATAATAAAATCCTTGCGCAGCACAGGCAGCGAGGAAAGGGTTTTAACCGCTGTCAAATAACTGCCGCTTCCCTGAAAATACGTTTCATCGGTCAATACTGACAGGGCGGCAGCCCCTCCCTGTTCGTAGTCTAAAGCGATCGTTTCCGGATCAAAATCGTTTCGTATCAGTCCTTTGGATGGAGAAGCTTTTTTTACTTCCGCGATAATTTGTACATTCAGCGGATCCTGCTGCAATGCGTTTTTCAACGAACGAAACGGCACGTCCGGCCGCTCGCCGATCACAATACGGGAGAGCTCTTCCTGTTTGGTTTGCAGTATTTTTTCAAGCATACGTTGATTTAACCTCATTTCCCCGCAGACGCTGCAGCTGTTGCTCGGCCTGGCCGCCGCCGATGGTCTCTTCTGCAAGCTGTACGCCATCTGCAATTGTTTCTGCCCGGCCGACAGCGTAAAATGCAGCGCCCATGTTTAAAAGTAAAATATCTTTTGCTGCCCCGGTTTTTGAGCCATTAAAAATATTTTCAATTAGAGATGCGCTTTCCTCTGCCGTTTCCACCTGTACCTCCTCGATAGGAGCCCTTGTAAGGCCTGCTTCCTCAGGTGTAATTTCATATTTCGTAATTTCACCATCACGAAGCTCCGTGATATACGTACTGTCTGAAATCGTCATTTCATCGAGGCCGTCTCTGCCAGTAACAAATAGCGCACGGCTCGCACCCAGGTTTCTTAGCACGTAAGCCATTTTTTCCCCGTATTCCCGGTCGAACACACCGACTACCTGGATATCGGCATTTGCCGGATTCGTTAACGGTCCGAGCACATTAAAAATCGTACGAAAGCCCAGTTCTTTTCTGGGAGTGACCGCATGCTTCATGGCTACATGGTACAGAGGGGCAAACAGAAAGGCCAGGCCTTTTTCCTGCAGAGCTTTCACTGCTTCCTCCGGCCCTGACTGTACGGGCACTTGCATCGTTTCAAGCACATCGGCGCTGCCGCTTTTGGATGAAACCGAGCGGTTGCCGTGCTTGGCCACCTTGATCCCTGCTCCACTCAACGCGATCGCAGAAGCAGTGGAAATGTTGTACGTGGAACTTACGTCGCCGCCGGTGCCGCACGTATCGAGAAGAGAAGGTTCTTCATGCTCTAATGAAAGGGCATGCCGGCGCATACTGCGGACAAAACCAGTTAACTCTTCCACCGTTTCGCCCCGAAACCTCATGATGGTAATAAGGCCGGCAATCTGGCTTGGTGTAGCCTCACCCTGCATAATAAAGTCCATAGCCTGTTCTGCTTCCTGTTCTTTTAGTGTATGCCCCTCAATGCATTTATTCAACAGTGCTTTGAGCATGAATATTCTCTCCCTTCTCATCGGCAAACATTGCTTCAGCTGCAGCCACAGCACGGAGAAGAGCTGCCGCTTTGTTTTGTGTTTCTTCATATTCTGACTCCGGGTCCGAATCAGCAACGATGCCGGCCCCCGCCTGCACCTTCGCCACCTGATTTTCCACAAGCATCGTACGGATTGCAATACAGGAGTCAATGTTTCCGTCAAAACCCATATAGCACACGGCTCCGGCGTACATTCCTCGCCTTGTGGGCTCGAGTTCTTTCAAAATTTCCATCGCCCGGATTTTCGGTGCACCCGAAACAGTTCCGGCCGGAAAAGCAGACTGAAGGGCAGCTACCGGAGAGACAAATGGAGAAAGGCGCCCTGTCACCTTGGAAATGATGTGCATCACGTGCGAAAAACGGACCGTTTCAAGCAATACCGGTGTTTCCACCGTCCCGTAGGAGGCAATCCTGCCCACATCGTTTCGTGCCAAATCAACGAGCATAAAGTGTTCAGCCCGCTCTTTTTCATCGGCAAGGAGCTCTTGTTCAAACGTTTTATCCTCCTCATTCGTTTTGCCCCGCTTCCGGGTGCCAGCAATTGGATGAATTTCCACATGACCGTCCAGCACCTGGACAAGCCGCTCCGGAGAGCTTCCCACAACTTCTGTTTCCCCAAGGCGCAGGTAAAACAAATACGGTGACGGGTTAATCATCCGCAGTACCCGGTAAAGGTCAAAGCCGCTTACGGTCGTCGGAATCTCGAATCGCTGGGACAGCACCGTTTGAAATACGTCTCCGGCTACAATATACTCTTTGATTTTCTCCACCGCATTCATAAAGCTTTCCTTCGAATAATTAGATTGGACCCGGCTGAAGTCCACTGCTGTATTTTTTTCAAGCGGAGGATACATTGCAGAGCCTGAATTTCCATTCTGAAGGCTTTTTTGAAGCTTCCCGACCGTATTTTTTGCTTCTTCAAACCGGCCGTCAGGCGCTGTCTCTGTATGTTCATCGTAATAAATGATCGTCAGCTCTTTGTTTGTCTGGTCGAGTGCCATAATCGTCTGGCAGTACACGAAATGAATGCGCGATTCCGGAGACGTCTCTGGAGCAAGCTTTGGTTCAAACAGTTCTACTGCATCGTACGACAGCGCTCCAACAGCTCCTCCTTTAAAGGGAAGATCCACCTCCGGGAGCGCAGGGTCAATATAATCTGTTGCCTGCTGCATGCACGATTCCAGATCAGCTGCTGTAAGTACAAGGGTCCCGTCTATCTTCTCGAGACGAAACTCCCCTCCCTGTTCTACAATCCGGTAGGAGGGATGAAGCCCGACAAATGAGTACCTGGACCACGGGGATGCTTCGTCTTTACTTTCAAGCAGATACACCGCATCCTCCTGAAAGTGACGGAACACATCAATCGGGGTGAGAGTATCGGAAAAGTAATGCTCCATATAGGGAATCGTCCGGTGGGATGCACATGCATCAGTAAATACTTGCTTCGTTGTTTTGGTCACGGTTTTTCCTCCTTTAGTGGAAAAGCATGCCAGAACACAAGAAAAACCTCTCTGCAGGCAGAGAGGCATAATAGAAGAGAACCCTGCATATGCTACGCAGGATTGTTTTGTTAAATGTATCGTTAGGTATCTTCTATTCTCTGCTATTCTGTCTCTGCTCTTCTAACTCTCTAGGCTGCCTCCGGCGGCAGCGCTCGTCTATACCTTAACTGTCGATTCTCTAAACTTATCCTTATCCTACTAGGAATCGTTCTGCTTTGTCAAACCCAGATCCGGACGAAGCGCTACTGCCTCGTTTAAAAAGACATGCTGCACATCTTTTGCAGGCACTTTCACGTCCGCAGTCATCATCACGCGGATGCACTTCTCCAGACTGCCGGGCACTGGTATCTCCTGGGCACACATTACGGGCACAAATTCCCAGCCCGGGATTTCCCTTGCCGCTTTTGCTGGAAAAGCAGCGTTGAGGTCGGAAGTGACCGTAAACCAAATATGTGACACCTGATCTGCAGTAATATGATTTTCCGCAATCATCTCCCGGAGCACCCGTTCGGTTTCCTCCCAGATCTCTTCTGCACGATTTTCTTTTACCGTTGTTGCTCCCCTTACACCTCGTATCACTATGGTCACCTGCCTATTTGTAGTAGCGATCTAGCAGCTGCCTGATCGTATCTTCTTCCACTTTTGCTTTCCGTGGCTTCCCTGGTTCCTCAAGCAGCACGTAATGGATATTCCCGTGGGAAGTCTTTTTATCTCTTTTCATTGATTCCACCAGCGTGGCCGCTGAAAGCTCACCGGGGGCGTCCATTGGATAGCCGAGCGATTCGAGCCATTTTTTTTCTTTGCCCAGGTCCCAGTGGCCCACGCCCTCATCGTTACTTAAGGCGAGCGCAAACCAAAGGCCGGCCGCCACACCTTCCCCATGAGTAATCCGGCCGTACCCCAACTCTTTTTCCAAGGCATGGCCCAGGGTGTGCCCCAGGTTTAAAAACGCCCGCACTCCCTGCTCGCGTTCGTCTTCTTCGACAATACGGGCTTTGACTTCAATTGACCGTCTGATCCATGAAGCGACTTCAGGTGACTTCATATCTTCCACACTCTGGACGCGGGCTTTTAAATCCTGTAAAAAGCTCTCTCCGTCAAGATAGGCATGCTTGATCATTTCTGCGAATCCAGAGCGCCACTCGGCGTCTGGCAGGGTATGAAGCGTCTGTATATCGTATATTACGGCAAGTGGCGGGTGAAAAGCGCCAGCGAGATTTTTGCCGGCATTCAGGTTAATACCGGTCTTCCCCCCCACACTGCTGTCCTGAGCAAGAAGAGTGGTCGGCAGTTGAATATAGTCCACACCCCGCATGTACCCAGCCGCTGCAAACCCGGTCAAGTCTCCTGCCACTCCGCCACCGAGTGCTACAAAGACTGATTTTCTGTCCATCTCCTTTTCCGCTGCGAACTCCCAAAGCCGGGCAAGCTCCATTACCGATTTGGATCCTTCTCCTGAAGGCATCACATAGGTGCTTACGGGAAGCAGCCGGGCGAGCTGGCTTTCTGTTTCTCTCCGGTACAGAGCTTCTACCGCCTCGTCCACGACGAGCAGAAAGCGGCTTTTGCCGGCCGCCGTTTCCTGTAAAACGTCTCCAAGCTGATAGCGGAGCCCTTCCCCGATTATTACCGGATAGCTTCTTTTCTCCGCTTGTATCTGTACGGTTTCCATCGCTTAAAATTCCTTCGCTTCCTGTACGTACTCTTCAAAATTCCGGCGGATGCGGTCAACATTATCTGTGCCGAACATATCCAAAAAGGATACAGCCACTTCGAATGCTACAACGTTTTCCATCACAACTGAGGCAGCAGGCACCGCACAGCTGTCCGAACGCTCAATGCTCGCTTTAAACGGCTCTTTAGAATCAATGTCTACGCTTTGCAGCGGCTTGTAGAGAGTTGGAATCGGCTTCATCACGCCCTGAATGACTACTGGCATACCGTTTGTCATACCGCCCTCAAAACCACCAAGGTTATTGGTGCTGCGATAGTAGCCGTGCTCTTTGTCCCAGACAATTTCATCATGAACCTGGCTCCCCGGCCGGTTCGCTGCTTCAAAGCCAATACCGACTTCCGCCCCTTTAAAAGCGTTAATGCTTGCAACGGCCCCAACGATTTTACCGTCAAGCTTATGATCGTACTGCACATGGCTTCCCAGCCCCACCGGCAGGCCTTCCACCACAGTCTGTACAACGCCGCCAATGGAATCGCCATCCGCTTTCGCCTTGTCGATCGCTTCCATCATTTGCTTCTCTGCTTCCGGATCCAGGCAGCGAACCGGGGAAGCTTCTGTTTTTTCCTGCAGTTCCCGGATGGAGGAATAAGACGTCTGCGCTGAATGAATACCGCCAATCGTAAGTACCTGTCCGCCAACCTCTATTCCAAAGGTCTTAAGAATTTTTTTCGCGAGTGCCCCCGCCATTACCCGGGCGGTCGTTTCTCTTGCCGAAGACCGCTCGAGGACATTTCTCATGTCGCGGTGGCCGTATTTAATAGCCCCGTTCAAATCCGCATGACCAGGACGCGGGCGGGTAATTTTCCTTTTCACTTTTTCCGCTTCCTCTTCAGATAAAGGCTCCGTGCCCATAATTTTTTCCCAGTGTTTAAAATCGTCGTTTTCTACGACCATTGTGATCGGTGCTCCGGTCGTTTTTCCGTGCCGGACCCCGCTTAAAAACTTCACTTTATCTTTTTCAATCTGCATCCTGCGGCCGCGGCCGTAACCGCCCTGGCGCCTAGCCAGCTCCTGGTTGATGTCCTCTTCAAGAAGCTCCATCTGTGCCGGAACTCCCTCAACGATCGTTGTCTGTTGTGGTCCGTGTGATTCCCCTGCGGTTAAAAATCTCATGTGTGCCTTCTCTCCCCTTTACTCCATGCGTATCTCTTTAGTGCTTTTATGCAGTAAATGATAACATACTCCTCTATTTAGCGAAACTGCCTTCTGCCATCTTCCTGAAAAGCTTATATTTTACGGTAAAAAAAAGTCCCGGCCGGCTCAAATTTATACTTTTCCGGATGAAACATCTGCTCCGTGCTTCCGACAAACAACACCCCGCCCGGCCGCAATGTTTGATAAAACTGGTGATAAATATACTCCTTTGCTTCTTCAGTAAAATAAATCATCACATTTCTGCAAATGATAACATCTACATCCCTTACTGGTTTGTCTGCAAGAAGATTCTGCTTTTTAAAACGAATATCTTTGGCCGCAGCTTTTGTATCAAATTGGTAGGCAGGCGGACCTGCCTGGAAATATTTTTGCAGATATGCCGGCGGCACATTTTCCACAGCCCGGCTTGAATAGATGCCCAACTGCGCCTGCTCAAGAATCCGGCGGTCAATGTCAGTGGCAGTAATAGAAAAAGGTACTCCCGAAAATTGTTCTTTCATCATCATCCAAAGAGAATATGGTTCTTCCCCCGTGGAACAGGCTGCAGACCAAATGTGCGGGTTGCTTTGCTTTTTAACTATTTCTGGAAGAATCGACGTCTGCAGCACCTCCCACCGGGAGGGATTACGAAAAAATTCGGAAACATTAATGGTCATCCGGTCCAGCATTTCTTCTAAAAGTACTTTGTCATTTTGAATCCCCCGGTTATATAAATCTGTAAACGAGTAAAACCCTTTTTTCTGCAGAAAGGAAAACAGGCGCCGCTTCATCTGCGCCTCTTTGTATAAATGCAGATCCAGACCGGTGAGGCCTTTCATTTTTTGCACAAACACACCATAATCATCGTTTATTTGATCTTCCACTACTGTGTTCTGCCTGCCTGTCATAGTATCCCCACTTTACTGAGTATCAATATTATAGCACGGCGTTCTTTTTTCATCAGAGCCCGTGCGAAAACCTTTTTAATTATATCGACTGGCGGCATAAAAATATTCAATTGAAATAATACAGGAGGCGTTTTGATAGATTATAAAAAAACGAGCCCCCTGATGGGGACACGTTTTAAGTTAGTACCTTTTCGCTCGTTTTTCTGCTTTGGCATCTGCAACAACAAAGCAGGCATGAATGGACGCCGGCACCCAGAAAATCAGGAGCAGCAGAAAATTAATAAACGCCTGAAATGGCCGGCCAACGATTAATACAGCCACCGGCGGCAAAAGTATTGCCAGTAAATACATCATTAGTTATCACCCTTATCTTGGATTGTCTATAAGGGTGTATTCCCAAAAGCATGTCAGCTTAATCTTATTTTACAGCCAGGCATCAATGGCACGCTCGTACTCGAGCACTTCTTCTGCTTTGAAGAACAAACCAATTTCCCGGTCCGCACTTTCGAGAGAATCCGAACCATGGACTACGTTTTTTTCTTTTATATGGCCATAATCGCCGCGGATTGTTCCTGCCAGTGCTTCTTTTGGATCTGTTTTCCCGATCAGTGCCCGGGAAATATGTATGGCGTCCTGGCCTTCAAGCACTACGGCAAATACTGGCCCTGATGTAATAAAACTGACCAAATCATCAAAAAAAGGCTTTTCCTTATGTTCTTCGTAATGCGTTTGAGCTAATTCAGTTGAAATACGCATGAATTTACCGGCAGCCATTTTCAATCCTTTTTCTTCAAAGCGTTGAACAATTCTGCCGACTAAGCCGCGCTGGACCCCGTCCGGCTTTACCATCACAAACGTTCGTTCACTGGTCATAATACTTCCCCCATCCATAACTATTTACCAGAAATAGTATAGCAAAAGTTGAAAGCGTTAGCAATTACAGGCTGGACGGGAAATTAATATTTTCTGCCGCCAATATATGCAGCTATATCCTTTAAAGAGTCCTTTGCCTCTATTTCCGGCAAAGTAGCAATGGCTTCATATGCTTTCTCAAGATACCGTTCGCTCATCGCTTTCGCGTATTCTATTCCCCCGGAATTGTTAATTTTTGAAAGAATTCGGGAGACCTGCTCTTCGTCTACCCTCTCTTCCAGAATGGCCGCACTAATTTCTTCCTGTAGATGGGGATTGTGATACATGGCAAACAGCGCAGGGAGCGTTACATTTCCCTGCCTCAGGTCACCGCCGGCCGGCTTTCCGAGCTCTTTTTCACTGCCGGTGAAGTCAAGAATGTCATCGATAATCTGGTAGGACATGCCAAGGTGATAACCGTAGCGGTAAAGCTGGCGCTGTGTTTGCTTCGACGCTCCGGCACTAGCAGCTCCAAGTTCACATCCGGCAGCAATCAATACCGCTGTTTTTCTCCGGATTCTTCGCAGATAAGTACGCAGCGGCTGATCCCAGTTATACTGATCGCGAATCTGTTCGATCTCTCCTACGCATATTTCGATCAGCGTTTTCGAGATAATCCGGTTAATAACTGGGTCCCGGTAATAAGCAGCCCGTTCGACCGCACTACCAAAGATGTAATCGCCAGTATACATTGCTACTTTATTGTCCCACGCGGCTTTCACTGTAGGTTCACCCCGACGCAGTTCGGCATCATCTATCACGTCATCATGAACAAGAGAAGCCATGTGTATCAGTTCGAGCGAGGCAGCAGCGTGCTTGATGTGCCCGATATCATAATTTCCAAATTTCGCGCTTAACAACACTAAAACCGGCCGGATGCGCTTGCCCCCAGCTTTCAATAAATGATTCGACGCTTCTGTTAAGACGGCATGCTTCGAATCCACCGCTTCCTCGAGCGTCTTTTCAATCACTTTTATATCCGGTTTCAAGTCTCTGTACAGATCCATCAGCTTCATCTTATTCACCTTCAAAATAAATAATGCACCTCGTCTCCCGGCTGCAAAATATCTAAACTTTCAACTGCTTCATTTAAATACCCATACTTATAAGCGAGATGGTAATAATAAAGCAGGCCTTCCTGTTCTTTGGTCCCAAGCGTGAAATGAAGGCCCCGGAAGTACTCCTGCCAGTAAGCACTGCTCCCTCCAAGCTGCTGGCTGTACTCAGCGGCCATGCCGGTAAAATTATCTCGTTCAGCTTTCTGGCGGCTCTGTAAAAAATTCTGGTAAAGCACTGTCCACGTACTCTCATTCTGCTGAAACGAATCATTTTGGACAGCAAATACGGCATAAACCATTGGAAGCCCGGTATGAGCATACCACAATTCGCCGAGGTCGTACTGGAACCAATCACTCTCTTCCCATGAAGCTTTAATGGCGTCGTCGCCAATTAAAAGGTAAGCGTCGTTCTGTTCTTTCATTTTCACTGGGTCCGGGGTCTGTGTCTGGTAATCTGCCTCTGTCACCTGGTAGAATTCCTGCAGAATGATTTTCAGCAGATGAACGCTGGTGGCGCTTGTCGAGGTCAAAGCAATCCGTCTTCCCGAAAGCTCGTCAACCGGGTACCTGGAGTAGAACAGAATGGACCTTACCTTCCCCACAGAAGCTACACAAACAGAAGGCAGAAGCGAAAGAGCACGTATGCTCGAGCCAAAAGCAAACGAAGAAACGGCGCTTCCGCTCAGTTTCTGTTCTTCGAGCTTCCGGTTCAGCGATGCCGGAACGTCCTGTTCGAATTGGACTCCTTCCTGAAGCAGCTTTTGCCGGTCAAGATAATAAAAAAACGGTTTTGCATTCGTATAAGCGATTTCTCCCATTGTTATGGACATAACCATCTCTCCAAATCGTATACATCTTCAAATACGCTAAGCAAGCTTTTACATTAAAATATCCCCGAGGGTAAATACCAATATCACGATACTAATGATTCCATTCATAGGAAAAAAAGCTACACCAACCTTTGACAGATCGTAAGGCTTCACCAGGGAATGTTCGTAAATCATGACCGCTGCGGCGGCGGCTAGACCGAGAAGGTAGAACCAACTGAGCGGGGAAAGCAGATACAAAATCAAAAGTGAAATAAGGCTGACAAGATGAAAACCCCGGGAGATATAAAGTGCTTTCGTAATCCCGAAGCGGGCCGGAATAGACTTTAGGCCGACGCGCTTATCGTATTCCGCATCCTGCGTAGCATAAATAATATCAAATCCACCAATCCACATCGCTACTGCCGCAAACAGCAAAAAAGCCTCCGGCTGCAGTGTGCCTGTTGCTCCGACCCATCCTCCGAGCGGAGCGATTCCGATTGTTACCCCTAAAAACACGTGGCAGAGCCAAGTAAAACGTTTTGTGTAGGAATACAGAGTCATAAAAAAGACAGGGATTGGCAGCAGATAAACGGCCAGCATGTTTAACTGGAAGGCAGCGATAAATAAAATAAAAAAAGAACCAAGCACAAACAAAATGGCTTGACCTCTTGAAACGTCTCCAGCAGGGATGGCACGTGTTTCCGTTCTAGGATTGCGGGCATCTATTTCTGCATCGATCAGGCGATTCAATGTCATTGCAGCGCTTCGTGCGCCAAACATTGCAAGTGTAATCCAGATCCAGTCAGCAATGGACGGCCAGGCTCCGTTGATCATGAGGCCGCCGAGCGCCGCTCCCAAAAATGCAAATGGGAGGGCAAATACGGTATGTTCAAATTTAATCATTTCTAAAATAGTTTTAAGTTTACTCATTGGTTCAACTTCCTTATTATTATCATCTTATCATTTTTTCCGTGCAATATGGGCACAGACCGTTCGGGCAGAAAAAGGAGACATCTGTACCTGGCTGAATCCTGCTTCCATGAACATTACCCCGAGCGTTTCTTTTGATGGGAATGCCATGGTCGACTCCTGCAGCCAGCGGTATTCCTCGTACCGATTAATTAATACCTTACCTACTATCGGCATAACCGATTGAAAGTAAAACGAATAGAATTTTTCTACTACATTGTTTTCCGGCCAGGATGTTTCCAGGCATACTGCGGTTCCGCCAGGCTTTAACACCCGCTGCATTTCCTTCAGCACCCGCAGATAGTCCGATACATTACGCAGACCAAAGCCTATTGTAACGTAATCAAACGAGTTATCCTCAAATGGCAGGTTGTTCACATTTCCGTGTATCAAATCAATGTTTGCAAGCTGTTCCCGTTGAATTTTTTCCCGTCCGACTTCGAGCATCTTTTCGCTGAAATCGATCCCGGTGACACCGCCGCCTGGCCCTGCTGCTTTACCCAGCTGAATAGTCCAGTCTGCTGTCCCGCAGCATAAATCAAGCGCGGTTGTTCCGCGTCGGACGTTCATCTGCTTCATCGTTTTTTTCCGCCAGAGCTTATGCAGCCGGAAGCTGATCACGCTGTTCATGTGATCGTAGCTGCCTGAGATGGACTGAAATACTTGATATACTTTTTTTTCTTTTTGGGTAGCCATTATTGAAACCCCTCTTTACTCAATACCTACAGCTATCCATTCATCCATCAACGACTGCAGCGCAGTTGAAAGTTGATCGTCTTGTTTAACATGCTGATGAAAAAAGCTGTGTTCTTGATCGATTAATTGTTTTAGTATTTGCTGGGCGTTCTGTGATTGACATTCCCAGTGCTGCACCTGAACGGCACAGGCAGAAAATTCTTCACTGCGGTCAAACCACTCCCGTTCATGCATAAGCCTTTTCAAGGCGAATATAGATGAAGAAGCTACTGCCAGATGCTCTCGTCCGTAAAAACGAGTGACTGCTTCCACAATTCCTGCTTCGCCCGTTCTCAATGTTTGGAGCATATCGGCAAAATCCCGGCATTCCCCAAAATGCAGCTTCATTTTTGCCTCGTTCATGCTTCGGATTGCTGATGTAAAGATCAGAAGGATCTCCTGATGGAAGACAGTGCTTAGCAAGCGGTAGTAGAGACTGCTCATTAAATCGCCATTTAGAATCGTCAGCTGCCTTATCTTTTTGTCGTCTCCGTCATTATGGAGCTGAATTTGTTCATGAGCTTTAAACGCTGACTGTACGAGCAGCACAGCAGCGATTTGTTCCACTGCCTGCTCCTGGGAAACTTTGGTTTCCCTTAGCGCTTCCAGCAGCAGATAGATCGTTTCTTCGTGCGCTTCCGGCAGCCCGATTTTCTGCTCAATATACGAATGCTGGGTCAGGCGCTGAAACTCTTTTTTTATTTCCTCTGCACATTGTGTCCAGTAGTCGTTCATGCCGCTCCCCCCAACCCCTTAAATGCTGTTGATTTCATTTCTCGCATTCTCTGCTCTCCAATTATAGCACAGCCTCTTTATTTCCAAGAGAGAATGCTTTAATCTTCCTTGCTTCCTGCCTTCATTTCCCCGTAGCTCGTCTGTATAATCGCATTGCCGCGTACCTTAATCGCAGACGTATGCTCGGTAAACTGGGCGATGAGTACTTCTCCACCGTCCAATTTTTCCAGATGATGAAAACGGGTATCCTTGCCGCGGGTCAAACCCATGACATTGACACCATCTTCTTCTGCACGGATAACGATAAAATCATCTCCGTTCTGCATTTAAGACCCTCCCTGATTTCGGTTTGCGTTCATGGTAAAGCGCCCGCTCTCTGCAGGCGCCTGATAATTATCTGCTATTTTCAATGCTTGATAAGAGACAGAACTTCACTTCTTGCTGCCTGATCTTTTTCAAATGTTCCTCTCACCGCAGATGTCACCGTCATCGATCCCGGCTTTTTCACGCCGCGCATCGTCATGCACATATGTTCTGCTTCAAGCACCACCATCACACCGTGCGGTTCGAGCGTGGATACAATTTCGTTGGCGATCGTATAGGTGATGCGCTCCTGAAGCTGTGGACGCTTGGCGATCGTTTCTACGGTCCGTGCCAGCTTACTGAGACCTGTTACCATTCCGCCTTTAGGGATATAAGCTACGTGTGCTTTTCCAAAAAAAGGAACTAAATGATGTTCACACATCGAAAAAAATGGAATATCCTTTACCAGAACCAGTTCCTCATGGTCTTCCCCAAATACAGTTTTCAAATGCTCATCGGCTGATTCGTGCAGCCCGGCAAAAACTTCCTGATACAACCTCGCTACTCTGTCCGGAGTATCAAGCAGTCCTTCACGACCGGCATCTTCGCCTACTCCTTCGAGAATCAGCTTGACACCTTCTTTTATTTTTTCGTGATCGAAATTAGCCACCGTAAGTCCTCCAATCAACTTCTGCTGCCTTCAACTGCTGCTATTTGTCTTGAAAAATTTTAGCATAAGCCCTTTTAGAAAGCAAAAAAGGTGCCTTTGGATCTGAATGGCGCATTAATTATTATCAAGCAGCATGATGGAGTGCTCTTTTTCATTCTTCTTCCCACGCTCCATCAGGGATTTCGCCATGTTTTCCGGCGGCACGTGTTCAAACAGTACCTTGTACAGCCCTTCGGTAATCGGCATCTCTACTCCGAGTTCCCGGGACCAGTGGTACACAGCTTCAGTGGTGCGCACGCCTTCGACAACCATACCCATTTGTTCAAGCACATCTTCAAGGCTTTTACCCGACCCGATTTGATTCCCCGCACGCCAGTTCCGGCTATGTTCACTTGTACAAGTAACGATCAAATCCCCAAGGCCGGAAAGGCCGGTAAAGGTTAACGGCGAAGCCCCCAAATGAGTACCGAGGCGGGTGATTTCCGCCAGTCCTCTCGTCATTAAAGCAGCTTTTGCATTATCGCCGTACCCGAGACCTGAAGTAAGCCCAATGCCCAGAGCAATAATATTTTTCAACGCCCCGCCAAGCTCAACGCCAAGAAAATCATCATTTGTGTATACTCGAAAAGCCTGGTTCATAAACAATTCCTGTACAAGGGTCTGAACTTGTTCAGAGGTGCCGGATACCGCGACAGTGGTCGGCTGCTGCTCTGCTACTTCTTCCGCATGGCTGGGGCCTGAAAGTACTGCCATTCCTCGAAAAGAAAGATCCGCCCACTCTTCTTTCAGAATCTGTGACACTCTTAAAAACGATTCCGGTTCAATGCCTTTAGCTGCGTGGACGACAATGGTGTCCTCGTGAAGGTAGGGCATTAACTTGCGGGCGATTTTTCTGACTGCGCCGCTCGGGACCGCCAGCACAATATAAGAGGCCTTTTCGGCCGCTTCCTTCATGTCAGTGGTAGCCACGATGTTGTCGGGCAGTACGATGCCTTTTAAATAACCTTCGTTTTTGTGTGCCGTGTTGATTTCTTCAGCCAGTGCTTCCCTGCGGCACCAAAGACGTACTGTGTGCTGGTTTTGGCCTAAGACGGAAGCCAGGGCCGTCCCCCAGCTCCCAGCCCCAATAACAGCTGCCTGTTTCTTCATGTTTTTAACTCCTTTTATCCTTCCCTGCTTTTTTTATACAATGAACTTTCATTGCCGCGCAGCAGGCGGACGATATTTGTGCGGTGCTTCCATATCGACAGAAGGCCGAGGAAAACGGTTAGATACAAATAGGTCTCTGGATGGTCGTTGGTCGACTGGGTATAAAAGACGGCAACCGGAGTCAAAACAGCAAACAACAGTGACCCAAGCGACACGTAGCCAGTTATTGCAATGGCCGCAATGGCTATAATACCGACATAGATAGCCGGGAAAAAAACAAGTACACTGATGACCCCAATGGCCGTTGCTACTCCCTTACCGCCCCGGAACCCAAAATAAACCGGCCAGTTATGGCCAAGTACAGCAGCCAGTCCCCCAAGAGCGGGTGCCAGGCCATCCACCTGGCTTAATGACAAAAAGCCCGGCAGCAAAGTCGAAGCTGTCCATTGTAAAAAGAAGCCTAGCCAGACGGCCGCCATTCCCTTCAGCACATCCAAAAGAAGTACCACTACCGCCCATTTCGTTCCTAGTACCCGCCGGGTATTAGTAGCGCCGGCATTGCCGCTTCCTACAGAACGGACGTCCACCTTCTTTATCCGCTGAACAAATAGATAACTAAAACTAATTGAGCCAATTAGATAACCAATCACAACTGCAAGAACTACTCCCATTGCACTCTCCCCTTACCAAACATTTCCGGCTGCTATTCGTTTTTCTTTCTGGCTACAATCCGAAGCGGGGTGCCTTCAAACGAGAAAGCTTCGCGGCATTTGTTTTCCAAATATCTGCGATATGAAAAATGCAGAAGCTCCGGGTCGTTTACAAACAATACGATAACCGGAGGCCCGGAGGCCACTTGTGTTGCAAAATTAATACGCAGGCGTTTATTACTGTGGGTAGGTGTCGGATTCATAATCACTGCGTCCATGATCACTTCATTCAGAACGTTGGTAGGCACCCGCACGTGATGGTTTTCAGCCACCTGACGCACTACCGGCAGAAGGTTCTGCATTCTCCGCTTGGTTTTGGCAGAAAGGAAAACGATCGGTGCATAGTCCAGAAACTGGAATTCTTCCCGTATTTCTTCGGTAAACCGGTGCATTGTTTTGTCGTCTTTTTCTATTACATCCCATTTATTGACTACAATAACAATCGCCCGGCCAGAGTCATGCGCATAGCCAGCTACTTTTTTGTCCTGCTCCCGGATACCTGCTTCGCCGTCAAGCACCACTACGGCGACATCGGCCCGTTCCATGGCCCGCATCGCCCGGAGGACACTGTATTTTTCTGCTTTTTCATACACTTTTCCCCGCCGGCGCATACCCGCTGTATCAATAATGCTGTATTTTTGATCGTCTTTTTCAAACTCTGTATCCACCGCATCTCTCGTCGTACCAGGGATATCGCTCACAATTACCCGTTCTTCGCCCAGCACTGCATTCACGAGAGAGGATTTACCAACATTTGGCTGGCCAATGACAGCCATATGAATCGTGTCATCGTCCTTTTCTTCTTCTTCCTCCACAGGAAAACGTTCGAGTACTTCATCAAGCAGATCTCCGAGGCCGAGGCCATGGGAGCCTGAAATCGGAAATACTTCTCCAAGACCAAGCGAATAGAATTCGTACATCTGCTCCCGCATTTCATAATTGTCTATTTTATTCACAGCCGTGATGACTGGTTTCTTAGACCGAAGCAGAATATCTGCCACTTCTTCATCAGAAGCCGTAATACCATCCCGGCCATTCACGATAAAAATAATGACGTCTGCTTCATCAATGGCAAGCTTTGCCTGTTCCCGGATTTGCGTGAGCAGTGGTTCATCGTTTAGTTCAATGCCTCCGGTGTCAATTACGTGAAAGAAGCGGTGAAGCCATTCGCCCTCTCCGTAAAGTCTATCTCTTGTAATCCCAGGCTCGTCTTCGACGATAGCCATTCGTTCTCCGATAATGCGGTTAAATATTGTTGATTTGCCGACATTTGGCCTGCCGACAATGGCAACTGTAGGTTTTACCATCATTTTGATTCCTTTCTGTCTCTAAATCTATCTTCATTATCATAACACGAAACAGAACCGTTCCTCGCCCCCAAATTTGCATCAAGCCTTAAAACAAGGAAAGAACCAGGCACGTTTGTTGCGCCTGGTTGCTTTTCTGCCTTTATATTGAACGCCGGCTGTAGACAGTCGTGTCAATTCCGCGTTCTTTCAGCCAGTAGGCTGTCTCTCCGCGCAGGACTACCGGAGCTCTTTTCAGCTCCTCAATATTTTGTGCTCCCACCGCCGTCATCACTATTTTCAGTTCTTCCTGGGTCTGGCGAAGAAAAGCAGCGGCTCCATCCGCTCCGTGATTTTTAGCTTCCCGCAGAACCGCCCCTGCCATACCGCTTGCACTGCCTCCAAGGGCGATAATTTTTGCGATGTCCAGACCGTGCCGCACTCCGCCTGAGCCGATCACGCTTCCGGGGTGCCAAGCATGCACTGTTTCAGCAATGGCAGCTGCTGTCGGTATGCCCCATTGATCGAAAAAAGCAAATGGCTGGTTTCTCCTTTTATTTTCAATCATGGAAAAGTTAGTGCCTCCACTGCCTCCCGCATCAATGATGACCACTCCGGAACTACGCAGTTTGGCTGCTGTTTCAAAGGAGATACCAAATCCTACTTCTTTTACAATAACCGGTACAGAAAGACCTTCAGCAATACGCTTAATCCGCTCCAGGGCTCCCTGAAAATCCCTGTCTCCTTCCGGCATAACAAGTTCCTGAATAACGTTTAAATGAATCTGAAGGGCATCCGCCTGAATCATTTCTACTGCCTGCGCAGCCTGCTCCACGCTAACTTCACTTCCTGTATTGGCAAAAATAACGCCATCAGGGTTTTTTTCGCGGACGATTTTGTATGTATAGGATTCCTGTTCGTTTTTGATCGCCGATGTTTGAGACCCGACTGCCATAGCAACGCCGGTTGCTGCTGCAGCTTCTGCCAGTGACGCATTAACAGCGGCTGTTTCATCGCCGCCGCCACCTGTCATTGCATTAATAAGAATCGGCGAACTTAAGGAAAGTCCGCCGATTTCTACTGATGCATCTGTATAAAGAGAAGCTGAGTCAGGCAGACTCTGATGGACAAATTGAATGTCATCTAAACTGCTTTCGGCTGAAAAACCTGTGGATAAAGCATATTCAATGTGATCCTGTTTCCGCCTAGCCCGCGACACAAGCAAATCTCCTTACTTTTTATATTTTTTCAACTGATCGCCGACCATATCTCCGAGGGAGAAGCCAGCATGATCTTCTTCCGGTGCTTCGTATTCGCTTTGAACTTTCGAATCACTGGTCTCGGCGCTCTCAAGCTCTCTGATGCTTAACGAAATACGGTGCTCGGCAGGGTTAATATCAAGCACTTTAGCCGTTACTGCCTGACCTTCTTCAAGCACCTCTCCCGGCGTTCCGATGTGACGGTTCGCGATTTGGGAAATGTGGACAAGGCCTTCTACTCCGGGAGCCACTTCAACGAATGCGCCGAAGCTGACAAGCCGTTTTACATGACCGTCGATAACATCGCCGGCTTCAATTTGTCCTTCAATAGTTGTCCACGGTCCAGGGAGGGTATCTTTAATCGACAGAGATACTCTTTCGCTGTCCGGATCAACAGCCAAGATTTTTACTTCAATCTCATCGCCTTCGTTAACGACTTCTCCTGGTGATTCCACACGGTGATGGGCCATCTGCGAAATGTGGACAAGACCGTCGACACCGCCGACATCCACAAATGCACCAAAGTTAGTCAGGCGCTGCACTGTTCCTTTCACCGTATCTCCTACATTCAAGTTTTCAAGTACTTCTTTCTTCTTCACTTCGGCCTCCTCGTCCAGAACGGCACGCTGCGATAAAATCAGCTTGTTTTCTTCCGGATCTATTTCTGCAATTTTTAGTCTTAATGTTTTTCCCTGATAATCTGAAAAGTCTTCCACATAGTATCTTTCCACGAGCGAAGCCGGGATAAAGCCACGCACGCCTAAATCGACGACAAGCCCGCCTTTGACAATTTCAGCCACCTGGGCTTCAATGACATCGCCGGATTCATATTTTTCCTGAAGCTCGCCCCAGGATTTATCAGCAAGTGCTGCCCGGCGGGAGAGAACCAGCTCATCATCTTCCATTTTTGTCACTTTGAATTCGAGCTGATCTCCTTCCTTAAGCACATCGTCTACTTTCTCTACATGCAGGCTGGAAAGTTCACTGATCGGAATAACCGCATCAACTTTGTATCCTGCATCTGCATACGCTTGCTTTTCTTCTACTTTTGTTACTGTGGCAGTGATAATATCTCCCACGTTAAACTCTTTCATTCCTTCTAGTTCATTGTTCATTTCATCTGCCATTGACCATTGCCTCCTTCAGTGTCCTAAAATCCTGTCTATGGGGTTTTGGGGATTTCAAGGAAATTAACCGGTCTTCGCCTGCTGATGAACGGCTTTAATTTCTTCCATGATTACTTCGGTTGCTTCTTCAGCTTTCGCTTTATTCGTCCGAAGGTCCTGCATGGGTACCGGCCGGCCTATCACTACGTTCACACGCCTAAACAAACCGCAGCGGCCGCTGATGGCTACTGGAACTACTGCCGCGTCTGAACGGAGGGCGAAAAAACCGGCGCCGGTTAATCCTTTTCCTATTTCCCCGCTTTTACTCCTAGTACCCTCAGGAAAAAGACATAAAACCTGTCCCTCGTTTAAAAATTGAATTCCCTGTTTTAATGACTTTCGGTCTACCACGCCTCTGCGGACGGGAAAGGCTCCGACAAAATACATAATAAAACCGAGAACTTTTTTATTAAACAGTTCGCTTTTAGCCATAAAGTGCACTTTTCTGCGAATATGGGTGGCGAGCAGAGGCGGATCAAAGTTGCTAATGTGATTCGAACAAAGCAGGACGGGACCTTCCTTTGGGATATTTTCTCTTCCGGTGACCCGGACCCGCATAAGAATAACCGCAAGGAAGTAGGCAGAATACTTTACGATATTATACATCATGTGACTGATTCACCTTCTCCTCCGCGAGCGCCGTGATTTTACTGATAACCTCGGGTACAGTCAGCACCGTTGTATCAATTTCCACAGCATCCGCTGCTTTTTTTAACGGTGAATGCTCTCTGGCTTTATCAAGCTCATCCCGGTGAATGATTGCTTCATAAATTTCTTCGTAATCTGCCGGTTTTCCGCGCTCCTGCATCTCCTTGTACCTGCGCAGTGCACGTTCCTGTACAGAGGCGATTAAAAATATTTTCAATTCCGCATCCGGAAGGATAGTCGTGCCGATGTCCCGTCCGTCAAGTACCGCGCTTTTTTCTGCTGCAAGCCGCCGCTGCTTAACAGCCATTTCTTCGCGTACTCCAAAATGAGCCGCAGTTAGAGAGACCACGCTGTCAACTTCGCTCGTGCGAATAGCCTCCGATACGTTTTCCTCGTCCAAGTAAACTTCACTTACCTTCGGATTACCGACGAGACGGATGCTTGTGCTTTTTAACAGCTCCGTCATTTTTTCGCCGTCATCAAGCGGCGTGCCCGTCCGCAGCGCCTTTAATGAGAGCGCCCGGTACATCGCCCCTGTATCGATGTATGTATAATCAAGCTGTACGGCACATCCTTTCGATACAGTGCTCTTTCCAGCACCGGCCGGCCCGTCGATTGCAATATTGATTTTCCTCATCCTCCTGCACCCCGCCCATTAGATTGTTGAACATGTAGCCTTTGCCCATCATTTTCAAAACTAACATATTTCGCACGGTTTGCATATATTGTTCCGCCTGAACTTTTTATTTTCTCCTATTCAAAAGAGACAGTAAAAAGACCGCTTCTGCGGCCTTTAGTTTCTTAACTCCTTACTCGTTTTTCCTGATTCGCTGCTGCACGCTGCCGCTCAAAGCAGTACCTGATCACTGCCTGGCGCTCTTTTTCAGTAATCTCCAAAAACTCCATGCTTGCCCGCTTTGGCCTCCGCTCTTCTTTTTCAAGTACTCTTCTTACTGCAGCGGAACACTGCAAATATTGCATTGAGCCATCTTCCATCGGGAAAGCCAGCGTGATTTGTACGTGCTCCTCTTCCATCAGTTTTGCTTTTGGCGGCACAATGAGCATGCATCCACCACCGCTCACATTTACCGTCACAGTTGTAAACGGCCGGGAAGATCCGTGGACAGCTGCATTAACGCTCGTGTCGACACGTACATAGTTTCTGCGCTGGACACGCTGCCATTCTTTTTTTTCTGGACGTTTAATGATTAATGCCGGTATTTGCCCCTTTAGCCGGGAAAGGACCGTTGAACGGAATGAATAAACAGCACTGTCTTCTCCAACATACCAAACATGCACTGCTCTGCCTGCCTGAAAAGAAATGCTTTTCCCGGTTTCCTGGTCCGCGGGCAAAGCAATTGTAAACGTATTTTCATCTGCATCAAGCAGCTGGGATTTGTATTGAACCTTATTGTCATGCGGTTCCTTTGTATTTATGTTTTCATGCAAATGCCAAACGCTTCCAATTTCGTACAATAGCTAAAACCCCTTTTATATTATATGTCGGACGAAAGGAAAAACTGTTAAATTTCTGTAACGCCAGCTTCCGTCTGCTCCCGCACATACCTTGTCAGTTCAGCCGTAATTTCATAGCGCAGAAACGGCGTAATTAAATAAATACCGTTAAAGTACCGGAGTGTTTCATCAATCAGTTCTTTCGCAATAGCGATTCCTTCCCGTTTGGCTGCTTCAGCATCATTCCCGCAGGCTGCCATTCGCTTTCGCGTATCGTCTGTTAACTGAATGCCCGGCACTTCATTGTGAAGAAACTCTGCATTTCCAGCGCTCACTAGAGGCATTATTCCGATAAATACAGGAGCTTCGAGTTCCTTGACCGCTTCGTGAATTGTTTTAATCCGGTTAACATCATAAACGGGCTGACTCATAAAGTAATGCGCCCCCGCATTCACTTTTTTCTCCAGCCGTTTCACGGCTTTATCAATATGAAGCACGTTCGGATTAAACGCTCCCCCAATGGAGAAATTTGTTTTTTCTCCAAGCGACTTTCCGGAAAACAGACGCCCTTCGTTCATTTCCCGGATGAGGGAAATGAGTGAAACAGAGTTGGCGTCATATACAGACTTTGCTCCTGGAAAATCCCCCACCTTGGAAGGATCTCCGGTAATGGCAAGCAGATCCCGCACACCAATGGTATGAAGTCCCAGCAGATGGGACTGCAAACCGATCAGGTTCCGGTCCCGGCAGGCAATATGCAGGAGCGGCCGGGCAGAGCTCTGCTGCTTAAGCATCGCCCCCATCGCCAGGTTGTCGATCCGGGGGGAGGCGAGGGAGTTGTCGGCAAGTGTCACTGCGTCCGCCCCAGCGTCGTGAAGCGCCTGGGAGCCGCGCATAAATTTCCCCGTTTTCAGCTTCTTCGGCGGGTCCAGCTCTACAATAACCGTATTTTCATTTTTTACTTTTTCATGGAGAGGGACAAACTGTTCCTTTTCAGCTGGGGGCTCAGCTGCTGGGGGCTCCACCTTCACTGGAGGCTTAGTTTTTTCCGGCACGTCGTGTTTCACTGCTTCCGCTATCATGCGCACGTGTTCGGGGGTTGTGCCGCAGCAGCCGCCTATCAAACGTACGCCTTGTTCTTTAAAGCGGAATGCCTGTTTATAAAAGTACTCGGGATTGGACTGGTAGACATACCGGCCATCGTACCAGTTTGGCAGACTGGCGTTAGGGTAGGCGGAATAATACGCCTTTCCGGTCAATTCTGCCTGCTCAAGGGATTTCAATATATGATACGGGCCCATACGGCAGTTGAGACCGACCACTGAAGCGCCGGCGTCCTCGAGCCGGCTGAAAGCTTCACTGATCTGCACCCCGCCGTGCATAACGCCAACGTCTCCAAGCGCCACCTGGGCGATAACCGGGATTTCTGCATCCTTACTCCGGATGTAGCGGACAACCTGCAGAAGCTCTGGCAGGTCATAGAACGTTTCAAGCAGCAGGCCGTCCACCGGCTCCGCCAAAAAGACATCCACTTGCTCCTGCAGCGCATTTCTCAAATATTCATCCGAATATTCACTTACCTGGACGCCTTTAATGCCTCCAACTGTAGCAAATACATACGCTGTTTCACCTGCTGCTTTTCTTGCAAGCTGCACGCCGGCACGGTTAATATCCAACACTTTATCTTCAAGCTCATAGCCTTCAAGCTTCACCCGGTTGGCAGCGTAAGTATTCGTTTGAAGGATATCTGCCCCGGCCTCTGCATATTCCCGGTGAGCGCGCTCCACAGTATCTGGACTGGTCAGGTTCATGGCTTCAAACGAACCCTTATAGCCTTTCTGATAAAGATACGTCCCCATTGCCCCGTCGCCGATCAAAATTGAGGAACTGAGTTTTTTGAGTACGTTCATAGCTTTGCCCCTCTCCTGGTTGTTAGTTACAGCGCCCTTAGCGCCTGCTCGAGATCCTCAATTAAATCGTCTTTATCTTCGATGCCGATGCTGAAACGAAGCAGCCGGTTATCTACGCCGTTGTTAACCCTTACTGCCTCTGGCATGTCGGCATGTGTCTGCGTGGCCGGATACGTGATAAAGCTTTCAACTCCGCCCAGGCTTTCTGCGAAAGTAATGATTTTTATATTTCGCAAAAACGAGTCCACCCACTCTTCGTTTTCGAGACGGAAGGAAAGCATGCCTCCCCGTCCGGAGTAAAGCACATCCGTTATCTTTTCATGGCGGCTGAGATACTCTGCGATCGCCTTCCCGTTTTCTGTATGCTGCTTCATGCGGAGCTTTAAGGTTTTCATACCGCGCATGAGCAGCCAGGAATCAAACGGGCTTAAAATTGTCCCCATGCCGTTCTGAAGCGCACCAATTTTTTCGGAGAGCTCGTCCACGTTGGATACAATCAGGCCGGCAATCAGATCATTATGCCCTCCTAAATATTTCGAGGCCGAGTGTACTACAATGTCAGCGCCTTCTTCGATTGGGCGCTGAAGTACCGGGGTATAAAACGTATTGTCTACAATAAGCCAGGCCCCGTGCTTTTTCGCGAGCAGTGACAGTTCCTTCAGATCCGCTTCCTGCATCAGCGGGTTCGTCGGTGTCTCAATAAACAGCGCCTTCGTTTTCCCGGTAATCAGCTGTTCGAATGCTTCAAGATCCCTCGGGTCACCGTATGTAACCGTCACGCCCCAGCGCCGCCATCCTTCTTCAAACAGACGGTACGTACCGCCGTAAATATCGCTTGTTGCAATCACTTCATCACCGGTTTCAAAGATCGCAAACAGCGTCTGAATAGCAGCCATCCCCGAGCTGAGAGCAAACCCCTGTTTACCTCCTTCGAGCGCGGCGATACCATTTTCGAGAAGATCTCTCGTCGGGTTCGCCGTCCGGGAATAGTCGTATCCCGTGGACTCTCCAATACCTGTATGTTTATACGCTGTGGAAAAATAAACAGGAGGGTTTATTGCACCGGTCCGCGGGTCGGAATTATTCCCCAGTTGTGCAAGGATGGTTTCTATCTGCAGTTGCTTTGACATGTCACAGCCCTCATTTCTCTAAAATTAATGCATTAAATGTACGAAAAGGCCTTCTTCCGTAGACAGAAGAAGACCTTGGCATGCAATACTTCTTCTCATCTCGCAAGCACAGCTTGCAGGAGTTAGCACCTGACCGCATCTTTTGCAGCTGGTTGCTGAGACTTCCAAGGGCCGATCCCTCCATCTCTCTTGATAAGAAACGTTATATGATTACTTTCCAAAGTACATGAAACGAATCGATATTGCAAGTCACCATTTTACTCCGGCGCAATATCAATATGCAGCTGGCTTTCATTGCCGCAGACACAGCGGCGAAAACCCGTTTCCATTTCCCCGTTGGTGTTCTTTCTGCCACGTAGAATATACTTTTCGCCGCATTTCGGGCAGCGGATAACAACGCGGTAGCGGCGGTCTTCTGACATAGTAGCTTCGTCCTTTCGAGTTGTTATTTCGCATTGGCTTTATTAGCCTTTGACAACGCAAACCACCATAAAAATAGCATGAACGGTATGAGATAATACAGAATATTGCCTAAAGAAGCACTTAATATATAATCATACAGCCCGTGAAAGATAAGCGGAATGGCAAGGGCAAGAAAAAAAGAGAATAACCTCCTGCCATGGCGAGAGGCGCGCTTAGCCGATACCGCATAATATCCCATGATCACCCCGAGGAGCGCATGAACCGTTACAGGCAGAAGAGCTCTTGTAACCGCTGTTTCAATGCCGTTTGCAATTAAGTACAAAATATTTTCGAGCGAAGCAAATCCAAGCGACAGGGAAAGTCCGTATATAACGCCATCATAAGTATTTTTAATCGGAGCAAAACGCAGCACAAATGTATATAAAAGGAAAAATTTAATTCCTTCCTCCAATACAGCGGCCTGAGTGTACTGGGCCGCGAAAAGCGGCATGCCTACTCCTTCTGTTTCGAGCGCGTGCTCGATTACAAGCACTGGAAACACGATCAGCACCCCGATGACAAACGCCCGGATGACCGGCAGCCTCCGCTCCACGTCCGCCCGGCGTTTTAATGTAAAATATAGCAGTAAAGCGACAGCCGGCGCCAGGGCCGCCATAATCAGTGCGATCACCTTTCGTTCTCACCCTCTCTTGTTAAACGTATCGTATCATGCTATGTTCAGATTCGTAAAAGAATAATGACAGTCCAGCAGAGCCGACGAGGAGGAATTGAAATGAAAAAAATACTAGTTATCCATACAGGCGGCACGATCGCCATGACCCAGACGGAAGAAAGCGGCGTCGAGCCAGGGCTTCATAATCCGTTAAGCCAATGGAGCCGCATTGCTAATCAAATTGCTGAAATTGTGACGAGCGATTTTCTACATCTCCCTTCCCCTCACATTACTCCGGAGCATATGCTTTCTTTGCACGAACATATGCTTGAAAAGCTGTCCGAAGATATATATGACGGGGTCGTCATTACTCACGGCACCGATACGCTTGAAGAAACCGCCTACGCGCTTGATCTTTTTCATGACAAAGAGCTGCCGGTTGTCGTGACAGGCGCCATGCGTTCGAGTAATGAAATCAGCGCCGACGGTCCGCAAAACTTTCTAGCAGCGGTCCGTACTGCTGCAAGCGATAAAGCCCGCGGCATCGGCGTCCTCGTCGTTTTAAACGAAGAGATCCATTCTGCAAAAAACGTTACAAAAACCCATTCGTCCAACATCGCCACATTTCAGAGTCCGCAATACGGTCCGCTCGGCTTTGTAACGAACAATGAAATATTTATCCATCACTACCCGGCAAGCCGGGAGCATTTTTCACCGGTCCATCTGAACAAGAAGGTGCTCCTCTTAAAAATGGCAGCCGGCATGGATGCAGCTTTACTTTCCCCACTGCTCTACCAGCCTCTTGACGGAATCATTATCGAAGCGTTCGGCCAGGGGAACATTCCTCCAACTGTCGTGCCGCTGCTGGAGGATTCAATAGCCAAACAAGTTCCTGTAGTCCTGGTCTCCCGCTGCCATAGCGGTGTGGTCCAGGCTACCTACAGCTATGAAGGGGGAGGCTATCAGCTGAAGCGAAAGGGCGTTATTTTCACGAACGGTCTTAACGGCCAGAAAGCGCGTCTTAAGCTGCTCGCTGCTCTAGATGACCAACGGTCACTCGAGGAAATACGCGACTGCTTTGAGCATGTCGAATAAGGCGGATTAATTCATACTAAAAAGCCACTGGTTTGTTATGAACTGACCCAAAGAAATGAGACAAGAAAAAACACCTATGCGGCCGCCGTCCGGAATTCCACCGGACTGTGGTCGTTTCATTTGGTAAATGGTCGTATGTAATTGTAATAATACATGTACGAATCGACTTTTTCGACTATAATAGAAGATGTAAGGGGCATCCGTACGCGGATGCTGAATTCTTCCGACTTTAGCGAGGAATGGAAGGATTCGATCATGGCATTATCCAAGCAGTTTCCTTTCCGGGACATGCTTGTGATAATGCCTTTTTCTTTGGCTGCCTGCTGAAACGCGCGCGAGGTATACTGGGAGCCCTGATCACTGTGCAGGAGGAGACCGTAGGTCTCCCGGCCTCGACAGGCCGCTTCCAGCGTATCAAGCACCAGACTCGTTTCTTGCGTATCCCGTAGCTGATACGCCACTAATTCATTATTGTATACATCCATGATCGTAGATAAATACCACATTTTCTCTCCATACGGCAGGTACGTAATGTCCGTAACCCATTTTTGGTTGGGACGGTCCGCCGTAAATTCCTGCTGAAGGAGATTAGGCACCGTCTGATGGGTTTCTCCCGTCGGCTGGACCTGTTTCTTCGGCTTGACCCGGCATTGGAGCTGATACTTCTGCATCACGCGCTGGGCGGTTTTTCGATTGATTCTGATCCCGTGGTCTTTGCGCAGAAGGGCCGCCACCTTGCGGTGGCCCAGCCAATATCGGTGCCGGCGGCAGAGGTCCATAATTGTCCGGTGCAGGGCCGGAATTTCGTTGGAACGTTGTTTCCACCGATAGTAGGTGGAACGGGGAATGCCGAAGGCATGACACATCTCCTGGACGCCATAGGCATGTCTGTTCGCCTCTATCACTTCGACGATGACTTCCGGGACCACCTCCTTTCGATGGCCTTCGCCTTTCCCATCAGATCATCTCTCATTTCGTAATAGGCGACTTTCTTTCGCAGCTGCTCGATTTCCGTGTCCTCTTCGGGTCCTTTACCGAAGGTATACTGTTTTCCCGGTGGCTGGGCCAGACGATGGGAGGCTCCTTGTTTATACCACCGGACCCATGTTTTAATCTGCGATTTATTCGTAATCCCAAATTGTTTCATGAGTTCCTCGTTGGAGGTTTGCTCCTCTAATTTCAAACGAATGACTTCGCGCTTTACTTCTTCCGGATAAAATCGATTGGTTCCCATCAAAAAAACACCTCCAGATCATCGTTAATACTACATACGTTGGGGGTGTTTTTTCCTGTCTCATATTATGGGGTCACTCTATTAAAACAAAGTGGCTTTTTTTCGTGCTATATCCTCCGCTATTTGTTCACCGTGAAAACGGCCGTTTTCAATAAATATTTCATTTGCTTCATCTCCGGCGGCAATAACACCGGCAATATAAATGTTTTCCCGGTTTGTTTCCATCGTTTCTTCGTCAAAGGAGGGACGGCCCGACTGTTCGTCAACAGCAATGCCAAGCTGGCGGAAAAAGGCCCGGGACGGGTGGTAGCCGGTCATGGCAAAAACAAAATCTGCCGCAACGGACCGCTCCCGTTCCTCCTGCTTGTATATAACCCGGTCCGGCTCAATGCGCACGACATCTGCTTCAAATTCCATACGGGCCGCACCACGCCGGACCATTGCCTGAAAATCCGGGAGAATCCATGGCTTGATGCTTTTGGAATATTCAGAGCCGCGGTAAAGCACTGTAACCTGAGCATTCACCTGCTCGAGGGCAAGAGCGGCATCCACAGCCGAATTTCTCCCGCCGATAATAACGACCTGCTGATTAAAATGGGGATGAGCTTCTTCAAAGTAGTGCTTTACGTGCGGCAAATTTTCCCCCGGCACGTTCATAGGATTAGGGTTATCGTAGTAGCCGGTGGCTATAATCACGTGCGAAGCTTCCCACTCCCGGGTCTTGCCCTGAAGTGTTTCGGTTTGCACCAGATAGCCGCTGCCCGTTTCCTGGATCTTTTGTACTTCCTCATAGTTATATATACGCAGTTTTTCCGCTTCCGCTACTTTCCGGTAATACACCAGAGCTTCCTGGCGCCGTGGCTTTCGGTCTACCACTGGAAAAGGGTGCCCGCCGATTTCAAGTTTATCTGCAGAGCTGAAAAACGTCTGGTGGACAGGATATTCATAAATGCTGTGCACAATATTTTTCTTTTCAATTATTGCCGCATCAATGCCACGGCGCTTTAAAGCGATAGCTGCCGACAGGCCGCAGGGGCCGCCCCCGATAATAATTACTTCCTCTTTCATATTCATACTCCCTTATTCGCTATAAGAATGACCGTTTGTCAGTACAAACAGGTGCGTTTCCGCCGGGGCGCCATGGCGCAGCGGTATGGTAGTCGTACCGTAGCCGTTGCTGATAAACAGATTCTGATGTTTTTCGCGGTACCAGCCGCCCTTTAATTTTGGGCCCCACCCGAACAGCCGGATCTGGCCCCCGTGGGTATGGCCGGTAAGCATGTAGGCCGCCCGTTTCGGGAAGGGCCCGTACCGGTAATATGCTTCTGGGTTGTGGGCGATAAGCAGATCCGCCTCCGGCACGTGCGCTGGATAATGGTAGGATTCATAAAAGCGTTCCTCCCCAAAGGAAGCAATCGCAAAAGCAGTTCCCTTTAACGTATACACATTTTTTTCAAGAATACTGATTCTTTCCTGCTCCAGTAGCGGCCTCAGCCATCCGCGGCCCACCTGCAGGTCATGATTTCCCCACACAAACACAACCGGTGCATAACTGCGGAGCATACGAAGGTTTTGCCTGATCCGCTCCGCAGACACGCCAATTTCAGCCAAGTCCCCGCCGATTATAATCAGATCCGGAGTCAGGCCGAGCTTCCGGAACAACGCTGGCGACACCCGCCGCCGGTGGATGTCGGTAATAAAGAAAATGGTAAAGCCCTGCACTTCTGCCGGAAGATTTTCATATTCAAGCTCATGGGTTCTTACTTTATTCTGCCATGTCTCCTGCAGGACCCTGCCGGCATACAGCACAGAAAAAAGAAGAGGAGCCAGCAGCCATTTTTTCATGATGGAACCCCTCTTTTCTTTTATAAAATTTGAACGTTTCCGGACAATTTAAAAACGAGTATACGCACACCGCTTATCTCCGCTATACTTATGTAAGGAAAAAATTGACCGGAAAGAAGGTATCAAACAATGGATCTTATTGTCTTTTTAGCAGGAGCCGCTTTATTTGGAGGAGGCTTTTTTTTGCTTTTATATTTCTTATTTAGAAAAAAACCACTTACCTGGCCATTTATATTAATGATTTTAGGTGTAATTGCCTGCTTTGCCGGTCTCCTCCTATCTTCACCACTGACAGAAACTTCCACGGCGTTCCTTGCTACTGAAACATACTTATAATGAACGGCGAGGCGAGGGCTGTAATTACGATAAATATGAACGCAGCCAACAGCGTATGAGGAAGGGTGAGCATTGGCGGTTCTTCCTCCTCCGGTTCTTCTTTCCTGCCCGCATAGCGTGAACGTCTTGAAGCTGCTTCCTGCCCGGCTTCACTCGAAGGTTCTTCGCCCGTACTACTCCGGCGGCGTCCGAGTCGGCTTCGCTCTGTTTCCGGCTGTTCTGCATTTGAACCAGCATTTCGCCTCTCCATACGTGTTTTATTCATGCTCCCTCTCCTTTCCGAAAAACAGCTCCTGCAGTCGCATTTCCCACGGAGCTGTTACTTTTTCTTTTTCATTTCCCGGCTGCTTACGAACAGGAATAGTACTCCCGCATATATCGCAGCATGGGTCGGGGCGTTTCATTAATGCTTCCCCAAAAACCTGCAACAATAAACGTCTCCGGCAGGTATTGCTGTTTTCTAACCATTGTACCATAACCTTCAGCTTTTTTTCCTTTTCAAACCGCCGCTGCTGCACCTTTTCTTCCAGGTCTTCAAGAAGTTCACTTTTTCGTTTTCGGGGATGTTTCTCAAGGTAAAATGCGAGAAAACGGGCAGCGGTCTCTGTCCATCCCAGCTTATTGATCAAGTCGGCAGTTGTTTCTTCCTGCCGGCTGCTGGCTGCCGTCTCCCAGGCAGCGTCAAGCTCATCCACGGGGGGAAGCTCGGATTCCATCAGCATCTGTGGAATAATAATATCCTCCTCCAGGTACAGTACTGTGGCCCATGCCTGCCTTCCGTCCCTTCCCGCTCTTCCGATTTCCTGAATGTAGGATTCTGCATCTTTTGGGAAATGATAATGAAGCACAAATTCAACATCAGCTTTATTTAATCCCATGCCAAAGGAGTTTGTACATACTACTACATCCAGATCGCCGTGTAAGAACTGCTGCTGAATCATCAGCCTTGCCTCATTATCAAGTCCTCCGTGGTAAGCCTCCACCTGGTGGGCGCTTTCTTCTTGGAGCAACTTTTTCAATTCTTCACATTTTTTCCGGCTGGTAACATACACCAGACCGGGGCCCGGGGCGTTCTGGATGATACGGACCAATTCTTTCTTTTTTTCCCGCTCGCTGGTGCATCTTTGAACAAACAGAGCGATGTTCACCCGGTCCACGGAATGAATATACTCTACCGGTTCCTCCATCCGCAGCTGCTTTTTAATGTCGAGCTGTACTTCCGGTGTTGCAGTGGCAGTGAAAGCAGCTATACAAGGATTGCCGACAGCTTCCCGCACCGGCCCGATTTTTAGGTAATCTGTCCGGAACTCATGGCCCCACTGCGAAATACAATGGGCCTCATCCACCACCATCATTGCCACATTTACCTCCTTCAGGCGTTCAACAATAAACGGCAGCGAGAGCGCTTCCGGTGAAATATACAAAAGCTTCAATGACGACAGCCGGCGGAGCACCCGGGATTTTTCCTCCGGACTCATAAAGCTGTTATAGGCGGCGGCTGCTTTAATGTGTTTTGCCCGCAGCTCCTGAAGCTGGTTGTCCATCAATGACAGCAGCGGGGAAACAATAAGCGTCAACCCATTTTTCATTAAAGCGGGCAGTTGAAAACAGATGGACTTGCCGCTTCCTGTGGGCAGGACAGCCAGAGTATCTGTGCCTTCAAGCAGCTTATCCACGATCGGTTCCTGATACGCACGGAGGGAGGAAAAGCCAAAGTATTTATTCAATGCTTCTGTTTTTTTGTCCACTCTTCTGTCCTCCTTTTGCCAGCGCAAGCCGGATTGCAAAGTATGTCGTATCGGCATCGAGCTGTTCTTTCAGCGTTTTCAGCTTAAACGTATCAAGAGATGCAGCCGCCTGGCGTATTGCTTCCTGCTGTTTTGGAGGCACCAGCTGGTCAATGGAAAATTCTTTTATTTCGCCGGCAATTTCCACAAAATGATCTTCAATGGTGCTTACCTTTAGCCCTCGGGAACGGGCCACCGCTTCGAGGGTGAAGCCCTTGTTTATGAAATCCAGTGTTTTTTGGGCTGTGACGGTAAGCTCTGGCGTGCCACCAGTATCAAGACATTCATGAAGCACCGTTTCCGGCTGATTTTCCGCATTTTTTATTAACGTGTGGATGCTTCCCTGAAGCAGGTAGTCAACTTCCTCCTGTTCCCTGTGCTGCAGGCGTGAAATCTGCTCAGTCGTTTTCCCGAGAATTTCTGCACCTGTGAGCTTGTATACAAAAATAAAGGCCTGCATCTCTGTCATGTCACGCAGACAGTCCGCCATTTCCTCATACAGTTTTTTCATGGCAGTATATTTTCCTTCTCCCCACGACGAAAGTTTCTGTTTTACCCATTGCTGAGACGCATGGTCCTGAATGATTGGAACAAATTGTTTTTTTCGCTGATACAAATGCGACAACGTTTGAATTAAAAGTGCAATCCTTTTCCAAAACTGATGGCCGGTATCCCGGTAGGCCCACCCGTCAAAGCCTGCTTCCTCCACCAACTTTTCCCACGGGCGCATAGAAGCAGAAATGGATTCAGCCGGAACGCCCCCAGGTTCGATCCAGCCGCGGTGGTACAAGGAAGCAGTGATGCGTTCAAATTGCAGCTTATCGAGCTTGGGAAGAGCCCCAAATAGATCCTTTGACTGAAACCACTTCGCGTCTGTGATCGTCTGCGAAGAGCGCTTTCCGGACAAAAGATGATAAGCTGATGCGTCCGTACGTTCTCCGCGGAGCCTTTTTAATGCTATCAGGATCATTGCCTCTTGAAACAGCAATACACCTCTTCCTTTCTATTCGTTCATCAAAATGCCACAAATTAGGCTGTGTGCCGCTTTTCGTTTCTGTTGAAAAGTTTATCATGAAGAAATACAATATGGAATAGACCTTACGACGCTCTTCATACAAGCGTATAAGTTATATAGATTTTTTATGACATGGAGGGACACAGATGGCGAAATACACCATTGTTGATAAAGATACATGTATCGCCTGCGGTGCCTGCGGGGCAGCCGCTCCCGATATTTTCGATTACGACGAGGAAGGCCTGGCCGAAAATATTGTCGATGACAATCAGGGGACAGAGAGCATTCCAGAGGACCTCGAGGAAGATATGATTGACGCTTTTGAAGGATGCCCGACCGATTCCATTAAAGTTGCAGAGGAACCGTTTTCCGGGAACCCTTTCAAGTTCGAATAAGCACTGTGCCCCCAGGCCGCTGGGGGTTTTTTTACAGATTCTGTTCCCCGCCTTTCTTCCGTGTTTCATTCCTGCTATAATGCAGAAGATGTTTACTATACATATTGAAGGAGGAGATTGCCTTGGCAGAAAACAAAGAAGTGGAAGTACTTATTGAAATTCCGACAGGCAGCCAGAACAAATACGAATATGATAAAGACAAAGGGGTCTTTAAACTCGACCGCGTGCTTTTCTCCCCAATGTTTTACCCGGCAGAATATGGCTATATTGATGATACTCTTGCACTCGACGGCGATCCGCTTGACGTACTCGTTCTCGTTACTAACCCAACATTCCCAGGCTGCGTTATCGACGCCCGGGTTATCGGTTACTTAAACATGATTGACGACGGCGATGAAGACCAGAAGCTTCTGGCTGTGCCAACAGAGGATCCTCGTTTTGAAGGTGTTACTACGCTTGATGATGTGCCTCAGCACAAGCTCGATGAAATCTCCCACTTTTTCCAGACGTACAAGGAACTTGAAAAGAAAACGACTAAAATCGGCGGCTGGGAAAACGAAGCAGAAGCGGCCAAGCTTGTGCAGGAATCCATCGATCGTTATAACAATCAGTAATTATTAAGCAGGCCGGCAGCGGGATACTTTTCTGCTGCCGCCAGTTTTTTATACATGCGTGTAATTGAAGAGGCTGAACCCCAGTCTCTTTTCGTATTTTCAGCCGCGCCAGGTAAATTGACACTTATACTGGAGTATGATAAAGTACTCCCCAACTACGCATAGACATTTGTCCTCCAGAGATATACATTTGGACATTTAAGTAAAATCGTTAACGAACTTTTTGTGAATGAACGAACAAGGGAGTGGAGTAACATGCAGAAAACTATGAACGAAGAAGAAACAGTGACCAGCAATCAGACATTTCGTGTGCTTGTATCCGATTCAATGAGCAGCGAGGGGCTTGCCCCGCTGCTTGAAAGCGATCAGGTACAGTGTGTCCAGCAGCACGTAGACGATGCAGAGGACCCCGGTTCCTTTGACGCTCTTTTGGTCCGAAGCGGCACCACCGTTACGGCGGAAGTGATGGATTCCATGCCGAACCTTCGCATCGTTGCCCGTGCCGGCGTTGGGGTGGATAATATTGATATCGATGCAGCTACTAAAAGAGGAATTGTGGTAATTAATGCTCCTGACGGCAATACGATCTCCACAGCCGAGCATACATTCGCAATGATGGCTTCACTCGCCCGGAAAATTCCCCAGGCAAATGCTTCACTTAAATCCGGTGAATGGAACCGTAAGGGTTTCCAGGGTACAGAGCTTCGCGGTAAGACACTCGGTATTGTAGGCTTTGGCCGCATCGGCTCGGAACTTTCTAAACGGGCGCAGAGCTTTGAAATGAGTGTTATCGTGTATGATCCATTTCTCACAAAGGAACGGGCAAATGAAATGGGAGTTGATCTCCGGGACTTTGAAGAACTGCTCGGAGAGGCGGATGTCATTACCGTACATACGCCGCTCACCAAGGATACAAAAGGCATGCTCGGCCACGAGAACCTCGGCAAAACAAAGCCTGGTGTCATGCTTCTAAACTGCGCCCGCGGCGGTATTATCGATGAAGAAGCACTCGCTCATTACCTTGAATCCGGCCACGTAGCAGGCGCGGCGCTCGATGTTTATGAAGAAGAACCAGCGAACGAAAATCCGCTCGTCGCATTCGATCAGGTTGTCAGCACACCACACATTGCTGCTTCTACAAAAGAAGCCCAGCTAAATGTCGCTTCCCAGGTATCTGATGAAGTGCTTCAATTTCTGCAGGGGCTCCCTGCCTTAAACTCCATTAATCTCCCGACAATGTCAAAAGAAAAGTTCGAAGCTATACGTCCATACTATGAATTTGCCCGCCGCATGGGCAATATTATGTCCCAGAGTGTAAAAACGCCTGTCCAGGAGTTGAACGTGCGCTACAGTGGCAACGTAACGGATCTGGAAACGTCTATTCTAACCCGTTCCCTGCTGGCCGGCTTTCTACAGAGCCGCATTGACGCACCGGTCAACGATGTGAATGCCTCCACGATCGCCAGGGAACGGGGCATTGACTACGGCGAACAGTTCGGCTCCCAGTCGCTGGGTTATTCCAACCTGATTAAGGCTACCGTCGAAGGGGAAGGCCGTTCGTTTGCCTTGTACGGCACATACGTAAAGGAATACGGTCCGCGCATTGTGCGCATTAATGACTTTAACGTCGACTTCTACCCCACCGGTCACCTCATTTATATCCAGCATACGGATAAGCCGGGGGTTATTGGTAAAATGGGCCAAATTCTCGGACGCCATCAGATTAACATCGCCACCATGCAGGTGGGGCGCCGGGAGGAAGGCGGCGAAGCTATCATGATGCTCGCCGTTGACCGTGAAGCCAACCAGGATGTTGTAAAAGACTTAACATCCATTGAAGAAATTTCTCTGGCCGATACCATTGAGCTCTAGCAATAGTACAAAAAGACGTGCCTGCGGGGGCGTCTTTTTTTATGTGCCTTGCCTTCCCTGCCTTTTATCCTTTTTTAAATAAATATCAAAATGATAGACGTCCTCCCGCTCGCCCATTGATTCATATAGTGCCACGGCTGGCGCATCCTCCTGGTCAGCCTGAATGAAAACAGCGGATGCATCAAGGTTTTTAGCTTCTTCCAGTAGAAACCCTAATAGGTTCGTCGCAATTTTCCGTCTGCGGAATTTAACATCTACGGCGAGGTCATAAACGTAGATTTCACACGTTTCCTCTTCCAGCTTGTTCATGACGTAGGCCGTGAGACCGGCCACCACCTGTTCGCCCAGGACAGCTGTACAAATGATCGTACTCTCGTTTGAGAGCTGCTTTAAAAGGTACGCCTCCGAAGGTTTATTTCCCGTATACATCTCTTCTTCTTCAAATACTTCTGCGTAAAGCTCGTTTAGTTTCCTCATTTGTTTCAGACTGTTCTCATTGTTCTTTAAACGTTGATAGATGATCAACATAAGAAAATACCTCCCAGAACAAGTCCTTTTGCGTTAATGATAGCAAAAAGGACGGGCCGCAGCCCGCCATTTTTAGCTTTTTCATGATTTCGGCCACAAATAGCCAAGCAGCTCATTAAGCTGTTTCTCACGGTTTTCTTTCAAATAGTCATCGCCTCTCCGGGTAATAAACGCATGCTTTCCGTCCTTTTGAATCCACTGCTTTTGCATGGCCATCTGCTCTAAAAAGCAGTAGATAAAAATATTTTTCGTTTTTGTATGCTTGCCGTGCCTTTCTAATCTTAAAGACTTCTCCATGACTTTCCAGAAGCGCCGGTGGATATGACCGTCCTCATCGAGCCGGATACGTTCGTGAACCCTTATTCGGATCAGAAAAAACAAACATGCCTCCAGCAGCCAGTTATCCCGTGCTACAGATCCGGACTGCTCGTTCAGCCAGCGGAGCAGTCCGACATCAATGAAAATATCCTCTCCACTCAGCTGGGTTTGAATAGTCCGGGCCGAAAGCTGCTTCATTGCTTGTTCTCCCTCTCCTTCTCAGTAGTGAATACCTTCGCACTTCGTTCATATTCAACATCTGTTTTTCCTGCGCGGCTATTGGCAATTCTTGCGGCACTAAACAAGTAGTCCGACAGACGGTTCACATACATAAGAACCGGGACGGGCACATCTTCATTTTCTCCTGCCCGTACAAGCTCCCGCTCGGCCCGCCGGCATACAGTGCGGGCAAGGTGAAGCTCTGCTGACAGCGGCGTTCCGCCCGGAAGAATAAATTTTTGCAGTGGCGGTGCTTCTTCCGTGTACTCATCAATTCGGTTTTCAAGCCATACCACGGTGGAATTATCAACTTTGCGTACCGCCTCTGCCCTTATGTCAGCGACATCACTGCCACAGTCAAATAATTCATGCTGAATACGCTCAAGATCTGTCTGCAGATCCCTCCCGCTTTTTTCCTCCGCCGCCAACAATGCCGCTTTACCAATCAATGCGTTTACTTCTTCAAAGCTTCCAAACGCTTCAATCCGTGCATCACCTTTGTTTCTTTTTCCGCCCACCACGGAGGTATCACCGCGGTCTCCCTGCCTCGTGTACAGCTTCATGTTTTTCACCCTTTCTATCCGGAATCCGAATTGTAGTCATCTAACAATGATTCTATCAATTCTCCGATGTGAAGGTAGTGCCAATGTAACTGTTCTTCCGAAAATGTTTCATTCTTTTTTACTGGTGCTGTCACCATGATCTCTTCCAGCGCCCGGAGGGAAAGCCCGGTATTTGTATGGTAATACATCCATTCAAATGCTTTCCGCTGTATGTACAGCTGCAAGGCTGAAATTTCCTGGGCCGGCCACCCTTCTGCCATATGGAGCCACAAAAAGCACGACCGCCCAGCCCCAAACACAGCCTCCCGGGGGCCAGAGCTTTTTTTCCATATGCGCATCCCCGGCGAAAATTGAATGATGTGAGCTGACCGCCTCCTCAGTCCATCCTCGAAAATATGCAGCTCTCCATTTATTTTATCCACTGATAACACGGTGCCGTAAACCAGCTTTTTTAACGAAGGAGCATACACATTTAATGTTACGCTCGAAACCGCCTGGCATTGATCCGGTGTTTCTGACCATGACAGCGGGACATTCAAAATATTGTCTTCCTGCTTGGGAGGGCGCCAGTACACGGCTGGTGCTTTTATTTCATGCTGCAGACTGACACGAATATCAGCCTGGTACACTTCCGAAAGCCGGCGTTCGTCAAAAACAGCCGCCGGTTCATCGAACGCTTCCACCCTGCCCTCCGAAAGCATCAACACCCGGTCGCAGTAAAGAGCGGCCGCCTGAATATCGTGCATCACAACTATCACAGTTCGGTTTTGTTCCGAAGCCCAGCTGCGGATGTAATTCAACAGCTCAATACGATAGTGAATATCCAGATGGTTGGTCGGCTCATCGAGCAGAAGACATTCCGGTTCCTGTGCCAGCAGTCTTGCGAGCAGTACCCGCTGTTTTTCGCCCCCGCTTAATGCGTGGAACGAATGGAATCTTTTGGTCCAGACGTGCATTTGTCGCATAGCATTCTGAATCACTTGTTCATCTTTTTTATTATTTGCTGCCGGCCACCAGCTTTTTTGATAGGCGTATCTTCCCATTTCTACGACCTGGCGGGCCGAATAGGCCGCCGTTAATTCATCAAACTGCGGCAGGTAGGCGACAGTCTTAGCTCGTTCGGAAGAAGTGAACGAGTTCAGAGGTTTATCTTTATACTGAATACTTCCCGACCATGCCTCATGCAGGCCGGCCATCACGCGGAGCAGTGTGGACTTTCCACTGCCGTTCGGACCGACAACGCCAATCATTTCTCCCGCCCCGGCCATAAAGGAAACCCGGTCGACTACCGTGCTGCTTTTCCCGTAACCTGCAGTTATATTTTCGACTTGAACTTCCGACATTACTGCCACCTCCTTCTTCGCTGATGAAATAGGAGCAGTGCAAACACAGGCGCCCCGGCCAGTGCCGTAATCACCCCGACAGGCACCTCCACCGGAGCAGCAACTGTGCGTGCAATTAAATCCGCAAGCATTAAAAAAACTGCCCCGCCACCAAAGGATAATGGCAGCAGATGTTTATGGTCCGGACCCCACAAAAGCCGGATCATATGCGGAATCACAAGTCCTACAAACCCAATGGTACCTGAAACAGCAACCGCTCCGCCTGTCAGTACTGACGCGCCGGCGAGAAGCAGCATCCTTGTCCTCGGTACATTCACCCCTACCGAGGAAGCGCTGTCCTCGCCAAACGCAAATGCATTAAGGGCGCGCGCCTGTGAAAGCAGCAGTGCTCCTGCCAGAAGGCACGGAACGATCAGCCTAAGATAATCCCATCCTCTGCGGCTCACGCTCCCAAGAAGCCACTGAATAATCTGCCGGAGTTCTTCTCCGCTGAACGCAATCAATAAAGACATAAATGCGCTGAGAAATGAGGTGATAATAATACCAGCAAGAATCATGGTCTCGGTCCGCACGGTGCGTTCCACGGAATAAACAAAAAGCAACAGAACAGCAAGCGTCAAAAAACCGCAGATAATACTCACCACCGGCAGCGTAAAACTGCCAAGCAAAGGCAGCTGCCAGCCAAAATACAATACGGCGACCGCTCCGAGCGAAGAGCCTGAGGACACACCAAGCGTGTAAGGATCGGCAAGCGGGTTTCGAAGCAGTCCCTGAAAGACAGCCCCGGCGAGTCCCAGCGCCCCTCCTACCGCTGCCGCCAGGAGTACACGCGGCAGCCGCACCTCCTGAATAATCGCTTCAGCGCCAGCCGTTGTTTCAAGTGAAAAAGGGAGAAACGGAAATACCTGGACTAACACCGCTTTGGTGCTTATAGAAAGAGGCACCGCTACACTCCCCATCGAAACAGCGAGAAGAAGCACCCCGGTAAATGCTCCGACCATTAGGAGATAGGCACTTGTGTAATTATTTTTCAGCCATCGCATCCGGATGAATTCTTTCCGCCATTTCCTCCAGCCCCTCAGTAAGACGCGGGCCCGGGCGGCTCACTTTATCGCTGCTCAATGCGTATACTTCGTCGTTTTCTACTGCAGGAACAGTCTCCCAGCCTTCTCTTGAACCAATCATCTCCAGCGGTTCTTTCTCTGTAGGGTACGTCGTTAAAATGACATCTGGAGAGGCATCAATAATTTCTTCTTCGCTCACCATCGACCAGCCTTCCAATTCGCTGGCAGCATTTTCTGCATGAACCGCCGACAGCATTTCATCAATAAACGTTCCGCTCCCCGCGGTATACAGGTCAGGAGATGCACCTACTTCCACATACACCTCCTGGCTGGATTCTGCTTCTTCGGTCGCCTTCTTTACGTCTGATACGTCTTTTTTCATTTCACCGATGACTTCCTCGGCTTCTTCTTCCTCTCCGATAGCGGTGCCAATTAATTCGATGCTGTCGTACACAGCGTCAAACGACTGGGCGTCCGGTACGGTAATGACTGGAATACCCGCTTCCTCCACCTGGGATAGAGAATCTTCAATGCCGGAGGAAGCGTGTGCGAGCACCATATCCGGATCCATGGCAATAATCTCTTCAATATTTGGCTCAAGACCCGAACCTACGCTTTCGATGTCTGTCACTTCCTCCGGATATGTATCCGCGTCGGTTCTTGCTTCGATTTTGTTGAGTGCCCCCAGCTCATAAACAATTTCTGTATTGCTCGGCATCAAACTGACAATCTCGTCCGGCGCCTCGTCAAGTGTGATTGTTTCCCCGGAAGCATCCGTAACTTCAATGGCCTCTGTGTTTTCATTACTGCTGCCGTCGTTACCGCTTTCCCCATCAGTGCTGCAGGCAGCAAGTGTCCCTGCTGCCGGTATTATCATCAGTGCTTTAATTTTCATCCATGTTCTTCCTTCCTGCTTATTGTTCTGCAAGCTGGGCGATAAATATCTGCCTCGGGGAAGTTTGGAGTTGAAAAGGAGAAGCATCATAATCGCCGTAAAACGCATGAATCTGCAGGCCGTGCGCTTCCATCATGCTTCGCAGCTGGCTTTCCTGATACATTTTCACTTTCTCCATATATCTTCTGGTGGAATCCCCTTCTACAATACTGATTCGCTTTACGATAAATTCATCCTGGATGCTCCGCTCCTGATAAATTTTCAGCCCATCTTTCACCGTTTCATCCCGGGGGACGATATGCTGCTTGATATACTCGGGGTTCAGGTAATCAAAAACAAACCAGCCACCCGGCTTTAATGCAGAAGCCGCCTGTTGAAATATTAATTCATTTTCTTCGTCGTCCGGGAAATAACCAAAGCTTGTAAATAAATTAAAAGCCAGGTCGTATTCCTTCCTAATATGCACGTTGCGGATATCCCCCCGCTGGTACTGCACCGGCAGCCCGTTCGTCAGCTCAATTGCTTTTTTCAGCAGCGCCGGCGACAGATCGATGCCGGTAACATCTACACCTTTTCTTGCCAGCCAACGCGCATGGCGTCCATTGCCGCAGCATAAATCAATAGCTTTCGCACCGGGAGTGAGCGGAATTTTTTCCATCAACGCTGTCAGTTCACTGGCTGCTTTTGTTTCATCACGGTGGTCGTACACTCGCAAATAATCTTCCTGAAAGTGTTCTTCGTACCAAGCTTTCATGCTTAACCGCTCCTCTGGTCTTTACTTATTCGGCAGATCAATATAAAATGTCGTCCCTTTTTCCTGCTCACTTTCTGCTACAATGGCGCCCTGATGGGCATCGACAATATTTTTGACAATGGCAAGGCCGAGTCCGGTGCC
Organism: Marinococcus salis; assembly: GCF_054971365.1. NCBI lineage: Bacteria > Bacillati > Bacillota > Bacilli > Caryophanales > Bacillaceae > Marinococcus > Marinococcus salis. The sequence continues at coordinate 37,358 of NZ_JBQOJB010000012.1, read as the reverse complement.
GCCCTTACCCCGTGTTCTCGCTTTATCCGCTTTATAAAAGCGTTCAAACACATAAGGCAGATCTTCTTTCGATATACCGCTGCCTGTATCGCTGACTTCCATATGCAGTGATTCGCCGTTTACAGCCCGGATAGTGATGGCTCCCCCTGCCTCTGTATGGCGTATCGCATTATGGACCAGGTTTGTTAGAATCTGCTCTACCCGGTCAACATCAATATAGGCGTATTTTTCCGGGGCGTGCAGGTCCAGAACAAGCTGTACCTCAGATTCTTCGGCAAGTCCCTGGAATTTCCGCTCCACCCGCTGAAAGAAGGAGGTAACCTCCTCCTCTTCTTTTTCAAGCTTCAGGTACCCGGCCTCCATCCGGGCAAGGTCAAGCAGTTCATTCACCAGGCGCCCCATCCGCAGCGATTCATCATAAATGATGCGCCCAATCTCTTTCTTCTCTTCCTCTGACGCTGCGATATCATCTACAATTGCTTCACTGTAGCCCTGGAGCATGCTGATGGGTGTCCTCAACTCGTGGGAGACATTGGCAATAAAGTCCTTGCGCAGCTTATCGTGCCGGCGTTCTTCTGTCATGTCCCTGACTACAGCTACTGCCCCGCGCACATCCTCGTTTCCGTAAAGCGGGGTGACAAGCACGGCAAAACTCCGGCCCTGCACCTCGAACTCATCAAGCTGCTCCATTTCTGTCTCTACCGCTTTTTCAAACAGACTCGTCAGTTCGACTGGAATGGCACGAGCTTCCTGCTTCTCTTCGAGCCGATTTAAACGAATGAAATAGTCCGCCGGAGGATTGGTTAATACCATAGTTCCTCCCCGGTCAAACGTGATTACGCCATCAGCCATACTGTGCAAAATGCGGCTGAGCTGCTCTTTCTCCTGATTCAAGGCTGTCAGATTCTGCGACAGCTCCCGGCGCATCCGGTTAAAGGCGTTACCGAGCTGCCCGATTTCATCGTTGCTGACTACAGGAACCTTGGATTCAAAGTCTCCCTTGAGCACATTGAGAGCGAGCTCCCTCATTTTCCGAAGCGGGGCTGTGATACGTGTGCTCAGAAAAAACGCAAAAACGGTCGTTAAAATAATAGCAATGCCGGCCGAAAGCAGGATAATCTGCTTTGTTTCCCCCGTCGTTTCTTCAATAACCGAGAGCGACTGATACACATACACTTCGCCCTCCCGGCCATCGCTTGTCGTAAACGGCTCACCCACAACAAAAATTTCGTCTTCGCCGCTGTCGGTGGAAAAGGTGTCGTGAACCGTCACCTGCTCCCTTGCTCCAGAGACACTGCCAAGCTCACTGCTATCCTGAATATCCGAAGCCGCCAGCCCTTCTCCTTCTCCTGAGCCGTACCAGAGATTATCATCGATAAATACCATCACTTCGGAATTATATGTGCCGGCAATTTGATCAATGACTGGCTGCGAACTTTCCGGGGAATTCTCTTCCTGCAGCGATGTAGCAATAATCTCAGCATTGTTGGTTAACTGGGTTTCCGCTTCCGAAATATTAAACTGTTCGAAAAACTGAAGCAGCAGGATGGTAAGAATTAGCAGCACCACTGTTAAGAGTCCCAGTATCGTCAGCCAAAGTTTTCCGACGACGCTGCGCCAGATCATTGCTTCTGTTCCACCTCGAACTTATATCCAACGCCCCAGACCGTCGCGATCATGTCTGCGGCATCTTCAGAAACCTTATTCAGTTTTTCACGCAGACGCTTCACATGGGTGTCCACCGTTCGAAGGTCTCCAAAGAAATCATATTTCCATACGTCTTTCAGAAGCTGCTCCCGCGAAAATACTTTGTCCGGAGATTGGGCCAGGTACAGCAACAGCTCATATTCCTTCGGTGTGAGGCCGATAATTTTATTATCCACTGTTACCCGGTGGGCATCATTATCAATAGTTAAATGCGGGAAAACCAGCACTTCATTGGCAGAAGCTTCCGGCTTCATATATTTGGTGGAAGAAGAGCGCCGCAGCAGTGCTTTTACACGCAGCGTCACTTCACGCGGACTGAATGGCTTAACGATATAATCGTCTGCCCCTACTTCAAACCCCTGCACCCGGTTGGACTCTTCTCCTTTAGCCGTCAGCATAATCACCGGGGTCGCTTTCGTTTCGCGTAGCTGTTCACATACTTCCTCGCCGTCCATGCCAGGAAGCATTAAATCGAGCAGGATGACGTCGTAGTCCTTTTCCAAAGCCATCGCGAGGGCATCTTCCCCGTTTTCCGCTTCTTCGATCACAAAGTCTTCGCGTTCCAAGTACATTCGGATGAGCCGGCGGATCCTCGCTTCATCGTCTACGACTAGTATTGTTGTCTGCTGATCCATGAAATCCTCTCCTGTCTGCAAAGCTTATACATTCATTTTACCCACCGCCAGGTCAAGATTCCAAGCGGCAGAACTGAAACATTAATGAACTTTTAGGCCAGGTCTTTGAGCTGTTTGACTTCTTTTGGCTTCAGCGGGCGTGTCTCTCCCGGGTTCATTCCGAGCAGATCTAGCATGCCATAGCGTTCGCGCTTCAGTTTTTCTACCGGATGACCGATTTTTTCAAACATACGGCGAATCTGATGATTTCTTCCTTCATGAATAACAATTTCAATAATCGAGCTGTTGCCTTTTTTATTAGCCGACTTAACATTTACTTTCGCCGGAGCCGTTTTTACCCCATCAAGCTCAACGCCATGGCGAAGCAGCTGCAGCTTTTCTGCTGACGGCTTCCCGGTCACTTTCGCAATATACGTCTTTTTCACGTTACTTTTTGGGTGCATCATTTTATTGGCAAATTCACCGTCGTTGGTTAAAAGCAGCAGACCGGATGTATCATAATCCAGCCGGCCGACGGGAAAAATACGTGCTTTCACTTCCGGAAAGAAATCGGTAACCACTTTGCGGTTTTTATCATCTGCTACTGCCGAGATCACCTGCTTCGGCTTGTACAGCAAATAATACACTGGTTCTTCCTTCGTAAGAGGAATGCCGTCCACCTCCACTTGGTCATTCATACCAACTTTACTGCCGAGCTCTTTAACTGTTTTGCCGTTCACTTTCACCCGGCCATCGGTAATATAATCTTCTGCTTTTCTTCTTGAAGTGATGCCAGCCTGGGCAATCACTTTTTGTAGTCTTTCCATAAATGGGCCTCCTAGAGTTTCTTCTGCTTATTTTATTTTCTTCCTGCTTCCGCTACAATACGGAGAAAGGAGCGTTCCACATGACATTTCATTTTTTGATTCTTTATACAGCTTTGCTGCTTCTTGCCGGAACAGCTGTCGGCACCACTGCCCGTATTCGCCGCACAGGCAGGCGGCTCAGAGAGATAGAGCAGCGGGTAAGTCGTCTCGAAACCGAAACGGAATCCGCCCGGTCACAGGCCTATACTGCCTCCGTCGAGCAAGAGATCTACATCCAGTTTATGACGGTGAAAGACGCCTTGTTTCAACAGCTTAAATCTCCTCACCCCCGGGCTCTCCGAGAATCCGAACACGCGATACGGCTTTCAGGGGAACAGCTGAATATCGCTTTTTCTCCCAGCGAAGCGGAGAACCTGCGGCAGTTTTTTCAGCACTACCATCTGTATCTCAATACATACTGGAAGACGGGCGGGAATGGATGGAAAACCGTGTTTTTATCAAACGTACAAAACGGCGCTGACAGTTGGGAAACTGTCCACGCCGCCACGAAGTCGCTGTACCAGGAAGCAGAGCGCTTATCAGCGCTGTTTACTTATTCTTCATCTTGATACAGCTCCCGGAAAAACAAATCCGCCTGTTCTACTTGCTCTTCCTCTCCAAGCGGCGGCAGTTCCTCCAGGGTTTCGAGCCCAAAATACTCTAAAAAGCGGGTGGTCGTTATAAAAGACATTGGCCTTCCCGGCTTCTGTGTCCGTTCAAATTCTTTTACGAGCCCTTTGGTCAGCAGAGTCTGCAGCGCCCGGTCCGACTTCACTCCGCGCACCTGATCGATATCTGCTCGCAGCACCGGCTGATTGTAAGCAATAATCGCAAGTGTCTCGAGCGCCGCCTGACTGAGCGTCTGCCGGTTCTGCTGCTCACTGAAATGCTCAATCGCTCCGGCTGCTTCCGGCACCGTTGCAAAGAAAAACGTATTCTCTGCCTGAGTGATCTGCAGGCCGCCTTCCCGCTCTGCCCAATCTTCCTTTAAGGAGGTTAAGTATTCAAAGGCGGCCTCCGTTTCTATGCCCAGTGCTCCGGCGGCCTGTTTGGCTTGCAAACCCTCATCTCCACTAATATAAAGCAAGGCTTCGAGTGTGCCCTCAATCGTTCTTTCCCGTTTCATGCCTTCACCTTTTCTGCCTGTTGAATCGTTATATCATCAAAGTTATTCGCCTGCTCGCAGCGAATCTGTTTTTGTTTCATCAGCTCAAGCAGAGCGAGAAAAGTTACGACCATCTGAGGCCTGGTTCTCGTTTCTGCGAACAGCTGGTAAAATGAACAGCCTTCAAGTCGTTCGAGTTCTTCCATTACTTCCGTCATTCGCTCTTCTACCGAGTACTCATCTGCCCGGACGGTGGCCTGGGGCGGGTGGGCATTTTTCGCCCGTTCTTTCATTTTCTGGAATGCTGCAACCATGTCGTATACCGTCAGCCCATCTGGAAGACCTTCTTCCCTTGCATCATCGGTGCTCCATTCACTGAGCGGCTTTTTGTACACCTGCTGCTGTTCCTGCTCCCGGTGCTGCAGTTTTCCGGCTGCTTCTTTGTAGCGCTTGTATTCTTCAAGCTGCTCAATCAGCTGTTCTTTTGGATCTTCTTCCTCCATCCAGGTATCCTCATCCACTGTCACAGGCAGTAAGGTCTGGCTTTTGATCTGCAGAAGCGTTGCGGCCATTACGAGATATTCTCCCGCTACGTCAAGCTCGAGCTCCTGCATAGTGCGCACGTACTGCAAATACTGATCCGTAATTGCAGCCAGCGGAATATCCTGGATATCCATCTTCGCCTGCTGGACAAAATGGAGCAGCACATCGAGCGGACCTTCAAATTGATCAATTTTTACTTTATACTGCTCGGACATAGTTCTCATCCTTCATCACTTGTTGAGTGCTGTTGCAAGTATATCATATCCGCTGTAAGCAGAGCATGCGTTTTCCCCGCCTGTTTTTGATACAATCAGTTTCATCAATAATTTTTAAAAGGAGAAATTACTGTATGTATCCGGACGCCTACATTCTATTTCTTGTCGAATTTCACTGCACCCGCGACTACTTTGAATGCCACGAAATACTCGAAGACCACTGGAAAGAAACCCCTTCCGGAAAACGCGATCCTGTATGGCCCGGCCTGATCCAGATCGCTGTCGGCCTGTATCACGAGCGGAGGGGAAATCTTACCGGCGCTTCAAAGTGTCTTCGGAACGCCTTCTCGATTCTCGAACCACTGCCTCTCCGGCTGCAGGAACTCGGGCTTGATGCTGAAAGACTGGCGCTTCGTATCCAGAAGCAGCTCGACCACCTCGGAGAGCCGTACCAGGACATGAATCTACCAATTATGGATTCCGGGCTAGAAGCCCAGTGCCAGCGTTTGTGTGAACAGAAAAATATGCGGTGGCTTCAGGCATCGCCGCTTGAAGATACGGACCTTGTACACAAACACGTGCTTCGGGACCGTTCGGATATCGTTCATGAACGCGACAAACAGCTCCGTATCCGGGCCAAGCAGCGCCGGAGCCGTCACCCATGATTCTCCCCTCTGTACCTTTCCATAAAAAAACCCGCCGTTTACCGGCGGGTAATATTAGTTCACTTCATTTTCAAGAATATCTTTTTGGTGTTCATCACATACCTGCAGGAACTGGACTGTTTCTTTACTGGCACTCAGGTCCTGATCGAGCCGCCCCCGGACAGCCTGTACCATTTTTTTGCCAATTCCTTCATCCCGATAGGATGGATTTACGCACACATGGCGAAGCTCTGCTGTGCCGTTTTCGGTATAGCGCAGACCAACGACGCCAACAATGTCATCTTCTTCTTTCCACATAAACAGCTGCCAGTCATCCATTTCTTCATACTGCTGGACTGTTTCCTGAAGCTTTTTCACATCTTTTTCTTCCGGCATGTACGAAAGAAGCCCCATCGCTATCTTTTTATAGGATTGTTTATACTTAATCAACATAGCCAATTATCCCTCTTTGTAATCAGAATTTCAGACAAATTTGTCTTCATTTCCATAATTTACGCAAACCGGTATCTAAATTCACCATTGACCATACACGCTTTTGGGCAGAAATGCAAGAGGAATATAGGTATTTATAACTGAAAGCCGCTCATCCCTGCTCATGCGCATGTACTCAATCACAAAAGAATCACACGGCTTTAAACCGTGTGATTCATTCTACTCCATACGGATATTTTTTGCAAGATTGGCCATTTCCACTGCACCCATAGCCGCTTCCGAGCCTTTGTTCCCGGCTTTCGTACCGGCCCGCTCGATCGCCTGCTCAATGGATTCAACAGTAATGATGCCATTGATTACCGGAAGCTGTTCCTGCAGGGAAACATTCGCGACTCCCTTGGCTGATTCACTGCTAACATAGTCAAAATGCGGCGTTGCACCGCGTATGACGGTCCCAATTGCCACAATAGCGTCGTATTTTTTCGTTTTGGCTGCCTGCTGGGCAGCGAAAGGAATTTCAAATGCCCCCGGCACCCAGATGATATCTATATCTTCTTCCTTCAGCCCACTGCGGGTAAGCGTACTTTCTGCTCCTTCGAGCAGCTGTTTGTTAATGAATTCATTAAACCGTGCTACGACGATCGCTATTTTTTGTCCACTGCCGTTTACGTTTCCTTCAATAGTATTTCCCATTGTATATTCCTCCTAAAAATGAAGCATGTGTCCCAATTTTTGAAACTTCGTGCGCATGTATTTCTCGTTTTCCTCCTGCAATGGCAGCTGTATCGCAATTCGCTGTGTCACTTCAAGGCCATAGCCGGAAATGCCCGTGATTTTTCTGGGATTGTTTGTAAGAAGCTTCATTTTGCCAACTCCAATATCCCGGAGCACCTGGGCACCGATCCCATATTCGCGCAGATCGTCCGGAAAGCCAAGTTTTTTGTTTGCTTCCACCGTATCGTAGCCGGCTTCCTGCAGTTCATATGCTTTCAATTTATTAATCAGGCCAATGCCGCGCCCTTCCTGGCGCATATAGAGCAGCACGCCTTTCCCCTCTTTTTCAATCTGCATCAAAGCTGCTTGCAGCTGCGGCCCGCAGTCACAGCGCTTCGAACCGAATACATCCCCGGTCAGGCATTCCGAATGCACCCTCACCAGCGTTTCTTCCTCCGGATCGATCTTCCCTTTCACCAGCGCCATCATTTCTTTACCATCTATAGACGAGGTGAAACCGAGCGCACGAAAATCACCGAATTCGGTCGGAAGACTCGTGTCCGCCTCCCGCTTCACTAATTTTTCACGATGGCGCCGGTAGCTGATTAAATCTTTAATCGTTACCATTTTTAAGCCGAACCGGTCGGCGATTTCGCGCAATTCCGGCACCCTGGCCATTTCCCCGTCTTCTCTCGTAATTTCACAAATCGTGCCTGAAGGCGTCTTTCCGGAAAGCCGAGCAAGGTCTATCGCAGCTTCCGTGTGGCCGGCCCGCTGCAGCACCCCGCCTTCCTTTGCTATCAGTGGAAACACATGGCCCGGACGCTGAAAATCTCCCGGTTCTGCGGTCTGGTTGGCCAATTGCTGAATTGTCAGCGCACGCTCGGAAGCACTGATGCCGGTTTTGGACGATACATGGTCAACGCTCACCGTAAAAGCAGTGCCGTGCGGATCGGTATTCTGATCAGCCATTGGCTGAAGCTGCAGGAGCTCCGCCTGCTCTTCTGTGATCGGCGTGCACACGAGGCCGCGACCGTGCGTAATCATAAAATTAATAGTTTGGGCATCAATATTTTCTGACAGGGCGACAAAGTCTCCTTCATTCTCCCGGTCTTCGTCATCACAAACGATCACCACCTGCCCGTTTCTCAGTTCGTCTATCGCTTCTTCAATGGGGTCAAACCAGCGTCGTTCCTCCATGGTATCGTTCCTACTTTCTTTGCAAAGGTTTTATTTTTCTGCAGTCAACAAACGTTCTGTATATTTAGCAAGCATATCGCATTCGATATTGACCAGATCACCGGCCTGTTTTGCCGACAGGTTGGTTACCTGCCAGGTATGCGGAATAATCGAAAGAGTAAATGTTTCTTTTTCATCATCCACCCCGAAAATCGTCAGGCTGATACCGTCGACCGTGACGGAGCCCTTATTGGTCATATAACGAAGCTGCTCCTTTGGTGTCTGGACATGAACATAAATCATGTTTTCTTCTTCTTCAATGGAAGCAATGGTTCCAGTGGCATCTACATGCCCCTGTACAAAATGCCCGCCAAACCGTCCACCGGCCTGCATCGCAAGCTCCAGGTTTACGCGCGTGCCTTCTTCCATATGCTTTAGGCTCGTATGCTTGAGCGTTTCAGCCATAACATCCACGTATACCCGCTGGCCTTTTTTAGCCGTGGCCGTCAGGCAGATGCCGTTCACCGCGATGCTGTCGCCAATCCGGGTACTATTCATATCCAAATCACTCTCAAGCTCCAGCTGAATTAAATTTTCCTGTTGCGTCATTTTTGACACTGTTCCTGTCGCTTCTACAATTCCCGTAAACATGCTTTCACTCCCCGGCCTGCAGCGTATATTTTCGGTCCTGCCCGAATGTCTCTTCTTTTATCAGTGAAAATGCCCGGGCCTCCTGAAGTGTCGAAATACCGCTTCCCTGGTATACTCCGGGTGCATTTTCCCCGCCAATCACCATCGGCGCTACGTACATTAAATATTCCTGAATCATTTCAGCTTCCAGAAAGGACCCGAGAACGCCGGCCCCTCCTTCCACAAATAATGAGACGATTTTCGTTTCTCCGAGTACATCCAGTACCGCGGAGATATTTTTCACGCCGGAAGCGACTGGTATCACTTCAGCCCCCGCTTCTTCGAGGCGGCGCGTCTTTTCAGTGTCGGCCGGCTCATTCGTAAGGATATAGACCGGAGCTGCTCCGTCCTTCAGCATCCGGCTGTTCTCCGGCATACGAAGTGCGCTGTCAAGTACTACCCGCGCCGGTGTCACTCCCGTTTCCGGCACCCGGGCCGTAAGGGATGGATCATCGCTTAACACAGTGCCGATGCCGACCAATATGCCGTCGCACCGGCGCCGTTCCTTATGGACGTCCTCCCGGGCTTCTTCCCCTGTGATCCACTGGCTTTCTCCTGTTGCAGTAGCCGTTTTGCCATCCAGAGAAGAAGCTGTTTTGGCAGTGACATAAGGGCGGCCGGACTCAATAAAATGAAAAAACTTCCGATTTAAATAGGCTGCTTCTTCCTGCTTCACTCCGGTGACGACTTCAAGACCAGCGTCTTTCATCATCTGTATGCCATTTCCAGCTACAAGCGGGTTGGGGTCTGTCGCCGCTACCACGACCCTGGCTATTCCCGCTTCAATAATCTGCTTAGCACACGGCGGGGTTCGGCCGTAATGGCTGCAGGGTTCGAGAGTGACATAGATCGTCGCCCCTTCAGTTTTGTTCCCTGCCATGTCAAGGGCATGTACTTCTGCATGTGCTTCACCAGAGCGAAGGTGCGCCCCCATCCCAACGATTCTTCCCTCTTTAACGACGACGGCACCGACCATCGGATTCGGGTAAGTTTGCCCTTCTGTCGAGCGTGCCAGTTCAAGCGCTGTATGCATCCATGTATGATCCATATGGCCGGACCTCCTTTGGTGTTCACCTGTTTTCATTGATTACAAAAATAAAAAGCCCCCGGATAAACATCCGGGGGCTTTTACACATACGTATCCAAAATAATCTCCTATTCTTGTCGCACGAACCTTGCGGCGGCAGACAGAAAAACAGAATTTTTTCGAATACGGTTTTCCTTCTCCCATCCAGACTATTACTGTCGGCTTCAGAGTTGCACTGAATCCACCGTCCACGCCTTTGGCGCTTACCGGGTCACGGACTGAAAAGCATTCGCTTTATCACCGTCGGTTGGGACTTGCACCCGACCCCGAAGGATGTTGATCACTATCAACGTACCGTATGAAGTTAAAATACATTTTATTACTTTCTTATTTATCCGTCAAAACATTCAGCTTATGCTTCGTCCCAGACACGTACTTCCTTCATAACATCCTGCGCCTGGATCCGGTCCACCTGGTCCATATTGTCTGTCACACGGCCAAATACCGTATGTACACCGTTTAGGTGCGGCTGTTGGTCGAACAGAATAAAGAACTGGCTGCCGCCTGTGTCTTTTCCAGCGTGAGCCATCGACAAATAGCCTCTTTCGTGGGTGCGTGGATTGCCCTCCGTTTCACACGGGATTGTATACCCCGGGCCGCCATCGCCGCGGTTGTTCGGGCACCCCCCCTGGGCGACAAAGCCCGGAATAACGCGGTGGAACGTGAGCCCATCGTAAAAACCTTCATTTGCCAGGCTTTCAAAGTTTTTCACTGTTCCCGGTGCATCCTCCGGGAAAAATTCCAATGTTACTGTTTCTCCGTTTTCAAATGCGATTTTGCCTTTTTTCATTTCTCTCTACTCCTTTTTATTTGGTTTTTGCTTTTGCCGGTACGTAAGATAGGTCGTACTGAAGAATGTCTTCGTACGTTTCTCCGCGGACCACCAGGTGTGATTCTCCGTCTTCGGCAAAAACGACTGGCGGACGCGGGAGGCGGTTGTAATTGTTGGCCATAGAATACCCGTAGGCTCCAGTACAAAAAACCGCCAATGTATCATTGGTTCTCACTTCTGGAAGCGGCAGGTTCCAAATCAACATATCGCCGCTTTCACAAAGCTTGCCGGCAACCGAAAACGTATCATCAGCTTTTTCATGGCCGCGGTTGGCAAGAATGCCTTCATACTCTGCCTGATAAAGCGCCGGACGAATGTTATCCGACATGCCGCCATCCACTGAAATGTACCGGCGGACCCCTGGAATGTCTTTTTTCGAACCTACGTCATATAAGGTTGTGCCGGCATCGCCACTGATGGACCTTCCTGGTTCGATCCAGATTTCTGGCACGTCCATGCCGGTCCGCAGCGCTTCCTGTTTAACCGACTGAATCATGTCCTGAACGTACTGCTCCGGCGCGAGCGGCTCGTCTCCTTCCACGTAGCGGATCCCAAAGCCACCACCGCAGTTCAGCACCTCCGGCGTGAAATGAAGGTGCTCCTGCCAGTGCACAAACTGATCGAACAGTTTTTTGATAGCCATGGTAAAACCGCTCGTTTCAAAAATCTGTGAGCCAATATGGCAATGCACGCCCTTTATATTGATGGACGGACTCTGCTGGAGACGGTAAATGGCCTGATCTGCCTGGCCGGAGGTGAGATCAAAGCCGAACTTTGAATCCTCCTGCCCGGTGGAAATGTACTCATGTGTATGCGCCTCGATACCCGGAGTGGTCCGGATCAACGCTTCCACATGGGTCTGCTGCTTCGCCGCCTGCTGTTCAATCAAATGAATCTCATGAAAATTATCGATCACAAAACAGCCGATGCCGAGCTCAATAGCAAGGGCGATTTCTGCTTCGCTTTTATTATTACCGTGAAAATGCACTTTTTCCATCGGAAAACCGGCTTTTGACGCCGTCATCAGCTCTCCACCGGAAACCACATCCAAACTGAGTCCCATTTCCTTCGCAAGCTGGGACATTGCGACGCAACTGAATGCTTTGCTCGCATAGGCAACCTGATACGTTATCCCGTTATCTTCAAAAGCTTGCTGAAACCCCCGGGCCCGCTCACGCATTAAAGCGACATCATACACGTAAACCGGGCTCCCGTATTCATGCTTTATATTAACCGTGTCCACTCCGCCAATCTCCAGGTGGCCGTGTTCATTTATATGGTGCGTTCCATGAAGCTGCATATTATTCTCCCCTTCGTTTCTCCTCCTCGTCCGTTTATTTTAGCACGCTTCTGAAAAAGACAAAAGCTTTATGCAAGTAAAGAAACCGTACAATTACTGCACGGTTTCATAAATGAGGACTGGCTTTTCAACAGCAGCTTCTGAAATTGTAAATGCCTGGGAAATTTTTTCTGCACTTTCGGTGCTGTCCTGGTCATTAACATGCATAATAGCTATCGTATCGCCCTTTTGCACAACATCACCGATTTTCTTCGTAAGTTCAATGCCCACACTATAATCAAGCACGTCATCTTTGGTGGCCCTGCCCGCTCCGAGAAGCATCGCACTTACGCCGATTTCTTCAGCTTCAATGCCATGCACGTAGCCGGAAGCTTTTGCTTTCACTTCGACACGGTGTTCAGCAGCGGCAAGGCTATCCGGGTTGTCTACAGCGGCGGCGTCGCCGTGCTGGTTTTCCACGAACGCTTTCATCTTTTCAAGTGCTTCGCCGTTTTTAATCACCTGAAGCACCATTTTTTCCGCCTGCTCGAGTGAGTCGGCTTTCCCGCCTGCAACAAGCATGTAGGAAGAAAGCTTGACGCTCAGCTCATGAAGGTCTTCCGGTCCGTCGCCCTGCAGGGTTTCAATTGCTTCTTTAACTTCGAGGGCGTTCCCGACGGTCCGGCCGAGCGGCTGATCCATGTTGGAGATAACTGCCATCGTTTTACGGTCCAGGGACTGCCCGATCTCCACCATCGCTTCTGCCAGACGCTTGGCATCCTCCACCTCTTTCATAAAAGCTCCCGAGCCTGCCTTCACGTCCAGCACAATCGCATCTGCCCCGGCTGCGATTTTTTTGCTCATTACCGAGCTTGCAATCATTGGGATGGAATTTACGGTAGCCGTCACATCGCGAAGCGCGTACAGCTTTTTGTCTGCCGGCGTCAAATTGCCGCTTTGTCCTGCGACTGCAATTTTATGCTCGTTAACAAGATTGACGAATTCTTCCTTAGGAATCTCTGTTTCAAATCCACGGAAGCTTTCAAGCTTATCAATTGTACCGCCGGTATGGCCGAGCCCGCGCCCGGACATTTTCGCTACGGGAACGCCGCAGGCTGCTACAATCGGCCCAATAATCAACGTCGTTTTGTCGCCGACGCCGCCGGTGGAGTGCTTGTCCACCTTGATACCTTCAATCGCCGACAGGTCAAGCTGGTCGCCGGACTCTGCCATCGCGTAAGTAAGCGCGGCGGATTCCTTCTGGGTCATGTCCTGAAAGTAAATTGCCATCGCAAACGCTGAGGCCTGGTAATCCGGCACCTCGCCGCTGCTGTAAGACTCCACAAACCAGCGGATTTCTTCCTCACTCAGTTCTTTTCCGTCTCGTTTTTTGGCGATAATATCCACCATTCTCATAGTATGGCCCCTTTACACATTGCTATTGATTACGTATTTTTAACAATTTCTTTCATTAGAGAAATAAAAATTGGTTTGGTTCTGGCTGCCGTTTCCATCACTTCTTCGTGGGAAATGCTGACGATTTCTTCGCCGATGGCCATATCAGTAATACATGAAACACCGAGGACTCGCAGGCCGGCATGCTGGGCCACAATCACTTCTGGCACCGTAGACATGCCCACCACGTCAGCGCCGACGTTCCGAAGCAAAATGAGCTCTGCCCGGCTCAGGAAGTTCGGCCCGCTGATGCCGCCGTAGACACCGCGTTTTAAATCAATTTCAAGAGCTTCAGCGGCCTGAAATGCCTTACCGCGAAGTACCGGATCATACGCCTGGCTCATATCCGGAAAGCGCGGACCGAGACTGCTGTCGTTCGGGCCTATCAGCGGACTGCTTCCGGTAAAGTTGATGTGGTCTTCAATAACCATTAAGTCTCCTGGGCGAAACGATGACTGCATTCCGCCGCACGCATTAGTAACAAACAAAAATTCGGCGCCAAGCGCTTTCATCACCCGGACCGGAAACGTCACATCCTGCATCGAATAGCCTTCATAGTAGTGAAAACGGCCCTGCATCGCTACAACGGTTTTGCCTTCAAGCTTTCCAAGTACAAGACGTCCTGCATGACCTTCTACTGTGGAAACAGGAAAATGCGGAATATCTTCGTACGGAATAACGGTGCCTGCTTCAATATCGTCAGCCAGACCACCGAGCCCGGAGCCAAGAATCATGCCGACCTCAGGAGCTGCACTGTATTTCGACTGGATATAATCCTTTGCTTCCTGTGTTTTTACAGCATCCATTCAGGCGTCCTCCTGTGCGATCCGCCGGAGGGTTTCTTTCATTAATTTCAAGAAATCTTCCTGGACCTTTGATGTTGTATCCATAACTTCTTCGTGGCTTAACGGCTGGTCAAGCATGCCGGCAGCCAGGTTTGAAATGCAGGAAATACCGAGCACTTCCATCCCGCCGTGAACGGCAACGATCACTTCCGGCACCGTGGACATCCCAACGGCGTCCGCCCCAAGCACCCTTGCCATGCGAACTTCTGCAGGGGTTTCATAGGCCGGTCCGGTATTTGCCATGTAGGTGCCCCGCTGAATACGAATGTTTAACGACAGGGCCGCCTCATCGGCAATTTTCGCGAGCCCTTTCGAGTACGCTGAACTCATATCCGGAAAGCGCGGACCAAGCTCTGCATCGTTTTCTCCGATGAGCGGGTTAGCACCAAGCCAGTTGATGTGATCATCAATAATCATTAAATCGCCCGGTTCAAAGTCATGATTTACGCCGCCGGCAGCGTTAGTGACAAGAAGCCGTTTGACACCGAGCGCATTCATTACGCGGATTGGAAAAGTCACTTCCTGTAGGGAATACCCTTCGTAGTAATGAAAACGCCCCTGCATCGCTGCGACCTGCATGCCTTCAAGTTCACCAAACACAAGCTGGCCCGCGTGTCCCTCCACCGTAGAAACGGGAAAGCCGGGAATGTCTTCATATTTTAAAACAACCGGGTTTTTGATCTCGTCGGCAAGCACGCCCAGACCTGAACCGAGCACAAGGCCGGTCGATGGCACAGTGGAGATATTGGATTGAATATATTGAACTGCTTCTTTGGTTTGCTGCTGGATACTCAAATTATTCACCCTTCCTTTTTAATTGCTGCAAAAAGCTTGTGCCATACTGCGGCATCGACAGCCGGAAGTTATCCGCTATCGTCGCACCGATATCAGCAAACGTTTTCCGGGCTCCAAGCGGAGCAGGACCGGTGCTTTTACTGTAAGCAAGCAGCGGCACGATTTCACGGGTATGATCGGTTCCGTGATGGACAGGATCATTTCCGTGGTCGGCAGTAATAAGCAGAAGGTCATCCTCATGCATCGCTTCCAGCAGCTCCGGAAGCCGGGCGTCAAATTCTTCGAGTGCTTCTCCGTACCCCTGCGGATCACGGCGGTGGCCGAACTTGGCATCAAAATCCACCAGATTCAAAAAGCTGAGCCCGGTAAACGACTTCTGCGCTGTTTCCGTTACGCGATCCATCCCATCCATATTGGAGGAGGTCCGGATCGACTCCGTCACACCCTCCCCGTCATAAATATCGCTGATCTTTCCAATAGCAATACTATCAAAGCCAGCGTCTTCAAGGTCGTTCATGACCGTGCGGCCAAACGGCTTAAGCGCGTAGTCGTGGCGATTGGATGTCCGTTCATAATTACCCGGGGACCCTTTGAAAGGACGTGCTATAACGCGCCCGATCATATACGGCGCTTCGTATGTCATCGCCCGGGCTTTTTCACAGATGTCATACAGTTCTTCAATGGGCACTTCGTCTTCATGGGCGGCAATTTGGAGTACCGAGTCCGCCGAGGTGTAAACGATCAACTTTCCGGTTTGTTGATGCTCCTCGCCAAGTTCTTCAATAATCTCGGTGCCGGAGGCTACTTTGTTTCCAAGCACACCCCGTCCGGTTTCCTGTTCAAGCTGCTGCAAAAGCTCGGCTGGAAAGCCGTCCGGAAATGTGCGGAACGGCTCATCAATATAGAGGCCCATGATTTCCCAGTGGCCTGTCATCGTATCTTTGCTTCGAGACATTTCTTCCATATAGCCATACGAGGCTGTCGGAGCTCCAGACGCTTCCACGCCTGGAATTTCCCGGATGTTTCCAAGACCAAGCCGCTCTAGATTGGGAATGTTAATTCCGTTCATATGCTGGGCGATATGGCCGAGGGTGTCGGCCCCTTTGTCTCCGTATTCTTCAGAATCCAGAGCTTCCCCGATGCCGACGGAATCCATCACAACTAAAAAAACGCGTGGATACTTGTAGTTTTCCATTTTTATCTCTCCTTTTCAGCTATGCTCTCGGGTGAGCCTGCTGGTATACATCTTTTAATTTATGGTTGGATACATGGGTGTAAATTTGGGTCGTGGAAATATCAGCATGCCCAAGCATTTCCTGCACAGCTCGCAAATCCGCCCCGTTTTCAAGCAGGTGGGTAGCGAAGGAATGTCTCAGGGTGTGCGGCGTTAATGATTTGTCGATTCCCGCCCTGCCAGCCGTCGCTTTTAATATTTTCCAAAATCCCTGCCTTGAAAGCGGATTGCCGTGATGATTTACAAAGAGCAGGTCGTGGCGTTTGTTTTTCGCCAAAGTACTCCGGCCATAATGTATGTACGTATCAATAGCCTCGGAAGCCACTTTCCCAAGCGGCACAATCCGCTCTTTATTTCCTTTGCCAACACAGCGGATAAATCCCATCTGCAGATGCACATCAGATATTTTCAATTCACACAGCTCTGTTACACGCAGTCCGGTGGCGTACATGCATTCAAGCATTGCCTGATTGCGTTTTGCAAAAGCCGAGGTTCCTTCTGCAGCCGTAAGCAGCCGGTCAACTTCCCGGGTGGACAGTACAGTCGGGAGCTTTTTCTCTCCTTTTGGAATTTCAATTAATTCCGCAGGATCTTTTTTTACCACCTGCTCTCGCAGCAGAAACTGATGAAACGCCCGGACTGACGACAAAAAGCGTGCCAACGTAGCGGTGGAGCGCCCGGCTTCTTTTTGGGCATACAAAAAATCCACGATGTCCGCACGGTCGATCTCTGCCCATACAGATTTATCCCGAAGCTGCATAAATGTTCTATAGTGTTCCAGGTCTCTTTGGTACGACTGAATCGTGTTTTTGGAGAGGCCCTTTTCAACTTGGCAATAATGTATAAAATCCAGTACCTCCGTGGTCATGTGACCGCCTCCCGCTTCCCAATCTTCCCTTCTAAGAATAGCATAGTCACTTATTACTAGGGAAGGGCGAATGCAGCAGTAAATATACCGCTTTCATTTTTTGTATGGCATAAAAAAAGCACCGCTCTTTGTTAAAAGACGATGCCCGTACATGTATTAATTCGTGTGCAGCGAAGCAGCCTCCGCACTTTCTTCGTTCTTTTTCACCTTCGCCTGACAGCGGTGGCAGACCCCGTGGAACGTTAAACGGTGATCCTTTACTTTAAACTGATAATCTTTTTCTACAATTTTTTCAACCTCGGCAAGCAGGTCCTCCTGGATCTCATCCACTGCGCCGCATTCAATACAGACAAGATGGTGATGGGAGTGACTGGCGCCTTCTTTTCGCAGATCATATCGTGACACCCCGTCACCGAAGTTAATCTTATCCACAACTTCGAGTTCATTAAGTAATTCCAGTGTCCGGTACACGGTGGCAAGACCAATTTCCGGTGCTTTTTCTTTCACCAGAAGATATACATCTTCTGCACTTAAATGGTCTTCTTCATTTTCCAACAGTACCTGGACAGTCGCTTCCCTTTGCGGGGTAAGCTTGTAGCTTTGTTCATGCAACTGTTTTTTAATACGTTCTACCCGATTTTCCAATTATCGCTACCTCCCTTATTCCTTCAAGGGTAATAAACTTATTATAATAATTTTAAATAAGCCTGTCAATATAAAAACGATAACCATTCTCAGTTTAAAATTATTCTAAATAAATTGGCATGGAATTTGCATATAAGTCTCTTTTTTTCCGCAATTTCAGTGTATCGGGCATTGATTATCAATGAAAACGCCGTGTGACAAATAAATGACGATATTCAATCTCAATTACTTTTTATCCAGAATAGTTTTTACATACTGGACCGCATACATGGTTTTGGCATCATGAATTTCTTCTTTCTGGATCAATTCATCCGCCTCCTCCAGGCTTACTTCTATTAGTTCAATGAATTCATCTTCTTCGGTTTCCGGCTCACCAGCTTCCAAGTCGAATGCTTCATACAGGTGAACGATTTCGTCTGCAAAACCGGGAGAGGTATAAAACGAAGCGATTTTCTGCAGGCGTCCTGCAGTGTATCCAGTTTCCTCCTTCAGCTCCCGTGCCGCCGTCTCTTCGGGACTGTCGGTTCCTTCCAGTTTTCCTGCCGGTATTTCCACCAGCGGTTTTTCAAGCGGCTTGCGGTACTGCTTCACCATAACTATTTTTTGTTCTGGCGTCACCGCCACCACAGCAACCGCACCACTGTGATTAATTACTTCCCGTTTGCTGCTCCTGCCGTCCGGGAGCGTTACGTCGTGAACTGATAAATCAACGACCTTTCCTTCAAATATCGTTTCCTTCTTCGTAGTTTTTTCTGTGAACTCCATCAAAAACGCCCTTTCTGCATCATATATGATTCAGCTGTTTTAGTTTACCAGTCTTTGACTGGCTGTGAGAATAGTCATTCGCTTATTTTCACTCTTCCTAATTATCACCAGATTTGCTACACTATCCAAGTAATCTGATGGAGGAGTTGGACCCCATGAATATTTTTGAAGCTATTTTTCTAGGAATCGTCCAGGGAATTGCAGAATTCCTGCCGATTTCAAGCACCGCCCATATCATCATCGCAGAATTTCTCCTCGGCCATTCGATCCCCGGCCTGTCATTCGAAATTTTCCTGCATTTAGGATCAATCGTAGCCGTGATTTTTTATTTTCGCAAAGACATCGTTCACCTGATTCAGGTGTTCTTCCGGTACATTGCCAAACGTCGGCGCGAGGACCGTCCCGAGTTTTTCCTCTGTTTATACATAGTACTTGCGACCGTCATCACCGGCATTCTTGGTGTTTTCCTCGAGGATTCTCTCGGCAGCGCCCTGAAAACCCCAGTGATGATTGCAATATCGCTTACGCTGACTGGTATTTTCCTGATTGTCATCGAACGGGCCTATACGATCGGAAATCGCACAGTTGATGAAATGACCACGCTGGACGCACTAATCGTCGGCCTGGCCCAGACGGTGGCTGTCATCCCCGGAATTTCAAGATCCGGCAGCACGCTGATTGCAGCGCTTTTCTCCGGCCTGGACCGGGAGACATCGGTCCGGTTTTCATTTCTGCTTTCCATCCCGGTTATTTTAGGATCAACCGTTCTCGCTCTCGGCGATATTACCGATGGCAGCCTCGCTTCTATTGGAGCGGTGTCACTCGTTGCTGCATTTATCGCATCGCTCATAACCTCATGGCTCGGCATTATTTGGCTGATTAATTTCTTAAACAAAGGCAAATTGACCTATTTTGCGATCTACTGCTTTCTGCTTGCCCTTGTAACTATTTTGTTTCTCGATCCGGGAAGCGTGGTCGTTGAATAGCTCCCCGTAAAAGAATCCAGCCGCACTGCGGCTGGATTCTTTTTGCTTTATTATTTTTTTACAGTGACGGTCGCCACTACGGTCTCGCCCGCTTTTAGGCGGTTTTCACTATGCATCTGAATATTATCCACCTGATCGCCTTCAGTAAATACGACCGGCGTGATTTTACTGGCGGCTTTTTCGCTGATCACATCCATATCAAACTCCATCAAAAGCTCGCCTTCCTCCACGCTGTCGCCTTCAGAGACTTTACATGTAAATCCTTCTCCGTCGAGTGATACCGTTTCAAGGCCGATGTGAATTAGTACATCCAGCCCTTCCTCGGAACGAATTCCGATGGCGTGCTTCGTAGGAAAAATCTGTTCCACCTTCCCTTTAACCGGAGAAAGTATAATTCCTTCTGATGGATCGACAGCAAAGCCTTCCCCCATCATTTTTTCCGAGAATGTCGGGTCCGGTACTTCTGTAATATCAACGAAAGTTCCGCTAACTGGTGATTTTATTGTAACGTCTACAGGTTTTTGTTCTTTTCCGAATAATTTTTTTAACATTTCATTCACTTCCTTTGTGTATATTCACAACCGGATACAAGCTGTGGGCATGCTTAAGTAAGTGTAACGAACTTGCCTCCTGTGCACAAACTTTTGAAAATTTCTTTTACCAGGTGCCGCCCAGGAGACCAAAAACAGCTGGTCATTTCCTTTTCGTGTGTTTATACTGTACGTTTTAAATGGGCATGAATAAGGAATAGAATTCTATTCTATTTGTATATACCTTCTTTTTGTAATAATTTAAACCTGTATTCTATTCCTACAGCCAAACACAGGGGGTGCGCAGATGATTACAGAAAACAAACAACCGCTTTTTGAAAAGTTGTTTTATTTGTATGACCGGCGCTTGATCCAAAAGCATTTTTCTGCCGTACATATGCATAACAACAGCATCTACACCGACGATGCTGCACTTTTTTACGTAAATCACAGCAACTGGTGGGACGGACTTTTAATATATTTTTTAAATAAATACTGGTTCCGCCATTCCGGCTACGTCATGATGGACGAGGAAGGGCTTCGCGAATTTCCATTTTTCCGCAGGCTTGGCGCCTACTCGGTGGACCGCAGCAGCCGCCGCGATATTATCGATGCTCTCCGCTACACGGAGGACAAGCTCGTAAATGGTCATCACGTCTGGCTGTTTCCGCAGGGGGCAGAAACTCATGCCGACCAGTTTCCAATCACCCTCCAGCCCGGTATTTCCTATCTTCTCCCCCGGGTGAATGTGCCGTTTGTGCCGGTTACGATGCACTATACCTTTTTGCATCATCAAAAGCCGGAAATCTTCATTAATATTGGCCCTCCGCTTCCGCGGACGCCGGAGAATCTCGCATCGAGAGCGGCTGCCCAGGACGCGCTGGAAAGTCATCTTCAACACCAGTGGGACGAGATGCGCGAAGATATCGCCTATGAGCATCTGGAGAATTACACTACCGTTTTGAGTGGGTCGCAGACAATGAGCAGCTGCTGGACTTCCCTCCGCCAGAAAAAATAGAAAGGACGCCCGCCATGTTGATATGGATCTTCGTATTTGTCCTCGGCTTTTGGACGCTGTTTACGATCATTAATGTGTGGACCCTTCCTTCTCTTGCTACTTTTTCTGTTCCAAAGCGCCCGGGCGTAATCAGCGTGCTTATACCGCTTCGGAATGAAGAACGAAACCTTCCGGCACTCGTGCGCAGCCTCCGCCAGGCCGATGACTTAAAAACAGAATTTATTTTTCTGGATGACCATTCCACCGACCGTACAAGAATGCTTCTCCAGGAAGCCGTCCGTCATTGGCCTAACGCCCGCTACATTGATGGGGCGGCACTTCCGGAAGGATGGAACGGCAAAGTGCATGCATGCCATCAGCTTTCCCAGGAAGCCTCCGGCCAGTACTTGTGTTTTATCGATGCCGACGTGCGCCTCCACGCGGATGCCCTCCGCTGGGCCGAAGGGGCACTTCAAAAACACCATGCCGGCCTTGTCACCGGCTTCCCTCAATTTGAAACTGAGGGCTTTTGGGGACGACTGCTTGTGTATATGCAGCATGTTGTCGTATATGCCCATCTGCCTGTAGCGGCTGCCAACCGCACCACCTGGCGGTCCTTTACTGCAGCACACGGAGCTTTTTTATTTTTCAGCCGGGAAGCCTACGACCAGGCCGGCGGCCATGCCGCTGTTAAAAATGCTCTTGTTGATGATATGGCTCTTGCCCAAAATGTGAAATCAAGCGGCCTGAAAACGCTGCTCGTTTCTCCAGGCCACGTCGTGACCTGCTATATGTATACGTCGAGCCGGGAAGCCTGGCTTGGCTTCAGCAAAAATATTTTTCCAGGTATCGGCCGCTCGATGCCTATTGCATCAGCTGTCATCGCTGTGCATACTCTTTTTTTTATCGTGCCGGCCTTTCTTCTGCTGGCTGCCATTTCCATGCTCGACTGGCAGCTTGCCATTCCATACGTTCTGACTGCTGCCCTGCGTGCAGCGATTACGATAAAGGCATCACACCCGTGGTGGACAGTGCTTATTCAGCCTCTTTCCTCCGGAGCAATGATTGCCGTGCTGCTCTATTCAATTTATTTGGATAAAACGAAAAAAGGTTATTCCTGGAAGGGGCGTACCTATCAATGACTACTGCTATTATCGGTGCCGGTCTCGGTGGCTTAAGCGCGGCCATTGTACTGGCTAAAACCGGTGAAAAGGTTACTGTATTTGAAAAAAATGAACGGGCGGGAGGCAAGCTCCGCCCGTTTCAATTAGGGACCCATTCCTTTGATTACGGGCCGAATACCATTACGATGCCGGACGTGTTCCACCGGGTGCTCGCTTTTGCCGGCCGAGTTCCCGAACGACTCCTGCCATTCAGGCAGCTGCCGGAGCACACCCGAAATTACTTCCCTGATGGCAGCACGCTCGAGATTTCTTCAGACGCCGTAGAAACAAAACGGGCTATTGCCCGTCTTTCAGAAGCCGACGCCAGCCGGTACGATGACTATCTCCGGGAAGTCAAACGGCTTTACACGCTTGCTATTGGAAATTTTCTGCAGCGCACCTTTGAGTCTCCGCGGGATTACCTTTCTCCCGGACTCGCCTTCGCCATTCGCAAAGTCCGTCCGGCCACTTCCATGCATGCTTTCCACCGGCGTTTTTTCAAGCATCCGGATGTCCAGCAGGCGTTTGACCGGTATGCCACGTATATCGGGTCTTCTCCGTACGACGCCCCGGCGACATTCGCATTAATCGCCCATCTTGAGCTTGCTGATGGCGTATACTATACTCCGGGCGGAAATGTAAAAATTGCCGATGCGTTTTACGACACGGCTAAAGAGCTTGGCGTCACCTTTTCCTTCAATGATCCTGTGCATCACGTCTCCACCCGTAATGGCCGTGCCCAGACGGTGCATGCCGCCTCCGGCTCCATGGAAATCGACAGTGTGCTGCTGAATGGTGATCTTCTCAGCCAGTATCCTTTGCTTTTTTCCGCATCCGGTCAACAAAACCGGACAGTTCCAAAAGATCCTGAGCCATCGATTTCCGCATTTGTAATCATGGCAGGGCTAAATACCCGCCTGCCGCAGTTAAAGCATCACCAGGTCTACTTTTCTGCCGACTACCCCCAGGAGTTCAGACAGCTGAAGCATGGTAGCTTTCCCCAGGACCCTACTGTTTATATCAGCAACTCCTCATATAGCGAGCGCGGACAGTCACCGGATGGCGATAACCTGTTTATTCTTATTAATGCTCCGCCTCTTCCGGGGGGAGCCATGGCCGAAGAGGAAAAACAGTCCTACAAAAACCTTGTCTATGATAAGCTCGAACAATTCGGGCTTTGTTTGCGCCCCTATATTGTCGAAGAACAAGTGCTTGGGCCTTCCTATCTTGAAGAGACGTTTGGCTCGTATAAAGGTTCTATTTATGGACTCGCGTCCAACCGGCGTAAAGACGCCTTTCTCCGGCCGTTTAACCGCTCCCGGGATTTAAAAAATGTCTACTTTGCCGGCGGCTCCACCCATCCCGGCGGCGGATCTCCAATGGTAACCACAAGCGGCGTTCTTGCCGCCTCCGCCCTGCTCAAGGATAACGGCATTCTGCTTGATTTCTGGGGGGAATAAATAGCCTGTTTTTATATGCCCAGCTTACGCAGCAAGCCCCGCTCACGTTTAAAGCGGGGCTTGTTCTGCAGCTGAAGATTTCATTGGTTCTTAGCTTTTTACCGGAATCCATATTTCACTTGTAAAGTCCGGGTTATGAAACTGGTTATTCTCCATCCACAATATTTCCGGACCCTGAGCTTGCTGATACCCGGAAGACGGAAACCATTCCGAGTATATTTGTCCCCACGTTGTTTGAAGATGCTCCGGGAAAGGCCCTGACGAGGTGAAAACAGCCCATGTGGAAGCCGGCACCTCCAGCGCCTCCCACGCTTCTGGAATAGTTTTATCAGTAACTACACCAATATAATGATCCAATTCACCCTGTTCCTCCATACGTGCTTCAGAGAAATTCGTTGAAGCTTGTATCATCCCTCCCGGCTCTCCATTTGATAACGCAAGCAATTCATGTATTTTCTCCTCACTCAATGATTGCCACATAGCATTAATTTCAGGATTTTCTCCTTCGAAAATGATAGGGACTCTTTTACTTATGCCAACAATACGAAAAGCTTCTTTTTTTTCTATGCGATAATTCATTTCATTTCCTCCCTGAATAGATAGTTGAAAGGTCAGCTTCGGATACGCTTTTAAAGAAATTCCCTGCTCTTTTACTTTTGAAGGAGCTATTCCATGCAGCTTCTGAAAGGCCCTCGTGAAGGAGTCGGGCGAATCATACCCATATTTTAACGCTGTGTCGATGATACGGACCTGACGATTCTGAAGATCCAGCGCTGCCATTGTTAAACGCCGGCGCCGAATATATTCTGATATGGGGACACCGGCTAAAGAAGAAAACATTCGTTTAAAGTGGTATTCCGAGCAGGAGGCGATAAGGGCTGCCTTTTGTAAATCGATTGCTTCTGTTAAATGATTCTCGATGTATTGCAGGGCATTATTCATTTCTCTCAAGTTATCCATTACACTAACCCTCCTTATCTAAAGAATACCGGTTATAAATTAATTACACCCTGCTTTTCGTGCCTGATAATGCCGGGTAGTAACTTTTTTTATCTCATACGTCCATCCTGCTTTCTACCGTTTTTGAAGTTAATATTGCCTGACCAAAAGGAGGTACTTAGGAATGCATAAACACTCCAGAGTTAATTGGGATTATAATGGAAAGCCTGACTTTATTAATGGCACAGGGGCTTATTTGGAAGAAAAACTGCTCGGGTACAGCGCAGGCTTCATTGTGCCATTACTGCTTTTTATTCTTATTTTAACTGACTATGTAAACTGGAGCCTTCTTCAAATAGCTGTGGCTATTCTTATTGCTTTTGATGTCAGCGGAGGCGTAATAAGCAATTCCCTCAATTCCGGCAAACGCTTTTACCATTCCGGGCGCAAAGCAGAGGAAGGAAAACAGGGTTTCATTTTTAAAAACAAATGGATATTCAGCTTTCTTCATATTCACCCTTTAGTAGTCAGCCTGCTGTTTACTCCTGTCAATATAACGTATGGAGTTGCATGGTACCTCTTCTTTATGGTGTCTGCTACCATTGTGATTGCTACGCCTCTGTACTTAAAAAGACCTGTCTCCATGTTAGTTATCCTGCATGCTATATTATTGAACCAATACGTTATAGCTCCCATCCACGGCTTTGAATGGCTAATGCCTTTATTATTTTTGAAAATTATTTACGGGCACCTGGTGAGAGAAGAACCGTATCGCAGGTTGCTAAAAAATATTATATAAAGATACGCTATTGGGCAAATAAGAAGCTTTGGAAAATTCCAGAGCTTTTTTCTTGTTATATCATTGACTTTCCATCGATTGGTTATATACTTATATATATGACCATATTACCTTTTCGCTTAAGGTGGTGAATATTATGGACGCCGATTTTCATAACAAAAAGCCGATTTTCCAACAAATTAAAGAGCAAATTGAAGATCAGATAATGGATGGGCGCTTAAGAGAAGAAATGCAGGCGCCTTCAACCACCCAGCTGGTTTCTTTTTATAAAGTGAACCATCTGACGGTTGCTAAAGGCGTCAATGAACTGGTGGAGGAAGAAATTTTATATAAAAAACGGGGAGTAGGAATGTTTGTTACTTCAGGAGCTAAAGAAAGACTAATTAAAAAGAGGCAGAAAGCCTTCGGCGAAGAGTATATTGATGAGCTTGTGAAAGAGGCCAGAAAATTACGTATGTCCGAGGAAGAGCTGGTAAATATGCTGCGGGAAAGGATGAAAAAGTAATGGATATGAACCTGGTATTAAACCATGTGGATCTGTATTACGGAAAAGAGCAGGCACTTACGAATGTGTCTCTGCAACTTCATTCGCCCAGGGTTTACGCCTTGATCGGACGGAATGGTTCGGGTAAAACTACTCTTTTGTCCCTTATCGCCAATTACCGGAAGCATTCTTCCGGCCAGATCACGCTGAACGGGGAGCCGTTGTTTGAGAACAGCCGCCAGACCAGGCATGTACAGTTCCTGTTCCAGCGAAACTTTGATGAATACTACGAATCCGGAGAAGAGCTTCTTCAAACTGCCGAGGAGCTTATTGATACTTTCGATATAGAAGCAGCCCGAAGAATCGCCAGTAGATTCGGCCTTGACTTAAGCATCCCTATGAAAAAACAATCAACTGGAAGAAGGTCTATGTTTCAAGCTGTACGCGGACTCGCGTCCCGGGCCCCGGTGACCATTTTTGATGAAGCTTATACGGGCATGGATGCTCCTTCCCGTGAAATTTTCTACGAAGAAATTTTGAAAGAGCAGGAAAACCATCCGCGATTGATTATCATGTCTACGCATCTGATATCTGAAATGGAGCATTTGTTTGATGAAGTAATCATGCTGGACCAGGGGCGCGTGTTGCTTGCGGACGATTATGAAAACGTAATCTCTAAAGGGATGACGATCACCGGAGAAAGCAGCCTGGTTGAGAAATTCACCGCGGAGCTCCACGTAGTCAAAACCCGGCAGCTCGGCGGCACCAAATCTGTCGTTATTTTTCAACAAGTGGATCAAAATTTTCTCCAGGAAGCAGAAGAGCTCGGATTAGATGTAGGCAGAGTCACGCTTCAGGATATATTTACCAGCATGACAAAAGGAGGGGAGCTTCATGAGGAACAATAAAGCTGTGCCACTAATAATAAAAGAGCAGCTCAAATGGACCCTGTGGTTTCTTGGCATCTTATACCTTGTTCGGGTTGCCGCTCATTTTATCAACCTTTTTTTCCTGGGTGCAGAATTTAACATTGTTTTACTAAATTTCGCCTATGAACCGAGTAAGGTTTATATGCTGGTAATTGGTTTAGTATCTGTATATACCTTTCTGGGATTTTGCATTGAACATGGACTGACAAGAAGACATTATTACCAGGCTGCGTTACTTTCTTCCGCTGCTGTAGCTCTCGTAATCACAGCCGCAATAGCTGTGTTTAACCTTATGGATACGGTTATTTTCAATACAAATGCTTCAGTATTTTATCTGATAGATACAGATACACTTTTCGAAGTTCTTTTACCTGGAAGTGCAGCGTATTTTGTGACCGTGCTGCTGTATTATCTGCTCGGAATGTTCATTGCTTCCGGATTTTACCGTTTTGGCTGGCTCACGGGGCTTGGGTTTATTGCCGCCGGGATACTTTTCCTTTTGATTGAAAGCCTCATCTGGGGTACGGAGTTTGTGCTATTTGATATAGGTGTAATCACCGAAGGACTGCCGGTGGTCTCAGCCGTACTTGCTACAGCTTTCCTCGCCGGTGTTGTTTACACTGTTTCTGCAAAGAGTCTCAAGGATACCCCAGTAAAAATTGCGTAACAATAAAAAAGGAATAGAAGCCCCAGTGCGGGGCACTTCTGTTCCTTTCATTTTCATTACTTGTTTTTAATATCGCCTTTTTTATCCTGGGCGACGCCTTTAAGCTTGTCTTTCTTTCCTTCGCGCTGCATTTTGGAATTATTTGTGGCGCTTCCCATCCGGTCTTTTGCTTCCCCTTTAACCTTGTTTGCATTTCCCTTCAGTTTGTCGCCAAAACCTTTTTTACCGCTCATTTGTGATCCCTCCAGGATGTTTGTCTACAGCAGGAGTTCCCTTCAGCAGGCATCGTCAAACAAAAGAGTTTCAGTTTGTGTATTATTTGCAGCTTCTCACCAAACCGTCCAGCCGCCATCGACCATGATCGTCTGCCCAGTAACCATATCGGAGGAAGCCGAGCTGAGAAATGCCACCGCTCCAAAAAGGTCTTCGGGACGAGCCAGTCTGCCAAGCGGAATTCTGGCAAGCACTTCTTTTTTAAACTCTGTATCCTCGAACATTTTTTCTGTCATCGGTGTTTCTATAAAGGTCGGAGCTACAGCATTCACATTGATGCCGTGAGAAGCCCACTCAATAGCAAGTGACTTGGTCAGCTGCGTAATTCCTCCCTTGCTCGAGCTATAGGCTGCACGGTTGTAATAGCCCACAAAAGCCATCTGGGAGGACATATTAATGATTTTTCCGTGTCCTGCTTCACGCATCCACTTTCCAGCTGCCTGGCAGGCAAAAAAAACGCTTTTTAAATTAATGTCGTGGATACGGTCCCACTCCTCTTCCGTGACTTCTTCCGCCGGGGCTGGGATGTTCGTGCCGGCGTTGTTCAGAAGCACGTCAATTTGGCCCAACCGTCTGTGAATACTGTCGAACAATTCATCCAGTTTGTCGATTTTAGTTAAATCGAACGGAAATGATGCTGCTGATCGATTTTTATCCTGAATAGACCATTCCGTTTCCTGTAAAGCCTGCTCATCCCGGGCTACCATTGCTACGCTGGCCCCAGCCTCAGCCAGCATAATCGCTATTTCTTTCCCAATGCCTTTATTAGCACCAGTAACGACGATCGTTTTCCCTTCTAAAGAGAATAGATTAGAACTGATGGCCTTCCCTCCTTTTCTGTATACGTATTCAAGACACTCAAAAATTTTATAAACACATGGACCATAACAGTCAAACTTTTATTTATAATCGTTCACTTGGTTTTATTAATCATTTACGTGATAATCCACTCAATATCACGCCGATATTCAGTCAGTTGTACTGTATCTCTGCACACGTAATGAAGCCTGGGCTTTATGGCCTTTGAAGCCTTCGAGCTCACACAGCCGTTCGGCGTACTTGCCTATTTCCACACTGGCTTCTCTTGTTACGCGCTGATACGTACAATTTTTCAAAAACTTGCCTACCCATAAGCCGCCCGTGTATTTTGCCGCCTGCTTGGTCGGAAGCGTATGATTGGTGCCGATGACTTTGTCCCCATAGGCGACGTTCGTTTCAGGCCCGAGAAAGAGCGCCCCGTAATTTGTCATATTTTCCAGAAAGTAATCCGGGTCCCTGGTGAGAACCTCTACGTGTTCATAGGCCAGCTTATCCGCTTCCTGGACTGCTTCTTCCACATTTTCCACTACAATAATAGAACCATTGTCCTGCCAGGCCTGCTCTGCCACTTCCGCTGTCGGGAGTATTTTTAACTGACGGGCAATTTCCTCCTCCAAAGATTCGGCAAGCGATTGGGACGTTGTAATAAGGGCGCCTGGAGACGTTGGTCCGTGCTCTGCCTGCCCGAGAATATCGGTAGCTACCATTTCGACGTCGGCCGTCTCGTCAGCAATCACAAGCGTTTCCGTCGGTCCAGCAAATAAATCAATCCCCACTCTTCCGTACAGCTGCCGCTTGGCTTCCGCTACAAAAGCGTTGCCCGGGCCGACAATCATATCCACCGGCTGAATCGTTTCTGTGCCAACAGCCATGGCAGTCATTGCCTGTACTCCCCCCAGCAGATAGATTTCGTCCGCCCCGGCCATATGCATTGCCGCGACCGTAGCTGCCGGTATTTCCCCGTTACTTGGAGGCGTGCAGGCGATCACCCTTTCAACTCCGGCCACCTTCGCTGTCACAATACTCATATGGGAAGAGGCTACCATCGGATAGCGCCCGCCCGGAATATAGCAGCCCACACTGTTCACCGGAATATTTTTATGCCCTAAAATCACGCCGGGCCGTGTTTCCACTTCAATATCCTGAATTGACTCCCGCTGATGGCGGGCAAAATTTTGAATTTGCGATTGCGCAAAAGCAATATCATCAATCACCTGCTGCGGCAGCTCATCGATCACCTGCTGAATAGTTTCGGATGACAAGTGGAACGATTCCGGCGACCAATTGTCGAATTTCTCAGATAGCTCCCGGACCGCTTCATCTCCCCGCTGCTCTACGTCATGAATGATTCCCTGCACCGCCTGCTGAACCTTCGTGTCCGCCTCCTGTTTTTCCTGATCGCTTTTTCCTCTTTTCAAATAAGTGGGCATCGAGTATCCTCCTTTTTTTGAATACGTATTCAACATAAAACAAACTAACTATTTTGTAAACGCTTTATTAAATAACCTGGCGTTCTCTCATAGAAAATACGGTGCCTGTTTATGGTAAACAAACACTGTACCATTGAAAATTAACCCCACACCTTTATTTCATTCTTACCAGCCTGCAGCTGCCCAATCGGTCCCAGCACGTCTGTTTTGGCTTTTTGTTTACCGAAAAAGTCGGTATCTATCCGGAGCTTGCTTCCATCCGGATTTTCAAAATCTGCATCCACGATACGCGCCCGCTCCAGGTTTCCTGTATGCTTTATCTCACCGCGCATGTGTTCAAATTTGTCAGGAAGTTCACAGGACAGATACACCTCGTTCCCCTTTTCGATTATCGTAAGCTGGGGGTCAAAAGCATCTTTGGTTAATGCCTCCTGCTCTCCTTCAAACGGAATCGCACCATTAAAGTAAGCATTATGGTTAATATAGACCGGCTGCTCGATACTGTGGAACGCTTCATGGTCCCCGCCGACCTGATCCACCTTTTCGATATATTCCTCAAGCGATGCCGTGTATCCGTTAAAATGGGAGGTGCCCACATCATTCAAATCCGATTTTCCAACAAACATATTATTGTAAAAACGGTCGTCTCCGCCGTAGACAGGCGCAAATCCGGCTACCTCCGTGCTGTGGGGCACGTGATACGGAGTGGCCCGGTCCAGCATCTTTTTGTGCACCATTTTGCCCGCAATCAGATTGTTAACGTAAGCTCCTCCCTGCGCATGATTATCCAGAGCGTAGTCTGCTGTTAAAATATTATTATCCACCACATACGGTCCGCTGCTCACTTCTACAAAAAGATCACGATTGTTTCTGTAAAATAGATTTTTGCTTACTCTCGTGCCCTGGGTCTGCCAGTCGAGCCATACTCCAAGCGAGCAGTCATGAATGCGGTTGCTGTGAATCTGGACATCAATCGCTGCATGCAGCTTAATTCCGGCGATTTCGTGGCCAAAAAATTCCCGCTTTAATGCGATATTGTAAATGTGGTTATGATAGATTTCACTGAACACGCAGCCCAGATGACCGACCACCCCGTTCTGACCACAATCATAAATGGTGTTGTTCCGGATAATGTGAGAGCCGATACGCTCCCTGCTCCAGCCAATATGTCGGGCCATAAACACAGATTCCAGCTGGTACTGATAGCCTGGTTTGTCCTTTCTTCTCGTCCGATAATTGTCTCCGGTGGATGCTTCCTTTCCAATACTGATTGCACTGCATTTGGCATCGTGAATCACATTGTTTTCAATAATCCATCCCTTGCTCCAGTTCGGCCCGATCAATCCCGTCTGATCGGCTGTCGGCGGCGTCCACGGCGTTGCTGCCTGGGCCATTTCAAACCCCTGCACCGTAATATAGTCAAGCCCCGTCAATTCCGGGTAAAAGCAGGCTTTCCGCACATTTATTTCCACCAGCTCTTTATTGGGATCAGCGCCCTGAAAGTTGGCGAAAATCGTCGTATGGCTGCTGTCTGCTTCCGCATACCAGCGATACCTCGTCTGCTCCGGATCGAGGACAGGAACAGTCGTTTTTGTCCAATGGTCCAAAACCTCGGTCTGCTTTTCGGGGTTCAGCATTTCCGCAAAGGTTTCTGCTTCGTAAAAGGACATTCCGTTTAAATATACATCGCCCAGATGCCTGCCTGGATTGTGAACGATCCAGTCTCCGAATATTTTTTCCGTATACGGATTGTAGTCGCCAAATAACGTGTTTGGGACGACTGCCTTCCAGACCGTGCCCTCCGCCTGTTCCCAGTAGTCAATTTGTTCCGAACCTTTAATCACCGCCTTTTCTCCAGGAGCAGCGGTATATGTAATTCTCCGGGTGTCACTCCGGCCGCCATTTCGCGGCTTCACCCATTCTCTATATTCACCTTCATGCACCACTACGGTGTCTCCCGCTGTGGCTAGTGAAGCTGCTCGATTAATTGTTAAAAAAGGATTTTCCCGTGTGCCTTCGTTTTTGTCAGAGCCATTTTTTGCTACATGATATTCCAATGCCATGAAGCTTTCCCCCTTCTATCAATCTGGTTTTATTATAGGCGGGAAGCTTCTTATGCTTCTATTCAAAAAATAGTATAATATAAGACAATATTAGTGTTTCTGAAAGGGGGAGCCGGCTTTGGTCTTTTTTGAGCCTCATGGAGTCGAAGAACAGGAATCATTTCAACGTGTTACCTTAACCAATTTCAGCTTTCCGCTTCACTTTCACCGTGCCTATGAACTGATTATTGTCCATGAAGGGCAGGTGCGGGTAACCATTGACCAGAAAGAGTATCTTCTGCAGCAAAACGAGGCAGCCTTTATTTTTAACAATCAGATGCATGAATTTACCACGGTCGGGCATTCCGCGATTACCATCATTATTTTTTCTCCTGAATTGATCGGCCGTTTTTTTATGGATTATAAAGGCTTCACCCCTGTAAATAATACGTTCTCTCTTTCGCCGGACGTGCTGCTGCCGTCCCGGGGCTCCGTCTAAAGGCAGAAAAGCTTTTTGTACGGCATATGCAGTACGTTAGAGGAAAACACCGATTTCAAGCCCGTCCAGTATTCTGCTAAAACGAAAATTCTTCATCAAATGCTTTTGTATGTGGATACTAATTACGCCGCCGAGTGTACGTTAAAAGCAGTGGCTGAACATTTACAGTACGACTATCCCTACCTGTCCAAGCTGTTTGCTCACATGGCGGGCATGACCTTTACCGAATACTTAAACTATTACCGGATATCGCGTGCCTGTTATTTACTGAAAAGCAGCCAGCAGCCGATCGGGGAAATTGCTGCAGATTGCGGGTACAGCAGCCTCCGCTCATTTAACCGCAACTTTCAGGCATTCGTCCGCGATTCGCCCCGCAGGTTTCGGGAGCTTTCATCCCGACAGGCTTAATTACCGACTGAGGATTTCGTGACTTCCAGAAACGAGTCCGCATTCCGTCGATGGGAAAGTCACAGCTCAGACGGCGGACATCCATAAATAGAAAATAAGCAGACAAATGGTGTCGAAGCTGTCTCCCCAAAGGGCAGTACTGCTGAAGCATACCGATTAATAGTGTTACATATAATCATCCAAAGGGTATCGGTAGTATGGTTAATAAAATTTCTCAGAGTTTAGAAATGCTTATGATCTGAGGAAAGGAGTAAATTTTAATGAAACAGTGGCTTAAAATTATCATGGTTACTCTTTTTATGGTCACCTCTTCAAGCTTTCTTACAGCCTGCGGGGATGACGAAGAGTCCGACGGCATGCCGGAAGAAATTCCAAACAATGAAGATGAATAGCGAAAAAATGCTCTGCGTGTCTAAGTACGCAGAGCATTCTTATTAAATTATAAACGAAACGAGGCTGGAAGTTAGGCTAACGAGCCTCCGTCGACAATCATCTCGTCTCCGGTTACAAACCGGGATTCATCGGAAGCATAATATAGAGCGGCATAGGCAATGTCCACTGCTTCCCCGTGGTGAGGCGGAAGAGGCACAACATCCTGATTATCCTCTGAAATGGTTTTCTGCCGCTCTCCCATGATTGGCGTCCGGATCGGACCGGGATGGATGCTGTTTGCCCGGATGCTTTCTTCGGCAAAATGCGCAGCCACGTGCGTCGTCATTGACCGTATCGCCCCTTTGGCCGCGCTGTAGGCTGTGCCGTTGCCGCCTGCCGCGCCGGACCCGGTTAAGGAGGCCATCGATGCTATATTAATAATCGATCCCTGCCCGGCCTTCTGCATTTCCGGAATCACCTCGCGCATGCCGAGAAAGTACCCGGTCGAGTCCACGTTCATGACTTTATTCCATTCCTCCAGGGAGGTTTCAAGAATCTTGCTCGGATAGTGGATGCCTGCGTTGTTTACCAGAATATTCACCTGTCCGTAGGTATCCACTGCTTGTTGAACCGCCTTTTTCCAATTCTCCTCTGAGGTGGTATCCAGTTCGAAGGCAGTTATATCTGCCCCCTCGTCCTGTATTTTCTTTACTTCCTCCTGCAGCAGGTCGAGCTGGACGTCAGCTGCTATAACCTT
Organism: Marinococcus salis; assembly: GCF_054971365.1. Taxonomy (NCBI): domain Bacteria; kingdom Bacillati; phylum Bacillota; class Bacilli; order Caryophanales; family Bacillaceae; genus Marinococcus; species Marinococcus salis. Next base: position 3,269 of record NZ_JBQOJB010000012.1, on the reverse strand, counting down.
CGCTCCTTCTTCTGCAAACAGTCTGGCGGTGCCGAGGCCAATTCCACCGGCTGCCCCGGTCACAATTGCAACTTTGTTTTGTAAACGTGCCAATCTATTTCCTCCTTCGGTGAGCTAAACTCCGTTTTCTCTCGTATAAATACCCATTATGCACGGCGGGTAATCAACGCCCCGTTGAATGGTATAATTTAGACAAACCCGCATAGGCTTAAGGAGGAATTCGTATGAATAAGAAAAACAATTCAGCCCGGCAGCTTGCGCCAGAACAGAAAAAAGAAATACTGACCATACTTGAAAATCGTTTCGAACAGCATATGTATCGCCATGAAGAGTTAGCATGGACTCCTGTCCTGGAAAAGCTCGAGGCTGATGACGAGAAACTATGGTCATTGAACGAGATGGAAGCGACTGGCGGAGAACCGGATGTGATCGGCTGCGACCAGAAAGAAAAGAAATATTTCTTCTGTGACTGCTCGCAAGAAAGCCCCAAGGATCGCCGAAGCGTCTGCTATGACCGTGAAGCATTGGAAGCAAGAAAAAAATATAAGCCTGAAACAACTGCTGTCGACATGGCTCAGACTATGGGTATCGAGCTTTTAACCGAAGAGCAGTACCACACTCTTCAACAGTTGGAAAAAATCGATACGAAAACGTCAAGCTGGATTCAGACACCTCCGGGGATAAGAAAACAGGGCGGCGCTTTGTTTGGCGACCACCGGTACGGCCGCACGTTCATCTACCATAACGGAGCCGAATCATACTACGCCGCGAGAGGCTTCCGGGGCATACTGAAAGTATAAAATACTATTTCAATTCTTCGGTGCTTCCTTTGATCCGGGTGTTTACAATTTGATTACCTTGTACAAACGTTTCCGATTCAATCATGCTCGGCTTTCCCATAGCGACTCCCTGAATAATACGAAAGGTATTCCACCCTTCCTTTACTGGGGGCAAAATCTTATGTGCCGTTAAATAGGCGCCTAAGGCCGAGGCAGCTACCCCGGTGGCCGGGTCCTCCGAGTATCCGGCCCTTCGGGGAAACTGGCGCGCCTGCACGTATTTTTCTTGTTGTTGTGAAACAGCGAAAGGGTAAAAGCCGGTCGTGTTGAACTCGTCACATAAATCCCAGAGATAATTAAAATCAGGCTGAAGCATGTTCAACGTCTCTACGCTTTTTAAGGGGATAATTAATTTATAACGGGACGTGGAAACGGATTGAACCGGCCATTCCGCCAGTTCCTCTGTTTCAATATTCAGTGCCCTGCCTATTTCTTCTTTCGACGGAGCGATGTTCAGAAACCCGGGCGAAAACTGTTCAACACTTATCTCCAGCTTTGAATCACGCTTTTCCCATTTTACATTTACAGGCCCAAGCATGGTCTCCACAATGACCGGGGAACGGCTAATTGCTCCTTAGTTCACTAAAACCGTGATGCTACCTATGGCGGCATGAATGCACATTTCCATCTCATGGGAGGGGACAAAAAAACGAAGCTTCAGATCATAGTCCGGGCGGGTGGAGGACATAACGAAGGCTGACTCATGCGCAAACTCCTTTGTCATCTGCTGCATTGTTTTTGTGGAAAGATGATCCGCGTCTAAAACGACAGGGCACGGGTTACCTCCGCCCTTTTCCATAGAAAACACGGTGGTGTGTACAACCTGATAGCTCACTTTTCTTCCTCATTTCATTAGCTTTCAGGTTTATTATAGCACTCAGGAGGCCTTTAAAATCCGTCTCTTTTATGCGTCTTGGTTAAATGCCTCTTGAATCTGCCCCATCATCATGAATCTTGCCACCTCCCCGCCGTTCGCCGCTGCCGCTATCAGCTGGCTGCCAAAGTTGTCCTTTGCTTCACCTGCCACATATAGGTCTTTCACAGAGGTTTCTCCGAACTGACTGAGCACAAATCGGCTGTTTTCATCCCGCTCCACGTCCAGACCACTTAAAAATTCATAATTGGTGTTCCAGTGCACGTACGTAAAAGCGCCCTCTACTTCCACCGTTTCCCCGTTGGCCATTCTGATCGCCTGCAGCTGTCCCTTCTCTCCAGACATTTCGTCAATTTTCTCCAGATGATAAGGAATATTTTTACCTTCGAGTATCTTTTTGCTTTCCTTTCGTCAAATCGTCGTTGCCATCGGTGAATACTTCGAGTTGGTTTGTCCAGTTTGAGAGAAGCATCACCATATGCATGACCCGCTCGTCCGGATTGATGACGGCAAGCTTTTTGTCTCTCATTTCCCAGCCGTCGCACCACGGGCAGTAAAAGACGCTTTGTCCGTAATAGTGTTCGATATTTTTAATCGCCGGCAGCTGTTCGATTAAGCCCGAGGCAACCAACACCTGTTTTGAATGAAACTGCCCCGTTGTCGTTTGAACGATAAGGCCGTCATTATGCTGTTGGATTGCAGTCACTCTATCATTTAACAGCGTATTGCCCTCGTACTTCAGCGCATCTTCCCTGGCCCGCTTCCGGAACGTCTGCGGAGTCACTCTATCCTGGGTTAAATAGGAGTGCGTTTCATGCGTTACGATGTTTCTCGGCTTATCCTCATCAATAATCAGCGCCCTTTTTAATCCTCTTCCAAAATAAAGCGCCGCACTTAATCCAGCCGGTCCTCCACCAATAATAATTACGTCATACATCATTTTAAAACCCCTTCCTGTACATTAAAGATTCTTATTATCTATAATTATAATAAAGCAAAAGGATCTGCTACACCGTCAAATCCTTCAGCTTTTTGTTTTTTAGCGTACTGATTAAATTTTCCTGTGCTTCCATCATGGCCGCCTGAATTCTGCATTCCTCTCCGTGATCAAAGCTGTCTTCAAACAGCGTCTGCACGCCATCGATCGCAACTACAATATCGTACACGCTTACGCTTTCCCAGTTCTGCTGCAGCCTGTATCCGCCCTTGGCACCGCTCGTCGAGCTAATGTAATTCGCCTTTACGATACGCGTTAATACTTTGGATAAGTACGTAGTAGAGACATTCAATGCTAACGATAAATCCTGGACCGGAATTTTGGTTGTTTCCCCGTCACGATGAATCATATACACGAGCGCATGCAAAGCGTAGTCCGTCGCTTTTGAAAATTTCATACTGCTATTCACTTCCAATTAGAGATATTATAAATCTATTATATACTTATAAAATGACATGCACAAGCTTAAATACTAAAAAACCGGCTCAACACCAAAATATGTTCTTGACCCTTCAATACTGCACCCGCTTGTCGTTACACTCTAAAAGCAGGCGTTGTT